>DASYIS010000483.1:0-29808 GCA_035997375.1 Chthoniobacteraceae bacterium
CATGCCGGCCCGAATCCGTCGCAGGATCGACTCGCGAAATTCTTCGCGCAACCTCTTCAGCCGGCCCTTCATCGCATCTTCGGTTTTGCCCAGTTTTGCGCCAATCTCCCGCAGACTCGAAGGGTTCTCTCCCTCCATCCAAGGCAGCAAGGCCTGGTAGATCCCATCGGGGCCGGCCAGTTTCGCCATCACCTCCTCCCGCGTCTGGCTGAGCAGCGTGCAGGCCCATTCGTGATCGAACAAGCGCGCGCTTTCGCTCTCCCAGCCCGGCTGTTGGGACGGGGCTTCCACCCCTTCCGGATCGAGTTCCACGTTGACCCCCTGGCGCACCCTCCAATGGCGCAGCCGCTTCCGCAGAAACGATTTCAATTCAACCTGGAGGTAACTCCGCAGCCTGATCTTCTTTTCCTCGCAGATGCGCAGCGCTTTCTCCAAGGCCTCGGGCGAAAAATTCGCGTGGTAGAACGTGTGCGCGAGATCCTCCGCGCCCTCCCGGACGCGGGAGCAATCCTTCAGGAAGCGCTGGACCGTCAACTCGATCGGACGCCGATATTTGAGGTACACGGCGCCCTGCGCGTCGGCTCCTCCGGACCGCGCGGCATCCTCGAGGAGCCGAACGTTCGTGACCGGGTATATATCGGACTTTTCAGGCGAAGTCGATCGAGCGGGCGGGTTGAAGGTAGGCATCGGTTCTGAAGTCGTCGAAAGCGTGGCGCAGCCGCCCGACAGGAATACAAAGTTAATTCAGAACGACAATCGCAAAGTGTGCAGAAGTGAAACAGCCGAGCGGAAACGTTGGGCCGCCCGGTCGAAGCATGAGCGCGAACTTCGTGTTGCCGCCGAATTGCGACTGGCACAATGCTTCCATGGTGACGGTTCACGACGACCTCCAGCACGGCTACCGGTACGAGAGGATCGCCCCTCCCGGCCAGGACTTCGACTGGTCGTTCCGGCCCGAGCTCACCCCGGCGGAGATGCTCGAGCTCGGCGTGTTCGGCGGGCATTACCTGAACGACTGCCGCGACGAATTCCCGGCCGCCTGGTTCAAGCACGCCCGCCTGAGCGACCACGGGCCGGACCCGGCGCTCAACCATTTTCGGGTCGCGGCGAGCCAGCCGCTGAAAGTCTGGCAGCAGAAGGGCTGGATCCACGACGACGACCCGCGCGGCTGGTTTCAATGGTACGCCCGCTACTTCATGGGCCGCCGGCTGCCGGCGGAGGACCAGCGGCAAATCAAACGCTGGAGGGCGATCAGGCGCCACGTCGCGCAGTTGCAAAAAGCGTGCGCCCCGGGCGACCTCGCCTGCCGCCCGCGGCAACGGCAGGCGCTGCTGCATTGGGCCTACGACAGCCGGGAGATTTGAAGCAATCAGTAAGCAGTCTGCCGTCATCAGTCCTGATCCGGTGCATGGCAAACTTGCCGGCGCCGTGCGTGTGCCGAGGGAGAGCATCGGCGCGATCAAAGTCATGCTGAAGAAGACCTTCGTTGGCGTGGCCGAAAACGACGCCGAGACGGTATTGGAAAAGCTCCACGGCATCCGCTTCCTGGCGGACCGCAATGCGGCAGGTGGGGACCGCTGGGTCCGATTTCTTCATCCGCGGCAGTGGCGGCTGCTCGATTTCGACCGCATTTATTCCATGGATTGGCGCGATACCGATCGGTTCGAGTATTACGACAAGAAGCGCAAGAAATGCGCGGAGGTTCTGGTGCCGCACTGCGTCGAGCCGCGCTATCTCACCGGCGCGTACGTGGTGGACCGGCCGGCTTCGGCTCGCTTGAGGGATTTTGGTTTTGCGCTACCTATTTCGATCGATCCCGCTTTATTCTTTCACTGAGTCCACCATCGCAGCCCATGTTCAAAGCCCTCATTGGAGACCTCTTCGCCAGCCGGGCCCAGACCCTGGTCAACACGGTGAACTGCGTCGGCATCATAGGGAAAGGCGTGGCCTTGGCGTTCAAAAAGGCGTACCCGGCGATGTACGAGGACTACGTGGACCGCTGCGAACGCGGGTTGGTGCGGCTGGGCGAGCCGTATCTCTATCGAGACTTGAGCGGGGTGATGATCGTGAATTTCCCCACCAAGGATCATTGGCGCTCGGCGTCGCGGATGGCGGACATTGTGTTGGGTCTCGACTATCTCGCGGCGCAGGCGAAGGAGTGGGGCCTCCAGAGCGTGGCCTTCCCTCCGCTCGGCTGCGGCAATGGGGGCCTGGAGTGGGCGGAGGTCGGGCCGCTGATCTACCAGAAGATGCGTGACGCGGAGTTCGACGTGGAGGTGTACGCTCCGTACGGCACGCCACGTAACGAGCTGACCATGGAGTTTCTCGCCAGCCCTTCGCAGATGAGCCTCGACGGCAAGGGACGCCGGCCGGAGAAGCTCAATCCCGAATGGATCGTGCTGATGGAAGTACTCCGTGAGCTCGGGCAACAGCCGTATGCCAATCCGGTTGGGCGGACCATCTTCCAGAAGATTTGCTATGTGGTGACGGAAATGGGCGTCCGCACCGGATTCCAGTTCAGCAAGGGCAGTTACGGGCCTTTTGCGGACGAGGTGAAGCTGGCGTTGCACCACTTCGCCAACCGCAACTGGGTGCAGGAGGAGCAACTCGGAAAGATGACGGCGCTCCGCGTGGGACCGCAGTACGAGAAGGACCGATCAAAGTTCGAGGACGTGACCCAGCGCCATGAAAAGAAGATCGAAAAGACCGTGGACCTCTTCAGCCGGATCAAGAACACCGAGCAGGCCGAGGAGGTCCTGACCGTGCTCTTCGCCAGCCGGGAAGTGAAACGCGCCAAGCCGGGCGAGGAAGTCGCCGAGCAACAACTTTACGATTTCATCCTCGACTGGAAAAAGGCCTGGCGGACGGAAGAAAAACAGCAAGCCATCGCCGGCGCGATTCGCAACCTGGTCACGCTGGGATGGATGCGCCTGCGTTACAGCGAGACGCTCCCGGAGGCGGCGTAGCGTGCGCTTCCAGCGGCCTGCCATGAGCCGACTCCACCGACTCATTGAGCTTTGGAGAAAGCGCCGTCTCCTAGTCATCGAGTTGGGCGTTCTCCTGGTGCTGTTCGCTTACGTGGCCGACGGCGCGTGGGAACGTTTTCGAAGGGATCGTGAGCCCGACCCCATGGTCGAGCGGAGCTACGCGAAGTACTTTTCGCTCTCTCTGAAATTTGCGGCGACCGGCGAGCACGGCGGGTTCTTCTTTATGGTGAGACTGCAGAACGAGTCCTCAACAGACGTCACCATCCTGACGGACGATCAACGATTTGTCGGGATGATATCGGTGACTCCGGAAAGCGGGGAATCGTTCGAGCTTTACGACCCGAGGTATAACCTCGGGCGACTGACCGGCATTGTTGCCATGCCTCCGCCGTTCGTTCTGAAAGCGCACGCCCGGATCGAGTGGACGCTGCCGCTTTCAAAGATCGTAAGAAGCAACGGCGAGCCGATTGACCACGCGCAGCTGCGAGGCTCACTGGTGCATGCAGAGCTGGCCGAACTGGCGGTGGTTCCTCGAAATCAGTCTTTTATTTCTGCCAATGCGGCGCAGGTTTCGCCGGCGCTCAGGATTCCCTGAGGCGAGCGAAGTCACTATGGATGAGTGGCGGCCGCTGATCTCAAATCGGTCGCCGCCGCAGGCTGACCAACGCATTGAAATGGACATCGCCGCTTTCATGCCAGCCCGACTGCAATCGCTTCGCCGCGCGATCCATTGCTCTCCTGGCGGGGGCGTTACGGCATCGGGACGCCCAACGACAGTGCGGTCTCCGCGCCGGCTGGGGTGAAGGCTCCGAGCCCCGCCCTCACGGAGGGCAAGCCCGCGCCCGGCCTGCACGTCAAGGCCATCGTGCCGGCGAATTCGCCCGACGCCTATTCGCTCCCCGCGCTGCGCAAGGGCAGCCGCATCTCGCTCGTGTACTCCAAGGGCAAGTGGAAGTCCTGGGGAAGTAGAGCCCGGCGGATTATCGATGGCTCCCAAGCGCTGCCAGGAAATTATTGCGCGCACGCACCGAGCTGCTCTCCCCAACCGCCGTTTCCAAGGCGGCGATAGGCAAATCGGCCAGCAGGCGGCTGGCACTCTCCGGATCGTAGCCCGACCCATCCGCGCGCAGACAGTGGACCTCCAGCCGGCCCTGCCGCCAAATCCAAACCTCGGGGACGGCGAACCGTCGGTAAATTTCAAGCTTGGCCAAACCTCCGCTGGTCAGAGCGATTTCGAGGACCAGATCGGGAAACTCCTTGTCCACTTCGAAGCACCATGATTCGTCCGGTTCCGCGCCTGCCTTTTTGGTCAGGCGCATCGTGGCCTCCCCATGCGCGATATCCTCTATTCCTTGTTCGTGAAAGTAGAGGTCGAGGCAGGTGGCAATCCGCCTTTTGATCCGTTCATGTTCTTTCGACGTGCTCATGATCTCGAGGTCGCCGTCCAGGTAGTAAAGGCGCGGCCCTGGTCGGTCATGTCCCAGCGCCTCGTCGAACGCCAGGTATCCTTCCCAGCCGATCCCGCCGAGAGCCACGCGCTGCTCCGGTTCGCAACCGTCCGACAATCGAGCCGGACGAGCGAGTCGTGCGAGGGTCGGATTTTCCAGGAGATCGAGCACGGTGAAAACGTAGCCGCTTCGAACGCGCAGCGCAAGCCATGCGCTCGGCACCCGCCCCGTCAGTCCGACTCTTCGAAATAACTGCGCACCATCTCGGCGTCGGCGTGCGCATAAGTTGCCGCCCGCCCAGTCTCATGTACTCTGCGTGTCCCGTTTTCCATGTCTGAACTCCTCTTCTCCGCCGCCGACGCCAAACGCGAGGTCGCGCGGCGGCGCACTTTTGCCATCATCTCCCACCCGGATGCGGGCAAGACGACGCTGACCGAAAAGTTCCTCCTCTACGGCGGCGCGGTGCAGCTCGCGGGCAGCGTGACGGCGCGCAAGAGCCAGCGCGCGACGACGAGCGACTGGATGGAGCTGGAACGCCAGCGCGGCATCTCGGTCTCCTCCACTGTGCTGCAGTTCGAGTACGGCGGCTGCGTCATCAACCTGCTCGACACGCCGGGCCACAAGGACTTTTCCGAGGACACCTACCGCGTGCTCACGGCGGTCGAAGCGGCGGTCATGGTCATCGACGCGGGCAAGGGGATCGAGCCGCAAACGCTGAAGCTCTTCGAGGTCTGCCGCCGGCGCGGGGTGCCGATTTTCACCTTCATGAACAAGCTCGACCGGCCCGCGCGCGCGCCGCTCGATTTGCTCGACGAGCTCGAGCGCGTGCTCGGCATCTCGGCCTTCCCGCTCAACTGGCCGCTCGGCGACGGCCCGGAATTCAAGGGCGTCTACGACCGCCAGACGCACGAGGTGCACCTCTTCGAACGCACGGTCCACGGCGCGTATCGCGCGCCGGTGAAGGTCGGCGGCATCGACGCGCAGTTCGTGCGGGACTCCATGCCGCCGGACCGCTACGCGAAGGTCTGCGAAGAGTTGGAGCTGCTCGACATGGCCGGCTCGGATTTCTCGCGCGACGAAGTGCAGTCGGGCAAACTGACGCCGGTTTTCTTTGGCAGCGCCGCCAACAATTTCGGCGTGCAGATGCTGCTCGACCGCTTCCTGCAACTCGCCCCCCGGCCGGCGGCGCGGGTGAGCGGCGAGCGCACGATCGACCCGGAGGCGCCGGAGTTTTCCGGCTTCGTCTTCAAGATCCAGGCGAACATGAACCCGAAGCATCGCGACCGCGTGGCCTTCATCCGCGTGGTCTCCGGCGCGTTCCGCCGCGACATGCAGGTGACGCAGACGCGCACGGGCGAAAAGGTGCGCCTCTCCAATTCGCAGCGCCTCTTCGCGCGCGACCGCGAGACGCTCGACGAGGCGTGGGCCGGCGACGTCGTCGGCATCGTCGGCAACCACGATTTCCTCATCGGCGACACGCTGGCCGACGTGCCGGAGGTGCATTTCGACGAGATCCCGCGTTTCCCGCCCGAGTGCTTTTCGTATCTCCACAACGAGAACACCGCGAAGTTCAAGCGCTTCCGCGAAGGACTCGACCAGCTCCTGAAGGAAGGCGTCGCGCAAGCCTACGAGCTGCCGGACACGTTCCAGCGCGTACCGCTGCTCGGCGCCGTCGGGCCGCTGCAATTCGACGTGTTAAAGTATCGCCTCGAGTCCGAGTACGGGGCCGATTGCCGCCTCGAATCCGCCCCCTGGAGCATCGTCCGCTGGCTGCGCGAGAAAAACCCCGCCGCGCCGGCCGTCGCTTCGGCCGCGACCGGCGGCGTGCGCAAAGCCGCCGCACCGGTGAAGCCCGCCGTGAGCCTGCCGACCGGCGTTTCGCTCGCGCAGGATTCGCGGGGCCAGTGGGTCGTGCTTTTCCCCAGCGCGTGGACCGTGCGGTATTTCGGCGAGCAGAATCCCGGGTGGGAAGTGCGCGAGACGGGGTAGCTCACAAATTCCAAGCCCACAGGCACCAAGGGCCAAATAAACGGGCGCCAAAGCCCCAAATTCAAAGCTCCAAACTCCGAGGCGCGCGGCCACTCCGGTTTGTGGTTTGGCCCTTGGCTCCTGGAGCTTATTTGGCCTTTGGGATTTGGGATTTGATCACACCCACGTTTGCGCCGCCGTGGCAGCGAGGCGAAGTTTTTTCATGAAGACCACACTCACGACCACTGGCGTCACCGAGTCGGTGCTCTACGTCGACGATCTCGATCGAGCCCGGGACTTTTACATCGAGCTGCTCGGCGCCCCGATCGTCCGGCAGCACGAGCGTTTCGCCGCGCTCAAAATGAATGAAAATCAGGTTCTCCTCCTTTTCGTGCGGGGCGCATCCACCAGCCCGACGGTCCTTGAGGGCGGGACCATTCCGCCTCACGACGGCTCCGGTCCGCATCACATTTGTTTCGGCATGGCCGCGCATGAGGTGTCGCTCTGGGAAGAAAAGCTCGACCAACTCAACCTCGCCATCGAGGGGCGCGTCCAGTGGCCTTCGGGGGCCGTGAGCCTCTACTTCCGCGATCCGGACGGGCACAACGTGGAGTTGGCGACGCCGGGGATTTGGGAATAATCCCGAAGGGGCGCTGCGGCGAAACCCGGATCCATGGAGCGTGCCAGTTTAGCTGCGCCCCATCAAATACATGCCCGCGACGAGGAGCAGCATGCCCGCGACGTGCACCGGTCGAATCGGCGCGTCGTACGCCTGCCACGCGATGAGCGCCGCCCAGATGAACGTGCTCGCGTATACGGGATAGAGCACCGAGAGAGCCCCGCCTTTCTTGAAGGCCGCGACGAAGAGCACCATCACCGCCACGTAGCACGCAACGCCACCGAGCAGCCGCGCATTCAGCAGATAACTCGCGACCGATCCGCCCGCGCGATCGGCCCCTGATTTGTAGAGAAACTGGCCGACCGCGCCGAGGAGCGCGGCGACCGCGAACATGGCAACCGCGGCGGGAGAAGTCTGCATCGGGCGCCCAGTAAACCGAAGCCGGCCCGGCGAGGCAAGCGGCGCGCTCCCCTCGCGCGCCAATCCCTGAGTTTGCCCACGGATCACACGAATCGGCACGAATCCCTGCAGCCTTCCGGATTCGTGTGATTCGTGTGATTCGTAGGCCCTTCCGGATTCCCCCTCCCCTTTCGTGTTTTTCGTGTCTTTCGTGGACCCATCTTCCGGTTTCCACCAGCCATTGTGGTGGTGCGCGGTAAAAGGGGTTGCGCATTGCGAGCCAATGCGTCATTCAATCGCGGATTCCCTAGTATGAAATTTAGCGTCAGCAAAGAGAAGCTCCTCGCCGGGTTGCAGGCCGTGCAAAATGTGGTCAGCACGCGCACCACGTTGCCGATTCTTTCCAACGTGCTGCTCCAGGCCCGCGGCGGCGAGGTGCGCATGACGACTTTCGATCTCGATGTCGGCGTCTCCTCCGCCATCGAGGCCACGGTCGAGAAGGAAGGCGCGACGACGCTCCCCGCGCGCCGGCTTTCCACCATCGTGCGCGAGCTGCCGGCGAGCGATGTCTACATCGAGGTCGATGCGAAGAACACCGCCTCGATCCGCTGCGGCCAGACCTTTTTCAAGATCCACGGCCTGCCCGAGGAAGAGTTCCCGCCGCTCCCCGCGTTTGAAAACGCGCGCGTCTTTCACCTCAAGCTTTCCGCGCTGACTGACGCGATCAAGAAGACGCAGTACGCCATCTCCACCGACGAGACGCGCTACGTCCTCAACGGCATCTTCTTCTCCTTCCGCGAGGAGAAGCTGACGATGGTCGCGACCGACGGCCGCCGGCTGGCGCTGGTCGACCTCGAGGTCGAGTTCCCGCGCAGCGACGAGATCGACATCATCGTCCCGACCAAGTGTGTGACCGAGCTCACGCGGCTCGGCACCGCCGACACCGACGTGAAGATGAGCGTGACCGAGAACCAGGTCTCGTTCGAAGTCGGCGGCACGCTGCTCGTCTCGAAGCTCATTGAGGGGAATTACCCGAACTACAAGCAGGTCATCCCCGCCGAGGCCAAGGAGCGCGTGGTGCTGGAGCGCGAGCTTTTCCACACCGCGGTCCGCCGCGTCTCGCTGCTCGCGAGCGAGAAGTCGAATTCGGTGAAGCTCGTCTTTACCAAGAACAACATCGAGATCGCCGCCAACACGCCGGACATCGGCGAGGCGCGCGAGTCGATTCCCGTGACTTACAAGGGCCGCGAATTCTCGATCGCCTTCAACCCGGAGTTCCTCATCGCGCCGCTGCGCAACCTCCCGAACGACGAAGTCTACCTCGACCTCATCGACGAGATGAGTCCGGGCGTGATCAAGATCAACAGCCCGTTCTTGTACGTGCTGATGCCGATGCGGATCAGCTGAGGCGGGCGGGGAAGCCGGCCTTCAGTCCGCCGCGCTTTCCGCTTTTCCCCTTCGCGCCGCCTGCTACGTTCCTCGGCGAATGCCGTTGGATACCGCCTCGCTCGAGCACCAGCTGCAGCTCTACAAAGGGCTGGTCGAGGTCAGCGCGCTCATCAATGGAATCACCGAGAGCGCGGCCCTGCTCCCGGCCATTCTCGATGTCGCGCGCCGCGTGCTCCACGCCGAGGCCGCGTCGCTCCTGCTGGTGAATCGCGACCAGGAGCTCGAGCTCGTCGCCGCGCGCGGCGGCATCTCCGACACCCTCGCCCCCGGGATCATCGTCCCGAAGGGCAAAGGACTCGCCGGCTGGGTGCTCGAGCATGGCGAGCCGCTCCTCGTGCCGGATGCGTACGAAGACCCGCGCTTTTTCCAGGACGTCGACAAGAAGAGCGGCTACCGGACGCGCTCGATGGTCTGCGTGCCGCTGCGGCGCGGCGAGAACAAGATCGGCGTGCTGCAGGTCATGAATCCGCTCGATCGCAAAGCCTTCAACGAGGCCGACCTGGAGGCGACCGTCGCGTACGGAAACCTCGCGGCGACGGCGATCGACAAGCTGCGCGCGATCGAGCGCCGGCAGGAGCAGGAGCGCACGCGGCAGGAGATCGGCTTCGCCCGCGAGATCCAGAACAGCTTCCTCCCGCAGCGGCTCCCGGAGCGCCCCGACCTCACCTTCGCCGCCGCCTACCGGCCGGCCTACAACGTCGGCGGCGACTTCTACGACGTGGTCGAAAGCGCGCCGGACGAATTCTATTTCGTGATCGGCGACGTCTCGGGCAAGGGCGTTCCCGCCGCGCTGCTGATGGCGCAGGCGCTCTCCACCTGGCGGCTCATCATCCGGCCGGGCATCAGCCCTGATGACGCACTGGCCCGCTGGAATTCCATGCTCTGCGGGCATACGATCAGGGGTATGTTCATCACCGCGCTCCTCGGGCGCATCGTCATCCCGGAGCGCAGGATTGAGCTGGTCAATGCCGGCCACTGCGCGCCCTTCCTCGTCGCCGGCACCGGCGGCGCGGAGGAGGTCGTCCTAAAGGGCGCGCCGCCGCTCGGCATCCTGCCCGAGCTGACACGGCATCGGCACGATCTCACGATGGCGCCCGGCGACTGGCTCGTGCTCTACACCGACGGGCTGGTGGAAAGTTTCGACCCCGACGACGTGCCGCTCGACCGCTCCGGCGTGCGCGCGCTGTTGAACGATCGCTTCGCCGGCGCGACCAATGTCATCGACCGGCTCAACCTCGGGGAACGCCGGCACCGGCGCACGGCGGAGCCGAGTGACGACCTCACGCTGCTCGTCTTTGGCTTCCGATGAAAGCGCGGCCCCACGCCAACGGCACGAAAGCTGCGACTGGTCGCAGAATGAAGCCCACCGTCGAACCGATGGAAGGCGGCGGCGGTCACTCCGCCGCCACGCTTCCGCTCGAAAAACGCGAGATCGAATTTGCCAGCCACCCGGCAAACCTCTGCCTCGTGCGCGACTTCGTCCGCCAGTTCCTGCAGGCGCTGAATTTCCCCGAGCTCGACAAGGACCTCATGGTCCTCGGGCTCGACGAAGCCTGCACCAACGTCATCCGCTACGCCTACCGCCAGGAGCCGAACCAGCTCATCTGCCTCGTCTGCGAGCAGTTGGACAGCGGTGTCCGGTTCCTGCTGCGCGACTTCGGCCTGCAAGCCGAACCCGAGGCGCTCTGCGGCCGCCCGCTCGACCTCGTGCAACCCGGCGGCCTCGGCATCCACCTCATCCGCCGCGCGTTCGACCAGGTGGACTACAATTTGAAACGGCGCGGGACGGAGTTGGTGCTTGCGCGGTTTTACGGTGGCGGCGGAGGGTGCGGGCGGCTGCACTGAACGCGGCCGCAGGCCGGTCAACTTCACGAGGCTAATGCGTGCGCGGCCCTGAGCACCGCGTCAGGGTGCGATACAGCAACCTGAAGCAAAACACGCGCGGCACCGTTCGGCTTCCTCCGCCCTTGCTCCCAACCCTGAAGAGTTCCGGGGCTGACCCCGAGCAGTCTCGCGAAGTGTTGCTGCGAGAGACCGAGCTTCACTCGCGCGGCCACGGCCTCGTTGGCCGGGTCCAGTGTTTGCAGCTTTTTCCGCAGGGAGGATCCGAACTCTGTTGGATCGACCTGTCGTCGGGTGAACCCACCCTTGCCATCGGGCGTGAGCTCCCAGACTCGAGCTGGAAGTGCATCGCCGCGGGCGATGTCGTGCATCTCTTCGATCGCAGCTTTCAGGCGCTCATACAACCTGGGTCGTTTAGGACTTTCCGTATTGGCGGCGGAAGCTCTCGACCTGTTGGCAGAGGTCTTGGATGTCGCGGGGGCTGAGGTTTTCTTTTTCATTTTTCGGGTAAATGTCACAAAGGATGATGATCTCTGGGGCAACCCACCAATAATAGATCACTCGGAGCCCTCCACTCTTCCCGCGACCGGACCCAGCCCAGCGCAGCTTGCGTAATCCTTCGCTCGTTTTGATAACCTTTCCGCTTCCAGGGGCCAGGCTGAGCGCTGTTTGAAGTTTCGCAAATTCATCGTCGTCGAGGAGGCGAAGGACTTCCTTGGAAAACCCGAGAAGCTCCGCAAAGTGGATTGGGGGTCTATACGTCATTGACCGACTTGGCGCAAGAGTTCAATCAGCCGATCTGGTTTCCTCACCCCGCTCAGCCGCCAGCCCCCGATACCACTCGTACGTCTGCGCAATCCCCTCCCGCAGTCCGATCCGCGGCGCCCAGCCGAGCGCCTTGAGCTTCGAGTTATCCATCAGCTTGCGCGGCGTGCCGTCGGGCTTCGTCGGGTCGAAGACCAGCGCGCCGCGGAAGCCGACGACATCACAAATCACCTCCGCCAGCTCGCGGATGGTCACGTCTTCGCCGTATCCAATATTGATGACCTCCGGCGAGTCGTAGTTCTCCAGCAGGAAGCGGCAGGCATTTGCGAGATCGGAGACATGGAGGAACTCGCGCTTCGGCGTGCCGGTGCCCCAGATGCCGACCTCGGTCGCGCCGGCTTCCTTCGCCTCGTGGATCTTGCGCAGGAGCGCGGGGAGGACGTGCGACGTTTGCAGGTCGAAGTTGTCGCCCGGGCCGTAGAGGTTCGTCGGCATCGCGGAGAGGAAACGGTCGCCGTACTGGCGCGCGTAGGCTTGGCAAAGTCGGATGCCGGCGATCTTCGCGATGGCGTACGGCTCGTTGGTTTCCTCGAGCGCGCCGGTGAGCAGCGATGATTCCGGGATCGGCTGCGGCGCGAATTTCGGGTAGATGCAGGAGCTGCCGAGAAAGAGGAGCTTGGCCACGCCGAAATCGTGCGCCGCCTCGATGAGGTTGTTCTGGATGCGGAGGTTCTCCAGCAGGAAATCGACGGGAAAATCGTGGTTCGCCTTGATCCCTCCGACCCGCGCCGCGGCGACCACGACTGCCCGCGGACGCGCCTCCTGGAACCAGGCGCGGACCCCTTCGCGGTCGCGCAAATCGAGTTCCGCGCGGGTGCGCGTGAGCAGGTTGGAGTAGCCTTGCGCCTGCAGCTCACGCAGGATCGCGCCGCCGGCCAGGCCCCGATGCCCGGCCACAAAGAGAGGTTCGGTTTTCGTCACGCGCGGAAGCTAGCACACCGCGCAAGACTTGCGGAAGGACCATGCGGGCCGTCAGTATCGCGGGCGACTTTTCCCAATGCGCGCCCTGCTCCTCATCCTCGAAAGTGCCAGTTGCGGCGACGCGCTCGACGCGCCGACGCCGCAGCGGCCGGGCGCCAACACGCTCAGCCGGCTGCTCCGGAGCGAGCCGCCGCCGGAGTTGCCCGCGCTCCACTCGCTCGGTCTTTGGAAAACCATCACGGGCGATGTCTTCCACCCGCTGGCGCAGGACGTGCGCGCCTGCTGGGGCCGCATGCGGGCGCAATCCGGCGGGCGGGAAACGACGACCGGCCACTGGGAAATGGCGGGCGTGCTCTTGCCGGAGCCGTTCCCGACCTTCGAGAAATTCCCCGACGACTTCGTCCGCTCGATCGAGCGGGAGGCGGGCGTGGAGTTCCTCGGCAATCGCCGGGCGAGCGGCGCCGCGATCATCGAAGAGCTCGGCGCCGAGCACCTGCGCACGCGCAAGCCGATCCTCTACACCTCGAACGATTCCGTCCTGCAAATCGCCGCCCACGAGGAGGCGGTGCCGCTCCAGCGCCTCTATGAAATCTGTCGCGTCGCGCGCCGGCTCTCGGACAAGCGCCGCATCGGCCGCGTGATCGCGCGCCCGTTTCTCGGCCGCCCGGGGCACTTCGAGCGGACCGCCGGCCGGCGCGATCACGCGCTCTTCCCTCCGCGCACCGTACTTAACGCGATCGCGGAGACGGGCCTGCAAGTCGCCGGCGTCGGCAAAGTGAGCGAGGTCTTCGCGGGCAGCGGTGTCACACGCTCGTTCGGCGCGAAGACCAACACGGAAGCGCTCGCCACCACCGAAAAGCTCTGGGCGGCCGATGAGGACGGACTCATTTTCACGAACCTCTCCGACTTCGAGCCGCTCTACGCGCATCGCCGCGAGGCCGCCGCCTACGCCGCCACGCTCCAGGAATTCGACAAGTGGCTTGGCGAGTTTCTGACGCAGGTCGAGAGCGACGACCTCGTGCTCATCACCGCCGACCACGGACTGGAGGGCGGCCCGAACGGCGCGCGGCAAGCGAGTGAAGAGGTGCCGCTCTTCATGCTGCACCAGGAGCGCGCCGGCCCGCTCGGCACGCGGCGCACCTATGCCGATGTCGCCGCCACGCTCGCGAAGTTCTTTTCATTGCGGCAGGCGTGGCCCGTGGGAGAGTCCTTCCTGACCGCCCGCGCCACCCGCGCCGCCGCGGCGAAGTAGCCCTCCTCTACATGATACCCCCTGAACGCGTGCAACGAATGAACGTTGTGGCCACGGCCCTGTGGGCCGTCTCACGCGGCGCGCCGCCCCCCCGGGCCGTGGAGCGCGCCAGCGCTTTGTCCCCGAGTGTAGAGGCGGCTCTCCCTGAGCATAGGCGAAGGGGTGCCGCCTCCAATTCCTTGAGCGTCTCTTGCAACCTGCGCTGCCAGACAAAGATGGAGGCGGCACCTGTTCGCCTATGCTCAGGGAGAGCCGCCTCTACACATCGGTATGATCGGCTTCGCCGCGCCGGGCTGATCGCCGCCTTTTGCGCCTTGCTCACCTCCGCCTTCGCCGCCGAGCCGGTCGAGGTGAAAATCGGCGTCCTCCCCGGCCTGAAATTCGACGTCCAACGCTTCGCCGTCGCCCCGGGCGGCGAGGTCAAGATCGTCCTCCGCAATCCGGACCAGATGATCCACAACCTCGTCATCACCAAGCCCGGCGCGCGGATGGAGGTGGTGCTGGCGGCGCTCGCCCTCGGCGCGGATGGGCCGGCGAAGAACTTCGTTCCGGACTCGCCGAAAGTGCTCTTCCACACCCGCGCGCTCAATCCCGGCGAGACGCAGGAGCTCAAGTTCAACGCGCCGAAGGAGGAGGGCGTCTACCCGTACGTCTGCACCTTCACCGGCCACGGCGTCGTCATGTACGGCGCGATGTACGTCACGACCAAGCCGCTCCCGCCGCTCGAGGGCGACCCCAATCTTCCGCCGGCCGCCCCCGCGATCGCCGACGCCTCCGATCACTCGCACCACGCGCTGGACAAGCCGGTCGTCAGCCGCACCTTCCTTCCCGACTGCGGCCCGGCCGCCATCGCGGTCGGCCTGCCGGGCGGGCAATCGTATTGCTTCGACGCCGGCCTCTGCCGGCTGCGCTACGCGTGGCGCGGCGGCTTTGTCGACAACACCGAGCACTGGAACGGCAAAGGCGAAGCGATGGGCAAAGTCGTCGGCCGCATCTACTATCGCGCGCCGGACTTTGCGCCGGTCCGCATCGGGAACAATGACCAACCCGCGATGCGCTGGCGCGGTTACCAGATGCGCGACGGGTACCCGCAACTCGAATACACCGTCGACGGCGCGCTCGTGCGCGAGACGGCGCATGCGCCGGCGGGTGGCAGTGGACTGGAGTTTACTTATGAGATCGAGGCGGGCGAGCAGCCGGTAAGTTATGTAACCAATCCCGAAGGCGGGGCTTCGTTCACTTCCTCGGCGGGTCAATGGGAGAAGGGAGTGCTAACCCTGACTCCCGTGGAGGCTAAGCACTTTACACTCAAGCTAACGGAGCGGCCAGGAGTGGAGCCGCTGCTTTACTGGAGCATGAACGACCTGGTCTTCGCGAACAAGAAAGATCCCGCGCCGGGAGTCGTGGGTCGCGCTTTCACTCCCGGCGGTACCGATGGAAAGCCGAAAGGGGTGCTGGATACGGGCGTCCGGCTGACCGACCTTGTGAAAACGGGCGGGACGGTGATGCTGTGGTGGAGAGCCACAGGTGACCAGGTCGAAGCACCGATCTTCAGTGTGGGAGGCGGCTCAATCTACGGTTTCACCGGCCCAAAAGGCTACGACTCCGAATGGCAACACCTCGTGTTTACCCTGAGCGAGCAAGGGATCCAAACCTTCTCCGTCGGACTCGCCGATTCACCCGAACGAAAGTCGTTAACCTCCGGACTGCCGGAAGGCACACTCTGCATTGGCTCGGCCGGTGACAAATCGTTCCTGAAAGGACTGATCGACGAAGTACGCATCTATGATCGAGTGCTCCCGCCGGCCGAGATCAAAGCGATCTACGATCGCGAAGCCGCTCATCTGAGCGAAAATCAACGGCCGGTGCGCGCCGGGCAAATCAAAGTTCATTAACTCGCGATGAGCGCAATAATTCGTTGGCTGCGGCCGAGTCGATACCCAAGGCATTCCCCCGGGCTGCTGCTCGTGTTGCTCCTGCTCGTCTGTAACTCATGGGCCGCCGACCCTTACACGATCGAAGACATCGCCCCGCCGCCCAACGTCGTCCCCGAATGCGGCGGGATCACCTTTCTGCCCGACGGTCGACTCGTCGCTGTGTTTCATCATGGCGAAGTCTACTTCTACACGCCGGCCACGAAAACCTGGAAGCTCTTCGCCGAGGGACTCCACGACCCGATGGGCGTCTTAGCCATCTCTCCGACCGAGATCCTCGTGACGCAACGGCCCGAGCTGACACGGCTGACCGACACCGATGGCGATGGCGTGGCCGACAAATACGAATGTGCCAGCGACACTTGGGGCATCTCGGGGAACTATCACGAATTTGTCTGCGGCATGGTCCGCGACAAGGAAGGGAATCTATACATCCCCGTCACCAGCGGCTCGAACGGCAGCGTGCCCCGCTATGAAGTGCGCGGCACCTTCAAGCCGGAGGGTTATGTAAAAACGAGCCACTTCTCCGTCGTGCCCTATCGCGGCTGCGTCGTGAAGATCGCGCCGGACGGCGTACTCTCGATGGTCGCCTGCGGTTTCCGCCAGCCGAACGGGATCGCGATGGACCCGGAGGGGCGCGTGTTTGTCTCGGATAACCAGGGCGATTGGGTGGGCACGAGCAAGCTGCATCACGTCGTGCCCGGCCGCTTCTATGGGCACGCGGCGAGCCTCGTCTGGCGCGACGATTTCGTGAAGGGCCGCAGCGTGGACCAGCTCGACCGGTTGCGCACGGAGGGCGCGGTACTCTTCCCCCACGCCATCCTCGCCAACTCTCCCGGACAGCCGATCTTCGACACGACGGGCGGCAAATTCGGACCGTTCGCCGGCCAGATGTTCATCACCGAATTCAACATCCCGCGGTTGCTGCGCGTGATGCTCGAGGAGGTCCACGGCGAACTGCAAGGCGCCGCCACTCCCTTCTTCGACGGCCCCCCGCTCCACTCCGGCAGCCACCGGCTCGCCTTCGCGCCGGATGGTTCGCTCTGGGTCGCGCAGAGCGAACGCAAGCTCGGCTGGCCCGGCGGAGCGGGGATTCAACGCGTCGCCTGGAACGGACAATTGTCGATGGAGGTTTCCGCCATGCACCTCACGAAGCGCGGCTTCGAGTTCACGTTCACCAAACCGCTGGACCCGGCCGTGAGCGCGGCCGATTTCAAGGCGCGACGGTATTATTACCAGTACCACGAAACCTACGGATCTCCGCAGACGGACATTCACCCGGTCAATGCGCGCGACCTGAAACTCTCGGAAAATAACACCAAGCTAACCTTCGCGGTCGACACGCTAACCCCGGGATATATTTACGAATTCACGCTCAGCGGGTTGCACGCCGCCGGCGGCGAGCCGGTGATCCACCAGCTTCTCTGTTACACCGCGAACCGCCTCCTCGACGGCTCCGTCGCGCCCATCCCACGCCCCGCGCCGACCGGCGAAGAGCGCGGGAGCGGGAAGGACCAGCCGATCAAGAACACGGACTAGATCGCACACGAGGGTCTTAGCTCATACGCCAGTTCCCGTCCGAGGTGTAGAGGCGGCTCTCTATGAGCCTAAGCGAATAGGTGCCGCCTCCAATTTCTTGCGTGTCGATCGCGGGATCCGACGTTCGAGCAAAGCAGCGCGCGACATTTCTTGGACGCTGCTTTCACTGGAGGCGCTCAAGAAATTGGAGGCGGCACCTGTTCGCTTAGGCTCACAGAGAGCCGCGCTCTACACAACTGAACGAGAACTGGCGTAGGCGCCACCCTCCATTCTGATTGCGACGCGTTCTGTCAGTCCTCCCCGTCGTTCCCGATCGCGTTTTGCGGGCAGATGGCCATCGATTCGTTGGCGGATTCGATCTCCTCCTCGGTCTCGGGCTGTTTGTAGAAGTAGACGTAGGTCTCGTCGTCGTTGTACTTCAACTGGGTCTCGGCGAGCGGGACGTCGAGGCAGACCCGGCACGGGGTGCAGGTGTCGTCGACGTACCAGGGACCAGGGACGCTTTCCGGGAGCTTGTGTGTGGGATCGGCCATGATGTTTTTGGTTTCTTGGCGTCCCGGGGAGAAAGGCTGACGGCGCCGCCCTATTTCGGTTTCGGCGCGGGCGGCGCGTTGGTCGGAGGCGGCGCGGGCGTGGCCGGCGGCGCGGGCGCCGGCGGTGGCAGGCCGAAGGACGGGAAGCGCGTGTCGACCGGCGGCAGCGGGAGATCGAACTTGGTCGGATCGAGCCGCTGCTCGGGCGGCGGCAAGGGGACGACGACCGCCTTGGGCGGATTCGGGTCGACGAGCTCGCGGCCGCTCTTGGTGAAGAGCTTGGCGCCTTTCATGGAGACGTCTTCCACGGAGTACCACTCGCCGTCGCGGTGCTGGAGGAAGGGACGCATCTCATCGACCCTGAACGGACGCGCGCCGCGCCGGCCGAAGACAACGGTTTGGTGGCCGGTCTCATCGACCACACGGTCGCGATCAAGGCCGCGCGAGACGGCATGCACGGGCTCGGCCGTCTTGTAGGTCGCGATGAGGCGCGGAGCGGGGCGGGGCGAGAAGCCCTGGGATCCAAGGACTGTGTCGGGCGAGATGAGTTGGAGGACGCGGAAGCCGTTTTTGCCGTCGGCCACAAGGCCGTACATGGAGGCGTTGACCGAGCCGATCTGAATGGCGTGGGTGTCGTTCATCTCGCCGCCGGCGTCGAATTTCATCTCGAACCGCGGATGATCCGGCTGCTGCACGTCGATGATGGCAAGGCCCTCGGGACCGTTCGCGACGTAGGCGTACGTGCGGGCCACGTAGAGCTTGTGCGCGTGGTTGAGATGCACGACCGCGCTCCGCACCGCACGCGGATGGGTGGGATCGGAAATGTCGATGACCTTGAGCCCGTCGTCGTCCGTCACGAAGGCGTAGCGGAACTGCACGGAGACGCACTTCGGATTGTGCAGCCAGCCCGGCGCGAGCTCGCCGATGAGGCGAGGTGACTCGGGTTGCTCGAAGTCGACCACGGCCAGCCCGCGCTTGGTGGTGACAAAGACGCGATGGCCGGCGCAGACCGCGAAGGAGGCGCCGGTGAGCTTGCCGTCGGGATTGAAATGATCGCTGCCGCCCGTGCCGTCCTTGTCGTCGTGAAACTTGATGCGGTGGAAGAAATTGTCCTCGGGATTGCCGTTGCCGAGCGTCGTCACTTTCACCGCGTAGAGGCCCTCGTAGAGGTCGGCGACGTAGACGTTGCGATAGAAGGGATGGATCGGCTGCTCCTCGTTGTCGGGATTCTGCATGCGCTCGGCGTCCTGCATGAGCGTGCTCGGCATCGCGACCGACGTGGCGTATTTCGAGCGCACATACGTGCGCTGCCCGAGCGGCGAGACCGGCGCGCTGGTGATACGCTCCGAAAACCCCTTCTGGTCGATCTGCGCCGCGTCGAAGACCTCGAAGCCGCCGGAGCCATTCGCGGTGAAGAGATACTCGCCGCGGATCGTCATGTCGTTGATCTCGTGCGCGTGGTGCTCGTACCCCTCCTTCAGCTTCCGCCCGCCGTTCACGAATTTCTCGTAGTTCGCGGGATACGCCAGCTTTTGCAGGGTGGAACCGATCGCCGCCTGCGGCTCGTCCGGCTCGGTCCAGGGGATGCCGTAAAGCGCGCCTTCGCCGCCGGCCCACGCGTAGCGGCCGAAGAAGTTCACCGTGCCCGTGCCGAAACCGAGAAGCGACGCCATCCAGGCGTTGTTGTCGTTCGCCTTCGCGACGTGGCAATCGGTGCAGCCTTTCGTGGTGCCGTGGCCGCTCGTGGTGTGTGGGAAATGCGGGTTGAAGGCCTGGCCGCTGTAGCCGTCGCCGCTGATCGTCTGGATTTGCGAATAAACCCACTCGCGATTGTTGTTTTGCGAGGAGACCACGACGGCGCTCGAGGAACGAATGACCGCCATGCGGTTCTTCTTCACCGTGCCGTCGATGCCGAGCTGGAAGACGTCGTCGCGGACGACCTGCGGATTGTAACTCGTAAAGTTGCGGTCGACCGTTCCCTCGTACTTGTTCAGCGGCACGCGCTGGTTCGCTTTCAGCGGCAGATGGCAGCCGAAGCAGCTCGTCGCCCATGAGCTGTGGCAGATCTGGCAATCCATGTTCTGGTTGGAATGCGCGAGCTGGGCTTTGCACTCGGACTCGGTCGCGGGCACCTTGCCCCAGCCGACGCCGTCGCGCAGCAGGGTCTTGGCGTAGCGCGCCTTCGCGTTGTACTTCGGCGAGAGCGGGTCGATGACGTCGAGCGTCTGCGGCACCTCCCACTTCGTGTCCTTCGCCATCGCGGAGTTCTGGTAGAGCTTGCGGATCGGCTCGCCGCGTTCGTCCTTCCGCGGCTTGCCATTGATGTCGATCACGTCCTCCCATTCGAAGCGAGGTCCCCACGGGGTGATGAGCGTGGTCAGGTCGACCGGCCGGGTGTTGTGGCTTTTGCCGTCCCACGTGCCGCCGGCGCCGCTGGTGACGAGCGTCGGGCGCTTTTCCACCGTGCCATGGCAGTCGATGCACATGATGGTCGTCGAGTTGCGCGGCTCGCCGTAGAGGAGGCCGTTGCCGTGGACTTCGGTGTCGAAGTGGCAGTCGACGCACTGCATCCCTTTCGCGAGATGGATGTCCTTGAGGTGGACGGCGTTCTTGAAATCGCCGGGCTGGACGGGCTGGTCTTCGAGGTCGAGCAGGTTGCCCTTCTTGTCCTTCTTGAAGACGGCGCGGAAGACCCAGCCGTGGCCGTGGTAGTCGGCGAATTGCGTGTGCTTGAGCTCGGGATTGAGCTCCGCGGTCTTTTCGAGGAAGTCGAGGTCGCCCCAGTTGCCGCGCGCCGCGGCGGCTTCGGGATTCGACCGCACCGCGAGGACGAGGTCGTCGTCGGTCACGGTCTTCTGCTTCTTCGGGTACATCTTGTCGCCGTCGGTCTCCTGGTCCCACCAGGTGTAGCCGAGGAACGGATTCACGAAGAGATTGCCTTGGTGCATGTGGCAATTCATGCACTGCGACGAGGGGATCGACCGCGTGAACTGATGGAAGATCGGATGCCCGCGCTCGTTCTTGGAAATGGTCGGATCCTTCGAGAAGCTCAGCCCCTGGTTGCCGAACTTGTGCCACCAGCCGGAGTTGCTCGGCGAGCGGTCATTGGCGTACACGACGTGACACGCAGAGCAGCCGCTGCTGCGGTAATCGCCGGCGCGATCGTTCGAGCCCATGAAGCCGAGGAGCGGATCGTGGAGGCGGGTTTTCTGCGCGCCGAGGATGGTGGGATCGACGCGGTTCAGCGTGCCGAGGCCGCGGGGCGAGAGGCGCTTCTCGGGCTTGCCCGGCGGCTCGTCGAGCGTGGGTACGCCGAGCTGGAGTTGGTCCATCTGGCCCTTCTCGAAGATGCGGAAGACGTTCCCCGGCATGCCGCGATTGAAGCGCGGGAGCGGGATCAGCGTGCCGAGCCAGCCGTGCTCGCGCGTCTCCTCCTTCGTCGGCTTGAAAGGGTTGTTCAGCTCCAGCGGAATGCCGTCCGCGCCGTAGCCCTGGCCGACGATCGCGTTCTTGATATCGATCGCGCCATTGTTGTAGCCGGCGGCGTTCCAGAGCATCGCGCCGTGGTTCATCATCGAGTTCGGCACGTGCTTCGCGATGTCGCCATGGCAGAGGCCGCACGCCTCCTGCGCCACGCGCAGGTCGCCGGGATTGACGAACTTGATCCACTCGGGCGACTCGTGATTGAGCAGCACATTCGCGTTGATCGGGTTGGCCGAAGTCTCCCAGTACTCGGGATTCTTCGGCAGGATGTGCGCGACATTGATCGCCAGGCCGCGCTTCGGATTGCCGCCATGGCAGTCGGTGCAACCGAGCACGACGTTCGACGAAGTGTGCATCGAGGGCGCGTCGGTTTTGGAGTGACACTCCAGGCAACCCACGCTCTTGCGATCCGCTTCGGCCTGGGTCTGGTCGATGAGATTGCGCGGCGGCCGATGCGGGTCGCCGGCCGGCCACTCGAGCGAGGTCGGCGGGCCGAAGCCAGTGACGTCAGGCAGCGGCGGAGGCGGGGGAAGGTTGGAGACGGACGTCTGCGGTCCGAGGCCGGTGGTCGAGGGCGGCGTGGCGGGCGCGGGCGCGCCGGGAGGCGCCGGGGGCAGATCCTCGACCTTGAGCGGCGCGGTCGGGACGGGCTTTTCGCCAAGGACGGCCGCCGCCCCGGGCGCCTTGGTCTTGCCGGTCGGCGTCGGAGTGGCGTTCTGGGCGAGCGATCCGAGCGCGGCCGGCTTCTTTGCCGCCGAGGTGCGGGGCTCCGCGCCACTCAGGCCTGAGATCGCGAACAGACTAACGCAGAGCGAAAGCGCCGCCATCCGAAACGCTCTGCCCGCCGAAGGCGCAGTGGCCCCGGGTAGGGTGGGCGTCTCGCCCGCCCCGGAGGGCATCCTGCCCGCCTCGATTATTCCCAAGGGGAGCGCCGCGCGGCTGCTATTCGCGTCGGGCAGGATGCCCTCCGGGGCGGGCAAGATGCCCGCCCTACCCGGGGCCACTGCGGCGCCTTCGGCGGACACAGCATCGCAACCGGTAATTGAAATGGCTTTACGCATTCGATGGGCGGCGCGGATCAGTAGATGAAGGTCAGGGTGAGGAACCCGTTGTACAGGTAGCTGTCGACCTTGCCCGCGTCGTCCTGCGGGCCGAATCCGTGGACGGGGTCCGTGTTTCGCCGATAGATCGACTTGTAGCCGGAGCCGGGGAAGAAGAAGCCGACGCCCGCGGAGACGATGATGTTCTCGGTGAGCAGCGGCCGCCACTTGAAGCCGATCGAGGCGTCGAGCCCGAGGTTGTTGTCGATCTTGTTGCTCATCAGCGCCGTCTCGATCGGCGCCGTCTGGTCGAGCCAGATGTAGTTGCAGTTCAGGAAGCCCTTGAGCTTCGGCGTGATGTCGGCATCGATGCCCGCGCCGAGAATCCAAACGCCGGGGTTGACGAAGTTCGACTGACCCTCGCTCTTGCTCGTGCGCATGTCCGGCACCAGCGAGTCGCGCTGCTTGAGGTTGACCGACGTGCCGGCGAGGTTGAACCCCTGGTGCGTGTACCACGAAAACGGTCCGCCGATGAAGAACGGGCTGTCCATGATCGAGTCGAAGCCGGTGGCCTCCTTGTCGGTCGGGTTCGAGTCGCCGCTCGCGTAGAAGCCCGAAAGCTTGTAGCGAATCCAGTCCTTGTCATAGCTCAGCTCCAGCGCGGCCATCTGCGCATTGATGTCGACGCGCCGGCCCGCGAGGCCGTTGAATTTGTCTTCGCCGAAGACTTGGTAAAACGCGTGCGTGACGTTGAGGCGGCCAAGGTGGCCGTCGCCCGTCCAGCCGAAGTAGAAGGCCTTGACCTGGTCGTCCTGCAGATGGTTGGTGACGCCGTTGTCGACTGTGCGCAGCGTGCCCAGCGGCGCCGGCCGCGTTATGAAGTCGTCCTTGTTATAATGGACGCCGCCGTCGTCGAAATTCGCGTGGAAGGAGAACTGCGCGGTGTAGCCCTTGGCGATGAAATCCTGCTTGAAGACGTTCGCGATGAAGACCTTTTGCCGGCGCGAGTCGAAGGTGTTCAGGTCGGAGTAGGTGTCCTTCTCCAACTGGTCGAACAGCACCGCATTATACTGCACGCGGTTGTTGTCCAGGCTGCCGAAGACGCGGAAGCCGAGGTTGGTATCGCTGTAGATGAAACCGCGGAAATCCGAGACGAACGGCTGAATGCCCGTGCGCGACGAGATGAAGTCGTAGTTGTTCGAGAGATCGGCCAGGTGAATCTCGGCGAAGGCCTCCTGGACCGCGATGAAGTCGCGATAGCGCCGGGTGTAGCGGGTGTTCGCGAAGTCGTTCTCGCGGTCCTTCGTCTTGCTCTTCTTTGTGTTGTCCGTGTCGTTCGTCTCCGGGTCGACTTTCGCCAGCGCCTTGGCGTCGCCGAGCGGCTTCAGCTCGGGCGCGAGGAAGTTGAACGCATCGCCGGGGCTGACGTTGCTCTTGAAGGGTGCCGGCTTGCCGTTCTGCGGATTCAGGTCATCCGAGACGGCGGGGATGGATTGAATCTTCTTGCTGTCCGGCGGGCCTTTTGTGTCCGGGAAATCCGGTCCGCGCGGATCGGGATCGAGCGCGTTGGTCTCCTTGACCCAGGTGTAGTTGCGGTTGTAGACGCCGAGAAACCGCAGCGACCAGTTCGGCGGCTTGAACGCGGTCTCCCCCTTGGAGAGCTCGAAGCCGAGCGAGGCGTCGTTGTTGATGAGCCATTGCGGCGAGCGGCCGAAAAATTCCCCGCCATTGGGCAGCGCGCTGCTAACCCCGCTCGGCGTCGGGATGGCGCGCGCCTCGAAGAGGGTGAAGTTCTTCGCGAAGATATTCAGGAAAATATCCTCGCCGATGATCGGCACGTCGCCCTTCAGTCTGCTCTGTTGGTACGGATGCCAGAGCCGAGGCGTCTCATATTGATAAGGCGTCTCGGTCGAGGGGTCCTGGTACCGCTGCCAGTGCGGGAAATTGAGCGCCCAGCGATTCGGCACGCCGCGCGCGCCGGGCGGCAGGCCCTCGCCGGCGCGGCCCATCGGATATTCCGGGTAGGCCCAGGCGATATCGTGCACGGCCGGGCTGTACGCGTGGCGGCGCGGCAAACCGAGCCCCTGCGGCACGTCCTGCCCGCCAAAGAGCGGCGAGGTGCCCGTGACCGCGGAAACGGGAATCGGCGGGAAGTTCGGCGCGGCCGGCTGCGTGCGCTGGGGGATCGGCTTGCTCGGGAACAGGAGTGAAAAGTC
The DNA here is from genome assembly GCA_035997375.1 of Chthoniobacteraceae bacterium. Taxonomy (GTDB): domain Bacteria; phylum Verrucomicrobiota; class Verrucomicrobiia; order Chthoniobacterales; family Chthoniobacteraceae; genus DASYIS01. The sequence goes on from DASYIS010000483.1 coordinate 24,456, forward strand.
CGGCGCCAGCGCATCGGGCGTGCCGGTGGTCGGCGCGAAGGGCTCGGGGATGATCGGCACCGGCGGCACGGGCCCGGCCGTCGGCGGCGTAAAGACGGGCGCCGTCTTCGGGCGCTCCGACTCCGCGGGGTGATTCCACTGGCCGGGATCGGGATTGAAGCGCGCGGGCGATTTCGGGGGAACCGCCTGGGGCACGGGCGGCACCGTGGGCGTCCGTTCCCCGTAGTACGGGCGAAGTCCCACGCGCGGCGCGCGCAGCAAACCGGAGGCAGTTTCCTCAGCCGACGCCGGCAGAATCGCGGTAATCGCCGCGGTCAAAATCGTTACAGATGGGAGGTGGCGCGCCCGAAGCACGCTGCCTCATATTGAAGAGCCATGCTCCTTGGCAAGAAAGTAGTTGCGTTTGTTTGAGTTTGATCGGTCGTGCGCCCTCGGGTTTTGCCCCGATTCCGGGTGGCGGCTCCTACTCCTGCTCCTGCTCTTGCTCCTGCTCCTGCTCTTGCTGATTCATGCCCGATTGGGAGCAGGAGCAGGAGCAGGAGTAAGATTAGGACAGCCGCGATCACCACATCCCGCCCTCTCACCTTCCCCGTAAGTACTCCGCCACCCGCCGATCCGGATTCTGCGCCGCGTTCTCACGCACCGAGAAAAAGTTCACGCTGCTCGTCGCCGGGTCGGCCCCCGCCTCGACGAGCAGGCGGATGATCTCCAACGGCTGCCGCCCAGCCGCGTGCAGCAATGCGCTGTTCTTGCTCTCCTGGGTGTAACCCGGCAGCGCGAGAAAGATCCGGGTCAGCTTCAGCGTCGGCTCGCGCAGGGTCTCGGGATCGGCCCAGCCCCCTTTCGGCGAGACCACTTGCGGGTCGCCCAACGCCAGCGCGAGCGCCGTCCAGCCGGAGCCGCCTTCCTGGAAGTTGGGGTCCGCCCCGGCGTCGAGGAGCACCTGCACGGCGGGCAAATTCAGGCGCCGCGCGGCCATCTGCAATTCCCGGGCCTCCGCCACCCCGGCCTTGGCGCCCGCCTGCATCAGCGCCCGCGCGATTTCCGGGTGCCCACCCTCGCCGGCCGCGGCCAGGGGACGGCGCTGTTCCGTGCCGGCCGCATTGGCACCCCTGGCCAGAAGAAGCGCCACCACCTCGCCCGCACCCACCGACGCGGCCAAATCCAACGGCGTGCGCCCGAATTCGTCCTTCGCCTCCAGCTCCGCGCCGGCGTCCAGCAACAGCTTGGCTGCCACGGCGTCCCGGTTGAGCGCGGCGTGGTGCAGCGCCGTCCATCGAGAACCGGCGGTCGCCGTGGTCGGCGCGCCGGCCTGGAGCAGCAGGGCGGTGATCGGCCGGCCGGCGTCGTGCTGTTCCACCCACATGGCCGCTCCCAGATCGTCCGTCGTCGGGCGGGCGCCGGCCTTGAGGAGCAGCGCCACCATCTCCGGCACATGGGAATCGGCATACGTTTGGCGCCGCCGGATCGCCGCATTCAGCGGCCGCGCGTTCGGCCGGCCATGCACATCCGCGCCGAGCCGGATGAGCACCTGCGCCACGTCGAGAAGCCCCAAGCCCGCGGCATTCGTCAGCAGGTTCTCCCTCGGGTCGTTGACCTCCGCCCCCGCGCGGATCAGCGCCTCCAGGAGAGCCGGATTGCCGAAGGCGCTGCTGAGCGTGGAAGTCCACTCGCGCCCCCGCGCCTGCGGATCGGCTCCATGCGCGAGGAGAATCCCGACCACCTCCGCGTGGCGCTTCTCCACCGCGTACATGAGCGGCGTCCACCGCCCCTTCGAGCGCGCCTCGAGCGCCGCGCCTGACTTCACCAGCCGCATCACCTCCGCCGCATCCCCCGCCCGCGCCGCGAGCATGAGCGGCGTCCGCCCGAGCTCATCGCGCGGCTCCGCGCCTTTCCGGCCGGCTGCCACCGCCGGCTCGCTCCCGAGCATGACCCCGCCGGCGAGCACCGCAGCCAGTTTGATGATCCAATAGTTCATCCCATCTCATACGTTTGGGTTGTGGTGAATCTTTCGGGCGAGGATTCACGCCACCCGATTCTCCGTCCTTTCTTTCGTGTCTTTAGTGTATTTCGTGGATCTCCTATCTCTGCTGCACGCTCCTCCTTCCTCCCATGAAACAAGCTCTCTTCCTTCTTCTTGTCCTGCTCGCCGGCGCCCAGGCCGCCGAACCGTTGCGCATGGTGATCATCGGCGACTCCACGGTCTGCGAGTACCCCGAGGCGAGCCCGTCGCGCGGTTGGGGGCATTTCATCCAGGGGTATTTCAAGGACGACATCCAGGTGGTGAACCTCGCCGCGTCGGGCCGGAGCACGAAGACCTTCATCGCGGAAGGCCGGTGGAAAAAGGCGCTCGAGGAAAAACCGCGCTACATCTTCATCCAGTTCGGCCACAACGATTCGCATCCCGCCGAGCGGCCGGAGGCGACCGACGCCGCCACGACCTACCCGGAGTTTCTGCGGCGCTACGTCGACGAAGCGCGGGCGATCGGCGCGATCCCGATCCTCGTCACCCCGATGGTCCGCCGGCTCTTCGAGGGCGATCATCTGCGCGACGAGTTGGCGCCGTACGCCGCCGCCATGCAGAAGGTCGCCGCCGAAAAGAAAGTGCCGCTCGTGAAGCTCCACGACTCGAGCAAGCAACTCGTCGAAAAGCTCGGCGAAACGAAGAGCGCCGAGCTCGCGAACGCCCCGACCGACCGCACGCATTTCAACGAGAAGGGCGCCAAGGCAATGGCGGAGCTGGTCATGAAAGAACTGCCCGACGCCGAGCCTTCGCTGAAGGCGTATTTGAAGTAGCGCGGCGGGGGCGGCCGAGGCGCGCACGACGAGTTTCAGCTTGCCCGGGAAGAATGCGGCTCCCCATGGACGCCGACTCGAAGCTCACCGAGCTCAGGGGCATGCTGCTCGATCGCTCCGCGGAACGCGCGGACCTCCGGCGCGACCTGGGAAAGGCCCACGGCGATCTCGAAGCGTTCCTGTGCGGCCAGTCCACGTCCGTCCCCGCCGACGACGCGGCCGCCGGCGAGGAGGAGAATCGGTGCATTACCTCCCCGAGCAGCCCGCTGGCAATCAACCCCTGCGGCTCGTGGAATTCCCCACAAATTTCGCGTGACGCTGGACGATCTCCCGCGCCAGGCCGCGCGCGGCCTTCGCCATGATCGTCCGCCTCGCCGGTGGCGAACCCGCGGCCTTCGCCGGAGTCGTGCATCTGCGCGCCTGCGTCGGCATGCTGCGCCAGCGGATCGGGAGCGAACACCGCCTGCTCTTCCGTCTCCTGCCCGACCGCGTGCAGGTCATCGACCTCATCAACCGCCGCGATCTCGACCGCCGAATCAAGAGCCTCCGCGCGGCGGGATGAGAGGGGGAGACTGGGGAGACTCGGGAGAGAGCTCCTCGTTACCAAGTTGCACTTGGTAACGCACTGAGGAGTGAAGTTCCACTTCACATGGAGGGGGTGTCTGCGGGCGAGTCCGGCGGCGCGCCCGAGCTAAAGATCAGCGTCTTACCGTGCGGAGTGGTTAGGCAGTACAACTGTCGGAGCAAGTGCGTTCCCAAGTGCAACTTGGCAACGAGGGGAAAGAGACGCCGCCGTGGTCATTCGACCGGGCTTGTTCAACCCCGCTTAGCTTCGACGCTCCGCCCGCCTTCCCGCCTCCGGTCAAAGCTAAGCCTGAACTGTTAGGCGCTTGTTTGCAACAAGACTAGCGATCATAGCTCAACGCTCGAAAGTGCCATATTTGCGAGCTCCGCGTATTTTTTGTCTTTGATTGCGTCAAAGAGTGAAGCTGCTTCGCTGTAGTGTCGCTTGGCATCGTTCGGCTTGTCGCAGAGTTGTTCTACGTCGCCAAGATAAAGAGAGGCGCTTGCCAAAACCCATGCAGGGGTTCCGGAGGATTTGCCAAACTTGTTGTAAACCTTCAATGCCTCCGCGTGGCCTTCTTGAAATATCGTCATAGCCTCTGGAAGCTGTTCAAATAGGCGTGTGATTAACCCGATGCGCAAGAGGGCAAATGTGGCCGAAAGCCTATCGCGTGCCGTGATAAGTTTCGCTGGTGTTCCGTCGAACGGTGATCGTCGCTCCCAAGGGGAACCTGGCGCAGATCATCGAATATGAGCCCTCGTATTGGTCGTATTCCGTAAGACCGTTCGGTGTTTTACAAATGGGACAAGCGTCGAGTTCTCCGGGAAACACATTCAACAGGCTGCCTGTGTTGATAATCGATCCGCTCGACCGGTGAGTGCGGTAGGACTCAAGGTAGGAAAGCGCCCTGGTTAAAGCAGAGTGGCGCCTATTGATTTCAGCTCGTGCGAGTTCGGTGAGCCGGCATCCCGGCCTGTAGTAACGATCGAGGAATGGTTGCAGGATGAGGTCTGCCTTGCGGTCGTCCGACAGGAATCCCTCCGCGAGGAACGTCAGAATGTCTCGAAGAAGTGCCATCATTTAGGCGGGCACAGTGCCTAACATCCTATTGATCTGCTTGCTCGTGGTGTGGGAGGTTGGCATATCAACGGTTTGAAGGCAGCGCGGTTGAAGAAAGTCTCGGGGATCTGCCCATGGCGGGCGAGACAAAAAAGCGTGGTCCCGTGTCCGCCGCTCGGTCGGCTATGTCCGCGATTGCATGGCCCGTTCAGATGCCGACTGAAGCTCGCTGCGCGTGCAGATAATTGGCGCTCGCCGCCGCCCCTTCAGCCCAGCGCGTCCAGCTTCAGCACGCAGGGTCCCAGGTCGATCGTCTTTTCCCCCGGCCCCGCGCGCATCGCTTCCGGCAGCCGGTAGCAGGTGGAGAAGACCCGCTCCACCAGGGCCCGCCCGGAGCAGCAGCGCCAGGTGCCGGAGATGGCGTCGGGGCGGCGACCGGTGCGCTTCGCCAGCTCGCCCACCGGCAGCGCGTCGCCCTGGTCGAGTTCCAGCAGGATGCGCCAGCGCGTCGCCTCGCTCAAAGCCGTGCCGATCGCCTCCAGCCGGGCGTCCGCCGCCTTCCGCTCCGGCGGCAGAGCCTCCTGCTCGGCCTTGGTACGGGCCCGGGTTTTCGGCGGCCTTGCGCTGCCTCGATTCCCACTCGTAATACTCGGGCGCCACCTCGGGCACCGGTGGACCTCCCAGAGAAGCGACGCGCACCGCCGGCTGCCAACGATCTCCGGACGCCGCCCATTCGCAACCCGACGCAATGTATCCGCGGTCCCATGCATCGGATACACGATCCGATGCATGGGAGCGGAGTCCCGACGCATGACTTCCGGGGGCCCCCCTCGCCGGGCGATTTTTGTTCGCGCTCCCACGCAGACGGATCAGGGCCTGGGCCGGGTCGCCTCCAGCATCTTCGCCAGCGCGGCGCGCTCCTCGTTGCTCCAC
>DASYIS010000484.1:0-17043 GCA_035997375.1 Chthoniobacteraceae bacterium
GGCCGGCAATTCCGCCGGGTTCGGAACGCAGACCACCAATTTTTCTCTCAACGCCAGTAACGACCAAATCACGATTGTGAAAGGAGCCGCGAGCAACGTGTCGCTCACCACGGCGAGTTCCCTGCTCGTCTATGCGGTGCAGAGCGACACCACGAGTCCGTTCGCCTGGGATGCCGACCGGACCAGCGCCTCCACCTCCGCCCGGCCGACTCTCTCCGCCAATCCGGATTTGGCGCCGGTGTTGGGTAACTCCAACGCGGCCTACAGCGGAGCTTTGACTGCCACCGATAAAGCCGGATGGCTAAGTCGCCTGGCGAACACTGGCAACCCCGTGGGCACCGGTGGCAATTGGACGACCTCGGCCAACGCCCTCACGCTCCCCTCGAGTCCCCTCTCCGTCACGACCGGTCTCACCTGGAACCCCGCCGGCGCCGCTGGGTCGACCACCTGGAGCAGCACCACGACCAGTACCAACTGGCTCGATGGCGCCAAAGCGACGTGGTTCAATTCGGGCGATCTGGTCGCATTTACCAACACCGGTGTTGGCGCAGTATCGATCGCGGCCGGCGGGGTGACCCCGGGTGCGGTCAGCTTCACCCACACCACCGGCACTTACACCGTCTCGGGCGGTCCGCTCGCCGGCACTGGGTCCCTGAGCGTTTCCGGCGGAGGCACGACCATCCTCGCCGGGGACAACACCTTCACCGGGGCGACCACCATTGCCAGCGGACGGCTGGAGGCCAGCGCCGCGGGCAGCAATGCCGCGCTCGGGAAAACCTCACAGGTGACCGTGCTGGCCGGAGGCACGCTGCTGCTCGGCTCGTCGAATCAACTCAACGACTCCGCGAAGGTTTCCCTTGGTGGCGGCACCCTCAATCTCCATGGCAACAGCGAAGGAACCGCCGGGACCGCGGGCGTCGGAGCGCTCACCCTGTCCGCCACTTCCACCCTCGATTTCGGAGACACGCTGGGAGCCGGTAACTTGATCCAGTTTGCGGGGATCGATCAACATACCGCCGGGGCCATTCTGCAAATCGTCGATTGGGACGGGCCGTTCTCTGGCGGAGGCGGGGATCGGCTGCTGTTTTCCGGCAGTGACGCGACCGCGTTTTCGAGTCTGTTCGGGCAGGGCGAGGTTTCCTTCAACGGCATCGTGGGCTATAAGACCGTCGACTTCGGAACCTACTACGAAGTCACGGCCATTCCTGAGCCGTCCACCATGAGCTTGCCCTTCCTGCTGCTGGGCCTCGCGGCGTGGCGCGAACGTCGTCGTGTGCGGGAATGCGGGAGACAGGGACTTCGGCTCCTGACATCTTTGCGCCCGATGCGCGAAAAAGAAAGTGTGAGACGGTGCGCTCAAAGGAGGTAGGCGCTCCTGCAAGCAGGATTGGTGGCCGAAGCCAAGTCCTGACGCCCTGGCACGAGACCTCGAAGCCAGTATCTGGACCCGAGCTGCACCGCTCACGGGATGAAAAATAGGGAGGCGCACGGGAGATGCAACCGAAAGTTGCGCGAGCGCATGGAGCCGTGCGGGCCGATCTGCGGTTGAGCCGGCGCGTGCAATCGCCAAGAATGCGCCGCTCCCCATGAATCGACCCTTCATTCTCGCCGCGTTTCTCGTCTTCATCGCCTCCACGAGTCGAGCGGGCGAAGAGGGGATTCGCTGGCTGGTGGATTACGACGGCAAGAGCGTGCCGTCATTGCCGGCATGGACGGCGCACGGGAAGCCGGAGGCGACGGTGGCCGACGGCGTGTTCCGGCTCGCGGATTCGTCGCAGGAAGGAAGCGGCTTCTTCCGCGCGGGCTGGAAGGCCGAGCCGGACGCCGAGCTGGTCGTCGAGGTGACGGTGCGCGTGGGCACGACGACCGGGGTGGTCAACAAGCCGGGCTCGCGCACCCTTTGGCCGTGGCGCGATGGCGCGCCGGTGAGCCTGCTCGTGAGCGATGGCCGGCATCAGGAGGGGCTCGTCTTTTACCCCGATCGTGTGACGACCTGGACGGATCGGTTCATCGTCATGGACCCCGCGGGTGAGTTTCACACGTACCGCCTCGTCATTCGCGGCACGGATATGAGCATCGCGGTCGATGGCGAGCCGCGGGTGAGGGGACAGAATGCGTTTTGGAAACCGGCGGATAGCGCGGAGCCGTTCATCCAGTTCGGCTCCACTGGCAAGGTCGCGACGGGCGATGCGCAGTGGCGCGCCGTGCGGCTCGGCGTGCGCAAGGCGGCGGCGCCCGCCGCGGTGCCGGTGAAGATCACGATGAGCGAGCCGTGGCCCATCCAGCGGCTCGACCTCAAGACCAAGCCGACGCGCCCTTACGTTTACAAAATCGGCGGCGGACGGTTGATCATGAGTGTGGCGGAAGGCCCGGACGCGCTGTACGAGCCGTACGGGGTGATGATGTCCGCCGACGAAGGGAAGACCTGGTCCACCGTGAAGGAGTGGGACCAGACCGTCTCCGCGCCGCTCCCGATGCTGCAACTCAAGGACGGCAGCGTGCTCGGCATGTCGCGCTGGACGTGGCCGCAGGAAGACGGCTCGGAAGTTGGGAGCACCGTGCGCTGGGACTTCGCGCTCGCCAGGTTCACGGCCTTTGCGAGCCGGCTCCAACTGCCGCAGGGCTACCATCATGCGACCACGCCTTTCACTTGCGAGCGGCACACTTATGAAATGGCGGACGACTCGGTGATCATGGCCGGCTACTCGAAGACCGGGCCGTCGACGCCCCTCGCGTTGAGCCTCGGGAAGCGCTACTCGCACCTGCTGCGCTCCACCGATGGCGGGAAGACGTGGGATCCTTATGGGCTCATCGGCGCCGGGGGCGAGCCGGCGGTGGCGCGGACGGGCGGCCGCCGCATGACGGCCCTGCTGCGGACCGGGCCGTTCAAGGGCTTCCAGCAAACCTTTTCCGAAGACGACGGCCGCACGTGGTCGGCGCCGGTCGTGCTCGAGGAGGGGAGTGTCTGCCCGGACTTGGTGCCGATGAGCAACGGCCTGCTCGCGTGCAGCTACGGCCGGCCGGCGGGTTGTCTCATGTTCAGCGCCGATGGCGGGAAGACCTGGATCTCGCACCACGTCATCACGGCGAAGACGGGGTTCAACTACTCCGGCATCGTCGAAGTCCGCCCCGGCCGCCTGCTCTACCTGCACGATGCGGGCGGCCTGCAGGCGCTCACGATCGACGTCGAACGCCTCGCTCAATAAGACCCCTGACAACGGGAGTTTTGGCCAACGAATATCGCGAATTGAAACGAATGGAGGCAAATTCGATGCAGAAGCTTCGATTCGTTCCAATTCGCTTGATTCGTTGGCAAACTCTCCGGAGTCCCACCACGCCTCCCATGCTCCGCCTCTCCCTCCTCCTCCTGTTCGCGCTCTCCGCCATGGCCGCCGATGCGCCCGACACGGAAACCGTGCCGCCGAAAAAGCCGGTGACCGATTACGCACTCCGCACGGCGAAGGAACTCCAGCCGACCCGCGTTGTGACTTACAAGAGTGGCGAAGGCTATCGCCGCGAGCTGCGCATTTTCGAGCCCACGGGCCACCAGCCGACCGATCGCCGCCCGTGCTTCCTCGCCATCCACGGCGGCGGCTGGGTCGCGGGCTCGCCGGACGTGATGTATTGTGTCGCCTCGCATTTCACGGAGCGCGGCTGGGTCGGCATCAGCATGCAATACCGCCTCGCGCGTGAAGATCGCGGCACCACGGTTTTCGACTGCGTGCGCGACGCGCGCTCCGCCGTCCGCTACCTGCGCGCCCACGCCGCCGAGCTCGGCATCGATCCGCAAAAGATCGTAGCCGGTGGACGCTCCGCCGGCGGGCACCTCGCCGCCGCGACCGCGCTCTGCGACGGCGTCGACGAGCCCGGCGAAGACACCGCCGTCTCCTGCATCCCAAACGCCGTCATCTGCTACTCCGCCGTGCTCGACACCTCTGCCGAAGGCTATGGCCACGACACCATCGGCGAGCGGTGGCGGGAACTCTCGCCATTGCACCACGTCCGCGCCGGCCTGCCGCCCACGCTCGTCATGCACGGCCAACGCGACACCATCGCGTCCCCCGCCGGCGCGCAAGCTTTCGTCGAGGCAATGAAGAAAGCCGGCAACGTGTGCGAGCTGATCCTCAGCCCGCGCGGCAGCCACAGCTACATGATGCGCACCCAGCCGCTCTTCGACGAGGCGATGCAGCAGACGGCTGACTTCCTCGGCAAACATGGCCTGCCGGTCACGCGCCCGCCGGAATAACTCAACTCACTCCGCCCTCGTGACGAAACTCTCGCCTGTCAGATAGTTGGAAATGAGCAGTTCGTTTGATCGCCCCTACGGTGCTCACCGGCGCACTCCATGGCGCCGCACGACGGCGGCGCTGGAACGCAGGGGAGGCGACCAGCCGGTCGCGCCGTTCCGAAAAGGAAGTACCCCATGAACACCAATCGCTGGATCCACTTGTCCATCACCACCGTGGCGGCTGCCCTGCTGGTTGCCGCGGCGACCGCCGCCGAGGAGGATTTTCCTTCGCTGGTCAAACGCCTGCAGGCCGAGAAACCACAGTTTGCCGACCGCCAACAGAAGCTGCTCGCGGAGCGCTACGACATGGCGGACCGGCCGGCGGAGGGCGTCACCATGTCGCGGGGGAAGCCGGTGCAGGCCGGGGTGCGCGTGAAGCTGCCGGAGGGGTTGACTTGGGAAAAACTCGCGGCGCTGCCGGCGGCGGAGATCAAGAGCAAGAACCTCTGGCCGGCGGGCTTCTTCCCGCTCCCGCATCCGCACCATGAAGCGGGCGGGATGGTTTTCCCGCAGCCGACGATCGATGAAATCAAGCGCCAGACTGCGCGCGACGTGACGCGCTTCGATCTCGACTACGATCTGCCCCAGCATCTGCTGCCGGAGTTTCCCGCGCCGATCTTCCTGACCACGCGGCCGGATCTCGGCGACGTGTCGCAGGGGAAGTTAGTCACGCTCACGAACTTCTACGAGCTGTTCAAGGACATCCTCAATCCCAAGCAACTCGAGGGGCTGCGACTGCTGGTCACGCCGTTCCCGCAGCAGCAGTTCAACGCGACGGAGGATCGCCGCAGCTTGCAGGCGCATCAAGGCGTGAGCTGCTTCGATTGCCATGCCAACGGCCATACGAACGCCGCCACGCATACCGTCGGCGACATCCGGCCCAACGAGCACCGGCATCGGATCGACACGCCCTCGCTGCGCGGGCTGAACATCCAGCGGCTCTTCGGCTCGCAGCGTGCGCTGAAGACGGTGGAGGATTTTACGGAATTCGAGCAGCGGGCGGCGTACTTCGACGGCATCCCGGCCGATGCGGCGCGCAAGGGGATCAACCCGCTGGAGCGCGGCAGCCAGGTCCACTTCATGAGCGAGTTCGAGGAGATTCTCGATTTCCCGCCCGCTTCGAAGCTGAACGTTTTCGGCAAGCTCGACCCGGCCCTGGCGAGCGAGTCGGAACTGCGCGGACAGGCGGTTTTCTTTGGCAAAGGGCAGTGCGCCACCTGCCATACGCCGCCGTATTACACCGACAACACGATGCACAATCTGCGCGTCGAGCGCTTCTTCAACGAGAAGATGATCAACGGGCGGAAAGCGAGCGCGGACGGCCCGATCAAAACCTTCCCGCTCCGCGGCATCAAGGATTCCCCGCCGTATTTGCACGACGACCGCTTGCTGACGCTCGAAGATACCGTCGAGTTCTTCAATCTCGTGCTCGAGACCAAGCTCACCGAGCCGGAGAAGAAGGACCTCGTGGCGTTTCTGCGGGCGCTGTGAGCTCCGCGGCGCGCCGCCTCAGATCGCGTGCTTTACCGCCTGCCAGGTCCGCTCCCTGGCGGACTGGAGGACGGCGTCGCAGACGTACTGCGTTTCCAGCGCGTCGCGGAAAGTCGGCGGGCACGGCTTGCCTTCGCCGACGGCTTTCACGAAGTCGGCGACCTGGTGGACGAAGCTTTCCGCGTAGCCGATCTGGAGGCCGGGGACCCACCAGTTTTTCATGTAGGGCTGGTCGCCATCGGTGATGTGGACGGACTTCCAGCCGCGCAGCATCGACTCCTCCTTGTAGTTGAAGACCTTGAGCCGGTGGAGGTCGTGGAGGTCCCACGCGAGCGAGCAGTTTTCGCCGTTGATCTCCAGGGTGTAGAGCGCCTTGTGGCCGCGGGCGTAGCGGGTCGACTCGAAGATGGCGAGGGAGCCGTTTTCAAACCGTGCGAGGAAGGCGCAGGCGTCGTCGATTTTCACTTCCTCCTTCTTGCCGGTGAGGGTGTGCTGCCGCTCCTTGATGAACGTCTCGGTCATTGCGGTGACTTCGACGATGCGGCCATTCAGCCAGATCGCCGTGTCGATGCAATGGGCGAGCAGGTCGCCGGTGACGCCGGAGCCGGAGGCTGCCGCATCGAGCCGCCAGAGGCCGGCGCCGCCCTGCGGAAGATCGGCGGAGATGGTCCAGTCCTGAAGGAAATTCGCGCGGTAATGGAAGACCCGGCCGAGGTCGCCGCGGTCGATGAGCTGCTTCGCGAGGGTGACCGCGGGGATGCGGCGGTAGTTGTACCAGACGGTATTGGGAACTTTCGTCTCCTCGATGACGCGGACCATCTCTTCGCCTTGCGGGCCGTCGAGCGAGAGCGGCTTTTCGCATAGCACCATCTTGCCCGCGCGCGCGGCGGCGATGGCGATCTCGGCGTGGGAATTGTTCGGCGTGCAGATGTCGATGGCGTCGATGTCCTTGCGCTCGATCAGCCTGCGCCAGTCGGTCTCGGTCGACTCGAAGCCCCAGTTTTCCGCGTAATCCTTGAGCTTCGCCTCATCGCGCCCGCAAGCCGCCTTGAGGACGGGCCGGAGCGGCAGGTCGAAGAAGTTCGGGGCCTGGGTGTAACCGTTGGCGTGCGTGCGGCCCATGAAGCCGTAGCCGACGATGCCGATGTTGAGGGGTTTTTTGGTGGACATAAATTGGGATCAACGAGCCCCGTCGAGCGGCTCCAACAGAGCGAGGCAATCGCGGACTCGAAATTTCAGGTCGGGAAAAGCACGTGGCGCAATTTGCTCCTTCGGCTGCAAGATCTTCGATTCACGAAAAGACTTTCCATCCGCGTCCGCGTAGACCTCGAGTACATTCTCGTCGAGGTTAACCAACCAAAACTCCCCCACCCGGTTTCTCGCGTACGCCGTCCGCTTGTCACCCCGATCGTAACGCACACTCGAATCGGCCACCTCAATCACGAGATAAATCAAATCCGCCGTTGGGTGATGTGGAAGGGCTGCCGCCTTGAGGTCGAGGAGACAAAGGTCCGGCTGCGGCTGTGAGCGCTTATCCAAATTGAAAGGATTCTGGGGACTCACCTCAAATCGATCCTGCGAACGCCGCCCAAAAAAATTGGTCAACCAGTTGACGGACTTGGCATGCCGAATTCCGATGGGCGACATGATGACGATTTCTCCGTTCAGAAGCTCGACGCGGTCGTCTTCGTGAAAGATGCCGGCTTCCCCGAGCTTTTCCCACTCGTCGACAGTCCATTCGTAAGTCGGTGCATTGAGGACTTTCATGAGACTAGACTGGGGTTGGAGCGCCTTGCCGGCAAGTCAACGTGATGTCGCCTACGGGATGTAGTCGCCGACGCGGAGATTGACGTCAGGGAAGGCGAGCGGTGCGGCGATTTCTTCCCCCCCCAGAGTGAAGCTGGTCGTGTACTGGTCGCCCACGGGGGCGCGGTGGACTTCCAGCATGTCATCCTGTAGATTCAGGATCCAGTATTCCGGGATACCCTGGAGGGCGTAGGCCCTCTTTTTGTCTCCGCGATCGAAACGCAAGGTCGAATCTGCAACTTCGATCGCCAGGAAGAGGTGCTCGGTTTTTGGGTGATGGCGCAATACCTTCGGCTTCTTGTAAAGGCAAACGTCAGGCTCGGGCATGGAATCCTCGCTGAGGATGAACGGCGCCTGGCTTCTCACGCGATACCGGCCTTTTGCCATGAGGATAAAGAACTCGACCAGGCGATCCACCGCCTCTCCGTGTGGATAACCCATGGGAGACATCTTCTCGATTATTTCCCCGTTCAACAACTCCACCCGCTTGCGTCCAAAGAAGCCCTCTCCGAGCCTCTCGTATTCCTCGACCGTCCAGTGGTAAGTCGGTGCATCGACAATGCTCATGATTGGACTGTGCCGGAAACTCGTCGCGTCAGCAAGCGGCGTCCCCTCCTACCACCCGTGCGCGTCCCGCACCTGCACCATCTTCTCGAGGATGGCGTTCCAGGTTTGCGCCTGCTCGAGCTTGGCATTCGGGAACATGCAGCCGTCCCAGCAGATGTGCTCGAGGCGGCGGGCGGGGGCGTCTTTCAGCCAGTAGCCGGCGCATTTCACGATGTCGAGTTTGCCATTGGGATCGTCGGCGGGGCAGTGCTTGCCGGTCTTGTCGTGGGCGCCGGCGCCGTGGACTTCGCCGTCGTTTTGCGCGACGTGGAAATCGATCGTCCAGGGGCGCAGCTTGTCGGTCATTTTCTCGTAAGCGGGCCAGAATTCCTCGTCCTTATACCCCGGCTGGAGCATCGCGTACTCGGGGGCGTTGTAGCCCATGAGATAGAGATAGGTGTGGGCGAGGTCGGCTTGGAAGCCGAGCGTCTCGGGCATGCCGACCGCCTCGAGCAGATCGAGCATGTCCTTCCAAGAGTGCATGCCGGCCCAGCAAATCTCGCCTTCCGCCGCGAGGCGCTCGCCGGAGCCGGCCGCGATCTTCGCGGCCTCGCGGAAAGTCTCGGCGATCTTCGCGGTATTGGCCGCCGGGTTCTCGCGCCATTTATTCACGCCGAACTCCGCGGAGTCGATGCGAATGACGCCGTACTTGCGCACGCCGTGCTCATTGAAAATGCCGGCGATTCGGCAGGCCATGCGGACCGCGCTGAGGAACTTTTCACGCGCCGCGGCGTCGCCCATCGCCGAGTCGCCGACCGTGCCCGGCCAGACGGGCGCGACGAGCGAACCGACCGCGAAGCCTTTGCTCGCGATGAGATCGGCGATCTTGCGCAGTTCGTCCTCGCTCGCCTCGGGGTTCGTGTGCGGCAGGAAAAGGAAGTAGTCGATGCCGTCGAATTTCTGCCCATTCACCTCCGCGGCGGCGGTGAGATCGAGCATGTGCTCGAGGCTGATCGGCGGCTCCTGGCCGGGATCCGTGCCCTTGCCGACGAGGCCGGGCCACATGGCGTTGTGAAGCTTGGGATGAGAGTGGGTCGGGGTGCTCATGGGTGAAATGGAGGCGGTGAAAGTTGGGGAGCCGCGCGGGGCGGAGTGGTCTTGTGGCGCAAGGCGCGAATGGCGACAAGCCTGTTTTGGGGAAGTAATCGGTAATCAGTGGCGCAGTAATCAGCAGGCTGTTCGCGGGCCGCCGCGACTGATTACCGGCTCGGGACGGATGACAGATTACTCCTTTAGCTCCCCAAAGACGACCTGCCGCTTATCGCGGTCGATCCCGACCAGTTCGCCCGTCTTCGCGTCGATCGCGAGACCCTGGCCGGGGAAAGGGCAAGGGATGGTGTCGATCAACTCGAGCACGCTCCCCTGCGCGGGCAGGCGGAGGCGGTAGATCGTGCGCTTGTCGTGGCCGATCGTGAGGAGCTGGCCGCCGTGCCAGACGCCGCCGGAAATGCTCATCCGGCCGAGGTCGGAGATGACCGCGGGCGGGTAGGTCCACTCGGCCAACTGCTTCCAGTCGGCGTCGAATTTCACCAGCCGCGTGCGGGCATTTGCGGCGCCATAAAAGGCGAAGGTACACCACCACGCGTCGCCCTCGCGCACGACCCAGGTGAGGCTGCCGCCGCTCGCGCCGAAGTCCTTGAAAACACCCAGCACCATCGTCGCCGGGTCGAGCGCCATGATCTGGCTCTGCTCGGGCTTTTGCGGAAAGTTCGAGTGCGCGCAGAGGAGCTTTCCCTCCCAGAGGAAGCCGCTATTCATGTGATGCGCCGGGCCGGTGCTGACCGCGACGCGCCCGCCCGTGGCGCGGTCGTACTTGCCGACCTTCGCGCTGTCGATCGCATAGACGAAATGCTCGTCCGCCGCCGCGGCCTGGTTGGCCTCGGGCGCCGGCAAAGAGGAGACCTGCTTCACCTCGGCGGCGTGGGCCGCGAAGGAGAGGAGGAGAAGAACGGGAAGGAGAAGGATGGGGGGCATGGCTCCTACTTCTTGCGGCTCAGCTTGGCTCGCCGCGTGCCCGGGCCTTTCGGCTTGCCGGTGCCGGTGACGCCGGCGCGCGGGCGGTTCGGGGTGGAGCGGCGGACCGGGGAGCCGGTGGGCTGGCTGCGCGAGCGCGGGACTTTGC
Source organism: Chthoniobacteraceae bacterium (assembly GCA_035997375.1). GTDB lineage: Bacteria > Verrucomicrobiota > Verrucomicrobiia > Chthoniobacterales > Chthoniobacteraceae > DASYIS01. The sequence continues at coordinate 10,314 of DASYIS010000484.1, forward strand.
TCGCGTTCGTTTTGCCACGCACTTCGCGCTGGCGGAAGCGGAAGAAGATCGGCAACCCTTCCCACTGCTGCGCGGCGCGGATGCGGTTTTCGAGGAAGCGTTTGCAGCTCGGGTCGAGCAGCTCCTTGCTGTTGCAAAAGATCACGATCTCGACCACCGGGATGACCGCGTCGCGCGGCGGATCGGCCTGCGTGGCGTAGAGCACCTTGAAGCGCCGGCCGGACCGGAGTGCCGGCGGCTGCTGCTGGAAGGCGGCGGAGATCACGCGGTTCAGCGGGCCCGTGCCGAGCCGTTTCTTCGAGGCCTCGCGCACGTTTTCCACGCGGCGAAAGAGGCGGTCCATCGACTGGCCGGTCTTTGCGGAGAGGAGCACGAGCGGCGCGTAGCTGAGGAAGAAAAGCGCCTCGCGAAACTCCTCCAGCTTGGCATTGAGCGCGTCCTTGTCCTCCGTCTGGTCTTCGATCAGGTCCCACTTGTTCACGGCTACGATGCACGGTTTCCCCGCCTCCTGGATGAGCCCCGCGATCTTCTTGTCCTGCGCGGTGACACCGAGCGCCGCATCGATGACCAGGATGCAAAGGTCCGCGCGATTGATGCTCCCCTCCGACCGCATGACCGAGAAAACCTCGACCGAGTTGTCGACCTTGCCGCGCGGGCGGATGCCCGCGGTATCGATGAGGATGAAATGCTGGTCGCCGCGTTGATACGGAATGTCGACGGCGTCGCGCGTCGTGCCGGAGATCGGCGAAACGAGCGTCCGCTCATCCTTGAGCAGCGCATTGGTGATCGACGATTTGCCGACATTCGGCCGGCCAACGATGGCCACCTTGGTCGGAATCCATTTTTCCTCCGCGCGCTCCTCGTCGGATTCCTGCGGCAGCATGGCGTCAATCCGGTCAACCAGGTCACCGATCCCGATGCCATGCTCGGCGCTGACCGCGAGGACCGGCTCGAACCCGAGCCGCGAAAACTCCGAGACGAGCGAGCGATGGTTCGGATGATCGATCTTGTTGACGACGAGGATCATCGGGCGATCGACGCGGCGCAGGCGTTTTGCGAGGTCGCGATCGACCGGCGCGAGGCCTTCCTGGCCATCGACCACGAAGACGATGAGGCTGGCGGTCTCGACCGCGATCTCGACCTCCGTGTGCACCTGCGCGGTGAAATCGTGGTCGACATCCGCGCCGATGCCGCCGGTATCGAAGACGGTGAACGGTTTGCGCCCGAGCTTGCACTTGGCCGAGATGCGGTCGCGCGTGACCCCCGGCATGTCGTGGACGATGGAGATCTTGCGCCCAACCAAACGGTTGAAGAGCGCGGATTTGCCGACATTGGGACGGCCGACGATGGCAGCGATACGAGACATGAACCGCGTACGGTAATCCACGAACGCGCCGAAAGATATGAAAAGCGGCGGGACCCCTCAGCTCCGCTCCTGCGCCTGCGCCGCCCGGTCCAGCGCGTAGGCCGCGCTGATCAGCCCGAGATGCGTGAACGCCTGCGGGAAGTTCCCCAGGTGATGCCCCTCCAGGCCGAGTTGCTCCGCGAAGAGCCCCACGTGGTTCGCGTAGCCCAGCATCTTCTCGAAGATGTAGCGCCCCTGATGCAAGTCGCCGGCGCGGCAGAGGCACTCGGCGTACCAGAAGGTGCACATGCAAAACGTCCCCTCCGTTCCCGCAAATCCGTCGGGCGCGGATTCACCCAGCCGGTAACGGTGGACCATCGAGTCTTCGACCAACTCCTCCTCGATCGCCTTCAGCGTGGAGAGCCAGCGCGGGTCGGTCGGGCTGATGAAGCGCACCAGCGGCATCAGCAGCGCGGAAGCGTCGAGCCCCGGGTGATTCTTGCGCTGCGTGAAGGCCTGGCGTTTCTCGTCCCAGAAATCGCGGAAGACTTCCGCGTAAATGGCGTCGCGCTGCTCGAGCCATTCCTTCAGCGGCGCGGGATAGCCGCGCTTCCGCGCCAGCCGGACTCCGCGATCGATCGCGACCCAGCACATGAGCCGCGAATAGAGAAACTGCGCCTGCCCGCCGCGCACTTCCCAGATCCCTTCATCCGGCCGCTCCCAGTTTGCGCATACCCAATCAATCATCTTCACCAGGTCGACCCATAAGTCGTGGGAGATCGGCTGGCCCCACTTGTCATAGAGATAAACCGAGTCCATCAGCTCGCCGTAAATATCCAACTGTAACTGCCCAAACGCGGCATTGCCGATGCGGACCGGCCGGGAGTCTTGGTAGCCGCGAAGGTTGGTTAGCTCCTCCTCGGGCAGCTCGTGGCGCCCATCGATGCCATACATGATCTGCAAGGAACCGCCTTCCGCCAGCTCGTGGCAGCGTTGCTCGATCCAGCGATTGAACGCGAAAGCTTCCTCCGTATAGCCCAGCCTCATTAAGGCATAGATCGTAAACGAGGCGTCGCGAATCCAGGTATAGCGATAATCCCAGTTGCGGTTTCCGCCGAGCACCTCCGGCAAACCAAAGGTCGGCGCCGCGATCAAGGAACCGAACTCCTGCGACACCAGCAGTTTGAGCGTAAGCGCCGAGCGGTTGACCACTTCGCGCCAGCGGCCGGTGTATTTGCTATGGCTGATCCACTTGCGCCAGTAGTTGAGCGTGCTCTTGAAACTGTCGGCGACATAGCGGCCGGCATCGCAGGTTAGATTGGCGTTCGCATCTTCGAGCACGAAGGAAGCCGTCTCCCCGCACGAGAGCTTGAAGGTGGCGGTCGCGTCTCCATCCTCCCAGGCGAGCGGCACCGAGCTGCGGAGCCGGAGCGCGAGCGCATCGGGGCCTTTGGACTTGAAGATCACGTGATCGCCCACGGCCTCGCAGGTATGCTCCGCGCGCCCGTAGTCGAAGCGCGGCCGGCATTCCATGCGAAAGGTGAGGTCGCCGCGCACCGCCTTCGCGCGGCGCACCAGGTTGTGCGACTGGCCGGCCTCGCTCACCGGCATGAAATCCGACACCTCGGCCACGCCGGCTTCCGACAGGAAACGCGTCAGCAGGATGTTGGAATCCGGGAGGTAGAGCTGTTTGAGTCGCGCCTCGTCGAGCTCCGGGGCGAGCCGGAAATACCCCCCGCGCTCGGGATCGAGCAGGCTCGCGAAGATCGACGGCGAATCGAACCGCGGCGCGCACATGAAGTCGATCGTCCCATCCAGCGCCACCAGGGCGATCGTGTTCAGGTCGCCGATGATGGCGTGATTCTCGATCGGCTGCACCTCGGGCATGCTACGGATTCGTGAACGCCGCGCCGAATGGTCTTAAGCGTTCTCCTTCGCCGGCCTAAGACCCGCGCCCGGTCATCCGTATTCTCCTCAAACCCCATGATTTCCCAGACCACTTCGCGGTTGCACGTCCTTCCTTCCGGGGCGCAGACTCGGCGCATGGACCCCCGTCTCTACCAGATCGCGGCACTTTCCGGGTTGCTCATCTACGGATTGTTCTGGCTCAAGTTCGACCTCTCGCTCGCGCAGGCGCTCCTTTCCCTCGGCGCGGCGCTCGGCACGCAGTGGCTCTGCTCCCGCTGGCGGCGCATCGCGTTCGACCCCAAGAGCGCGCTCATCTCCGGGCTCTCGCTCTGCCTGCTGCTGCGCACCTCGTCGCTCTGGATCGCCGTGCTCGCCGCGTTCATCGCCATCGGCAGCAAGTTCGTGCTGCGCCTGAATGGCAAACATCTTTTCAATCCGACGAACTTCGGCCTCGTCGCGCTCATGCTGCTGCTCGGGGATCGCGTCTGGGTTTCGCCGGGGCAGTGGGGAAATGTCGCGTTCTTTGGGTTTCTCATGGCGTGCATCGGCGGCCTCGTCGTGAATCGCGCGGCGCGCAGCGACGTCACCTTTGCCTTTCTCATCTGTTATATATCCCTCATCGTCGGCCGCTCGCTCTGGGTCGGCGAGCCGATGACCATTCCGTTCCATCGCCTGCAAAGCGGCGGCCTGCTGCTCTTCGCCTTCTTCATGGTCTCGGATCCGAAGACCACACCCAACGCGCGCGCCGGCCGCATCCTCTTTGCCGCCCTGGTCGCGTTTGGCGCCTGGTACTGGCAATTCCGGCTCTTCCATACCAACGGCCTCCTCTGGTCGCTGGCTGTCTTCGCGCTCGTGGTGCCGGTCATCGATATGGTGCTGCGCGGGGATCGCTATGTGTGGAAAGGCTCGGCGAAAACGGAACCCCAGGTCGCAGCTGCCTCATGAAAGCGTTGCTCTTGCTGGTCCTCGTCGGTCTGGTCGGCGGTGTATCCCTCGGCCGGCCCGTCCGAATCTGGTCGCACCAGGAGATGCTGGAAAAGGCCGATTTGGTCCTCATCGCCAAACCACTCTCAACCAAAGAGACAGGCGAGATTTCTGGAGGCAACGGAGGTTGGCCGGCGATGGTGGGCATCGCCACGACGTTCGAGGTTGTTGCCGTGCTCAAGGGCGACAAGGCGCTGAAGCAAGTGACGCTGAGCCACTATCGGCTGCGCAAGGCTTCGGATGAAGTGGAGTTCATTGACGGGCCGGCTCTCCTCAAGCTCGATCTCAAAGAAGGCCGTGCCTACCTCCTTTATCTGCACCGCGACACTGATGAGCGCTACACCCCGCTTTCCGGGCAGATCGACCCCGGCTCGTCGATTCTCAAGCTCGAAGAAGCCACGCACTGAAGCTGCCACTTATACTTATGAAACGTTCTCTCCTCCTCTTTGCCATGACCGGTTGCCTTCCCCTCGCGGCCGAGGCCTTTTGCGGATTCTATGTCGCGAAGGCGGATACCAAACTCTTTAACAGAGCTTCGCAAGTCGTCCTCGTCCGCGATGAGGACAAGACGGTGATGACGATGGCCAACGACTTCGAGGGCGACCCGAAGGAATTCGCCGTCGTTATCCCGGTGCCGACCTTCCTGGAAAAGAGCCAGATCCATGTCGGTGACAAGGCGCTGATCGATCACCTCGACGCCTACTCCGCGCCGCGCCTGGTGGAGTATTTCGATCCAGACCCCTGCCATCCACCATATCCAGTGGTCACAAAGGCCGCATCCGCGGGCGGGTTCGCCGACGCCACCAAGAAGGACGAGCGCGCAGCCGCACTCGGGGTGAAGGTGGAGGCCACTTATACCATCGGCGAATACGATATCCTCATTCTCTCGGCCAATGAGAGCAACGGCCTCGAGACGTGGCTGAAAGAGAATGGCTACAAGATTCCGGACGGCGCCGCCGACGTGCTGAACTCGTATATCAAGCAAAAGGTCCGGTTCTTCGTCGCGAAGGTGAATCTCGAGGAAAAAGCGAAGGCCGGCTTCACCTATCTGCGGCCGATCCAGGTCGCCTTCAACAGCCCGAAATTCATGCTGCCGATCCGGCTCGGGACGGTGAATGCCAATGGCACGCAGGAGCTGTTCATCTATACGCTGACGCGCAAGGGCCGGGTCGAGACGACCAACTATCGCACGGTGAAACTGCCGACCGGCATGGACATCCCGCTCTTCGTCAAGGAGGAGTTTGGCGATTTCTACAAGGCGCTGTTCGACCGGGCGGTGAAGAAGGAAGACATGCGCTGTGTCTTCACCGAGTATGCATGGGACACGAGCTGGTGCGACCCGTGCGCCTCCGATCCGCCGTCGAAAGAGGAGCTGAAAAAACTCGGTGTCTTCTGGTTGGATGAAGGCGACGGCGGACCGCGAAAATCCCGGCAGTTCTTTCCGCGCGGCGGCCAAAGCGATGTCTTCCTGACGCGGCTCCACGTCCGCTACGACCGCGATCATTTCCCCGAGGACCTCGTGTTCCAGGAGACCGGCGATCGGGAAAATTTCCAGGGCCGCTACGTGCTGCGCCATCCGTGGAAAGGCAAGGCCGACTGCGAAGCGGGACGCCGCTACGAGGAGGAGCTGCCCGCCCGCGCCGACAAGGAGGCGCAAACGCTCTCCATGCTCACCGGCTGGGACATTAACAATATCCGCGAACGCATGAAACTCGAAGGCCCCGCGCCGAAGAGCGGCGACAAGAAGTGGTGGGAGAAGCTTTGGAAATAACCTGGGAACGCCAATCTCCTGATTGGCGAGTCGCCTCGCTTCACCAATCTGCAGTCATACGCCACCAAGTTCGACTGAAACATTCCCACGCTCCCAACTGATTTATGAAACGCCAACTACTCGTCCTCGCCCTCGCCGGCTGCCTCCCCCTCGCGGCCGAGGCCTTTTGCGGTTTCTATGTCGCGAAGGCGGACACCAAGCTCTTTAACAAAGCCTCGCAAGTCGTCCTCGTCCGCGATGAGGACAAGACGGTGATGACGATGGCCAACGATTTCGAGGGCGACCCCAAGGAATTCGCGGTGGTCATCCCGGTGCCGACCTTCCTGGAGAAGAGCCAGATCCACGTCGGCGACAAGGCGCTCATCGATCACCTCGACGCTTACTCGGCGCCGCGGCTCGTGGAATACTTCGATGCAGATCCATGCCATCCCGCTTATCCGACGACGATGATGGGGCGTGCGGGCGGTACGGCTACCCTCTCGGATACGAGCAAGGCGGAACGCGCAAAGGCGCTCGGGGTGAAGGTGGAAGCGACCTACACTATCGGCGAGTACGATATCCTCATTCTCTCAGCCAATGAGAGCAATGGCCTCGAGACGTGGTTGAAGGAGAATGGGTACAAGATTCCGGACGGCGCCGCCGACGTGCTGAACTCGTATATCAAGCAAAAGGTCCGGTTCTTCGTCGCGAAGGTGAATCTCGAGGAAAAAGCGAAGGCCGGC
>DASYIS010000485.1:0-7150 GCA_035997375.1 Chthoniobacteraceae bacterium
CACACGTGACGCAGGAGGACATCCGCGTGTTGGCGGCGCCGGTGTTGCGGCATCGTATTTTGCTGAACTACAAAGCCGAGGCGGAGGGGCTGAATATTGACCGGACGGTGGAGCGGTTGGTGGAGGGTGTGAAGTAATCGCCCGCGCGACAAATCCTCAAGCCACCCGGCGCGCGGCCTCCGAAAATCTTCCTCTTCCTCTTCCTCTTAATCTTCCTCTATTGAAAAAACATTCCTCCAATTTAGTCCCCTTCCCTGCGACGCCAGAGCCGCACGGGGATGGAGGAAGATTAAGAGGAAGATTAAGAGGAAGATAGGGCTCTATGAGCACCAACTTCATCGACCCGCAAACCCTCATGCGGATCCGCCACCTCGAGCTCCGCGCGCGGGCGGTGGTCGAGGGGTTCTGGCATGGTCTCCATCGCAGTCCTTACCACGGGTTCTCCGTCGAGTTCACCGAGTACCGTCCCTACGTCATCGGCGACGATCCGCGCTTCATCGACTGGCGGCTCATGGCGCGGACGGATCGCTATTACATCAAGAAATTCGAGGACGAGACGAACCTCCGTTGCCATCTGCTGGTCGATATCTCGCGGTCGATGCAGTACACCTCGCGCGCCTACACCAAGGCCCAATACGCCGCCACGCTCGCCGCGACGTTTGCCTATTTTCTCGATCAGCAGGGCGACGCCGTCGGCCTTTTCACCTTCGACGAGAAGGTGCGCGAATACCTCCCCGCGCGCCATCGCCCAGGACATCTGCGCTCGCTCATGCTGGCGCTGGAGCAGACCGGCAGCGGCGCCGCGACCGACCTCACCGCGCCGCTCGAGCGCGCCGCCGCCCTGCTCCGCAAGCGCGGCGTCGTCGTCCTGATCTCCGATTTCCTCGCGCCCATCGATGCCCTCGAAAACTCGCTCGGCCTGCTCACCGCGTCGGGCCACGAGCTGCTCATCTTTCAACTGCTCGACCCGCACGAGCTCACCTTCCCGTACGACCAACCCGCGCGTTTCCGCGACCTGGAAGCCGGCCGCGAACTCTTCCTCGAACCTTCTACCGCCCGCCCGGATTACCAGCGCCGCTTCGCCGCGCACACGGAGAACCTGAAAGCCCTGTGCGAGCGGCTCGGCGCGGTCTATCACCAATTCACCAGCGACCAGCCCTTGGAAACCGCCCTCCTGCATTTCCTGAAAACCCGCGATGCCCGCGGCCGGTACGTCGCGCGGCGCGGGCAGCGGCACTGACCGGAAATTTGGTCCCCGAAACACACGAAAGACACGAAAAGAAGACGGAAGGGACTAGGAGTTTTGCCTACGAATCACACGAATCACACGAATATCTGCAGCCTTCCGGATTCGTTAGATTCGTGTGATTCGTAGGCAAATCCGTTCCCCCTTTTCGTGTCTTTCGTGTATTTCGTGGATCGCGAAGCGCCTTAACCCATGACCTTCCTCGCCCCTCTCTTCCTCCTCGGCGGCCTGGCGATTATCGGGCCGGTGATCTTTCACCTCATTCGCCGGACGACGAAGGACGTGGTGCCGTTTTCGTCGCTCATGTTTTTGGTCGCCACGCCGCCGCGGATGACGAAGCGCAGCCGGCTGGAAAACCTCTGGCTGCTGCTCTTGCGCATCCTGGTCATTCTGTTGCTCGCGATCGGCTTCGGCCGCCCGCTGCTCCAGCGGATGACCGCCGCCACTCAGAGCCCCGATGCGGGCAAACGCACGGTCGTGCTCATCGACACGAGCGCCAGCATGCGGCGCGAAGACCTCTGGCCGCGCGCGCAGGCGAAGCTCCGTGAAGTCCTCACCGGCCTCGGCGCACAGGACGGCGTGGCCGTAGTCGCGTTCGATCGCACGGAGCGGACCCTCGTTTCGTTCGAGCAATGGGCGCAGGAGACCGGCGGCGCGCGGGTCGAGCGCGCCACGCAGCAGGCCGCCGCGATGACGCCGACCTGGTCCGCCACCGCGCTCGGCGCCGCGCTGCTGCACGCTTCTGAGCTGCTGAACGCCGCGCCCGACGCGAGCCGCTACGTGCGCGAGATCGTGGTCATCAGCGATTTCCAGGAAGGCAGCAAGCTCGAGGGGCTGCAGGGTTACCAATGGCCGAAAGGAACGGAGGTCGCGCTGGAGCCGATCCAGCCCGCGCATCTCGAGAACGCCCGCGCGGAGTGGGTCGCTTCGGACAGCGTGGCGGTCGAGGCCGCGAAGGCCGAGGCCATCGAGCCGCTGCGCATCCGCGTGACCAACGAGGCCGGCGCGGCACGCGAGCAGTTTTCGCTGCGCTGGTCCGGCGGCGGGGAAGCCACGGTCGCCTACGTGCCGGCGGGCCAGAGCCGGATCGTCACCGTTCCGCCGCCCGCGGCCGCGACCGGCGACAAGCTGCTGCTCACCGGCGACGAGACCGCGTTCGACGACGAGACCTTCGTCGTCCCCCCGCGGCCGGACCAGACGCTGCTGCTCTTCGCCGGCAACGAAAGCCCGGACGACACGCAGCAATCGCTCTACTTTTTGCGCAACGCCTTCCCCGCGACCCGCCGCGAAAAGATCGAAGTGCGCGCGCATCCCGGCTCCGAGGCGCTGCCCATCGGCGAGCTCTCGCTGGCGCAACTCGTCGTCCTCGGCGAAGGCCTCACCGAGCCGGCGGTCGCGAGCGCGCGCGGCTTCGCGGAAGGCGGCCGCATCGCGCTCTATCCCCTCACCTCCGCCGCCGGCGCGCAGGCGCTCGGCCGGCTCATCGGAGTGCCCGATCTCCAGGCCACGGAAGCCTCGTTGAGCGATTACGCGATGCTCGCGCACATCGATTTCCAGCACCCGCTCTTCTCCGCGTTCGCCGATCCGCGCTACAGCGATTTCAGCAAGATCCATTTCTGGAAACACCGGAAGCTCGACGTCGCGAAAATCCCCGGCGCGCGCGTGCTCGCGCAGTTCGACAGTGGCGACCCGGCGATCCTGCAAATCCCGCTCGGCAAAGGGAGCGTCATCGTGTTCGCGAGCAGTTGGCGGCCGGCCGATTCGCAGCTCGCGCTCTCGGCGACGAAGTTCGTCCCGCTCCTCAACGCGATGCTCGCGGCCAGTGGCGGGCGGCCTCCGCGGCAGGACCAGTACTTCGTCGGCGACCCCGTCCCGATGCGCCCCGGCGCGCAGCCGTGGATCGTCTCCACGCCCGGCGGGAAGAAGATCGAAGCCGCGCCGGAAACAAATTTCACCGGCACCGACGAGCCCGGCCTCTACACGATCAGCCCCGGCGGGCTGAGCTTCGCGGTGAACCTCGCCGCGGAAGAGAGCCGCACGAATCCCCTGCCCCTCGATCGCCTCACGCAACTCGAAGTCCCGACGCGCGGTGCGACCGCGAAAGCCAGGTCGGACCCGCGCGCCGTCGCGGAAGCCAAGCGCGCCGAGGACGAGTCGCGGCAGAAGCTCTGGCGCTGGCTCATGGGCGCCGCCGTCGCGTTCATCCTCATCGAGACGCTCCTCGCCGCTCTCGTCGACCGCCGGCCGCAGGCGGCATAGACATAACACCCGCCCCTCGTGACGAAACTCCGAAGTGTGTAAAACCACGGTGCAGCCGGCGCAGGGGCCTCGGGTAGGGCGCGGCGTCCCGCTCGCCGTGGAGGGCATCCTGCCCGACAGCGGGCGAAGGCGGGGCGGAGCAGCCCGAAATCTCGTCCCCCAGCCCACTGCTCGCTGTCGCTTTGCCACCCGGCGGGCAAGATGCCCGCCGGGGCGGGCGGGACGCCCACCCTACCCGGGGCCCCTCCAACGGCTGCGCCGGGTTTCCACACACCCTCCGCCGACCCTAATCTTTCCGCCATGGCGTCGTTCTCTTAGATAGCGCTCATCGCGGATTCTCTTTCGTTCCGGCGCGTCCGTGGTAAAGCTAACCCGCACTCTTCCAACATTATGGCAGCAACCAGCCACTCTCTGGAGGCGCTCAAGGCCGAGCTGGCGCCGGCCGTCGCCCGGCAACGGCAGCACCGCGGGGCGCTCGGCTATCTCGCCGCCTTTGCGGTCGTGGGGCTGGCGATCAAATTCGGCGGGGCGCTCGGGCTGCCGCGCACGCCGGTCGGTTTCGTCACCAGCACGCTCGGCATCGCGTTTGGCTGCGCGCTGGTCGTCTACTGGCTCTGCTTCCAGCGGCCGCCGAATTATCGCGCGCTCGCCCGCGGGATCGAGGCGCGGCATCCCGAGCTGCAAAATCTGCTCACGACCGCGCTCGAGCAGCGGCCGAAGGAGCCCGGCGGCTCGCTGAATTTTCTTCAGATGCGCGTGGTCATCGAGGCGCTGGCCGAGACACGCCGCCGCGGCTTCGTCGACGTCGTTCCGGCGTGGAAAGTCTGGGGCGCCACGGCGCTGAATGCCGGGCTCGCGTGCTTCATCGTATCGCTGGCGTTGCGCGAAGCGATCACCGAGGCGACGCCCTCGGGCGGTCTGCCGCTCGCGGAGACGGACGTCGAAGTCTCGCCCGGCGACATCCAGCTCGAGCGCGGCAGCAGCCTCATCATCACCGCGAAATTCAAGGGCGTGCCGCCGAGCGAGGCCGCGGCGCTCCTGCAGCCCACGGCCGGCGAGGCCCAGCGCATCGTGCTCCAGCAGAGCCTGAAAGACCCGCTCTTTGGCGGCGCGCTGCCCGAGGTCAATGCCGACCTGACTTATCATGTCGCCTACAGCGGAAAGCAGACGCGCGACTACACCGTCCACGTCTTCGATTTCCCGCGCCTCGAGCGCGCCGATGCACATCTCGATTACCCCGCTTACACGAAGCTACCGGCCAAGGACATCGCCGACACGAAGCACGTTTCCGCGGTCGAAGGGACGAACCTCGACCTGAAATTGCTGCTCAACAAAGAGGTGAAAAGCGCCTCGCTGGTCGCGAAGGATGGAACCAAGCTGCCGCTCGTCCTCACGCCCGGACAGCCGGCGGCGGAGCTGCGCGGGCATATACCTAAGAAGAGCCAGACGTACGAATTGCGGCTCGAAGACAGCGAAGGCCGCGCGAGCAAGGTGCCCGCGACCATCGCGCTGGACGTGCTCGCGAATCGCAAGCCGGAGATCAAGATCATCACGCCGAAGGGCGATCAGCGCGTCTCGCCGCTGCAGGAGGTCGCGTTCCAGACGGAGGTCTGGGACGACTTCGGCCTCCCGGCGTACGGCGTCACCTACACCGTCGCCGGCGGCGCGACGAAGGAAGTCGCGCTCGGCAAAGACACGGCGGCCGACCAGCGCCTGCTCGGCCGGCATTTGCTGAAAATGGAAGACCTCGGCGTGCAGCCGGACCAGCTCATCTCGTGGTTCGCGTGGGCGGAAGACGTCGGGCCCGACGGCAAGCCGCGCCGCACGCAGAGCGATCTCTATTTCGCCGAGGTGCGGCCGTTTGAGGAGATCTTCCAGCCCGGCCAGGAGGGTGGCGGCGGTGGCGGTGGCGGCGCGGGAGAAGCCGCCTTGAAGCTCGCCGAACTCCAGAAACAGGTCATCGCGGCGACGTGGAATCTCAAGCGGACGCAGGACGGGCAGGCCGAGCCGGCGACGCTGTCCGAGCCCTATAAGAAAGACGAGCCGGTGATCCGCGACTCGCAAAAGCACGCGCAAGGGATGGCCGAGGCGATGCGCGAGAAGCTGGAAGATCCGAAGTCGAAGGCGCTGGCGGAGGCCGTGGTGAATGAGATGCAACGCGCGGGCGGATTTCTTGAAACCGCGGCCACCGCGGCGAAGCCGCTGCCCGAGGCGCTGGAGGCGGAGCAGTCCGCGTACAACGCGCTCCTCAAGCTGGCGGCGCACGAGTTTCACGTGAAGCGCGAGAAGAACTCGAAAGGCGGCGGGGGCGGCGAGCAGCAGCGCCAGGCGCAGCTCGACCAACTCGAGCTCAAGAAAGAGGAGGACCGTTACGAAACGCAGAAGGAAGCCAACCAGCAGCAGAAGGAGGAAGCGAAGGAACAGCTCGCGATTCTCAATCGCCTGAAGGAGCTCGCGCAGCGCCAGCACGACATCAACGAGCGGCTGAAGGAGTTGCAGACCGCGCTCCAGGAAGCCAAGACCGAGGCGCAAAAAGAGGAGATCAAGAAACAGCTCAAGCGCTTGCAGGAGGAGGAGCAGCAGATGCTCGCGGAAACCGACGAGCTGCAGCAAAAGATGCAGGCGCAGAACGATCCGTCGAAGTTTTCGGAGGAGCGGAAACAGCTCGAACAGACCCGCAACGAGGCGCAGAAAACGAACGAGGCGATTCGCGAGCAGAAGCCGGCGGAGGCGCTGGCGGCGGGGACGCGAACCGAGCGCGACTTGCAAAAGCTGCGCGACGATTTCCGCAAGAAGAGCTCGGCGCAATTCAATGACCAGATGCGCCAGATGCGCTCCCAGGCGCGGCAGCTCGCGGGCGATCAAAAACAACTGAACGAGCAGCTCGACCAGCAAACCGGCGCCCCGAAGACCTCCGAGCGCCCGACGCTCGACGGCACGAATCCGCGCGACCAAATCGCCGAGCAGGTGATCAAGCAACAGGATCGGCTGAAGGGTTTGCAGACCGACATGAAGGAGGTCTCCGAGCAGGCGGAAGCCGCCGAGCCGCTGCTTTCCAAGGAACTCTACGACGCCCTCCGCAAGAACGCGCAGGCGAACACCGACGACACCTTGCAGAAGACCGCCATGCTGGCGAAACGCGGCTACGCCCCGCAGGCGAAGCAGCTCGGCGAGAAGGCGGGCAAGGACATCGACGACCTGAAGAAAGGCGTGGAGCGTGCCGCCGAAAGCGTGCTCGGCAATGAGGAGGAATCGATCCGCCAGGCGCGCGCGGAGTTGGACGACTTGGCGAAGCAAATCAACCGCGAGATCGCCCGCAACGCCCCGCAACTCGCCGACAACTCACCGCGCCAGGGACAGCCGAACGGCGGGCAAGCCGGCGAAGGAAAAGAGCCGGGTGAGAAAGCTCAGGGCAAGGGCGGCGAGAAGGGCGACGGGAAGACGGGTGAGGAAGGTGAAGGCAAAGGTAAGACGCCCGGCGAAGGCAAGGGTCAGGGCGAGGCCAAGGCGCAGGGCGAGGGCAAAGGTCAGGGCGAAGGCAAGGGTCAGGGCGAAGGCAAGGGTCAGGGCGAAGGCAAGGGTCAGGGCGAAGGCAAGGGTCAGGGCGAGGGCAAAGGCCAGGGCGAGGGCAAAGGCCAGGGCGAG
>DASYIS010000486.1:0-7081 GCA_035997375.1 Chthoniobacteraceae bacterium
TGGCGAAGGTCGTGGAGGCGCACCGTCAGTGGGATCCGTCGCGGCACTCGGAGCTGAAGGTGATCCTGCATGGCGACGTGAGCGCAAAGCCGTCGGCCGGCGATTTCGCCGCGCTGGCGAAGCCGCCCGGCGGCGGCCCGGTGAAGGCGCTCATCGGTGCCTCGCAAAAGCCCTCCACCAAGGACCTGCAGCTCAGCACTGCCGAGGCGCAGTCCTTTGCCAAGGGCGGCGGCTTGACCGGCTGGGGGCCGCTGCTCGCCCAGCGTGCGGCGGGGTTTTCGGCGCGGGGCCTCGCCGGCCTGCCGCCGTACGAGGCGGGGAAGGAAGCCATCCGCCCGGCGGATGAGGTGACTCGTCTGCTCAAGGAGCAGGCGAAGATCCGCGCGCAATTCCGCGGCCTGATCGACGTCACGCCGCTCGGCGCGGGGGCCGGGTCGCTGCCGGCGCAGCTCTACTGGGAGCTCTTCGACGTCGATGGCTTGGGGGCGTTTTCGCTCGGCGCCTCCTACGCGAAAGACGGCGGCGAGAGCGCGCAACTGCTCGATCTCCAGTACTACGCGAGCGGTGGCTACTACGTCTATTTTTCGCTCTACCAGATGTGGCAGATCACGCTGGACGGGAAGCCCGCCACGCTCGTCTGGCGCGGCGACAGCATCGCGTCGCAGTCGCTGGCGGAGTTGAAGGGGGTGGAGAAGATGGGCTCGGGCGCCGCGATGATGGCCGAGGTGAAAAAGGCCGTGACCTTCTTCTTGAAAGACACCGGCAAATAGCGATCCTGCCTCCGCGATGAAGCGCTCTTGTCTTCCATTTCTCGTCCTGCTCGCCGGCGGAGCCGTGGCTTGCGGCGAAGCGCCCGTGCCCGTGCCCGAGGCGGAGAAAGCGCCGAGCAATCTCAAGATGGGATATGAGTTGGAGGCCCAATACAGTTACGTCGGCTCGGCCAAAACGGAGATCGACCGCAACCGCAACGGCAACGTCACGGAGCAAAACGGCAACGTCCGCCTGCTGCTGACCCCGCAGTGGGGGCAGGGCCCCATCTATCGCTTCGGCATCAGCGCCCAGCGGTATGCCTTCGGGCTCCCGTCGAATGCGGTGATCCCCAATACGCTGCAATCGACCGCCCTCGTCCTCGGCCTCGATTTCCAGTTGGGCGAATCCTGGATCGGCCGCGTCGAGGTCGAGCCCGGCCTGTACGGCGATTTCCACGACCCGGACACCGGCGATTTCAACGCGCCGTTCATCGCGGGCGTTTCGTACATCGCGAGTGCGTCGCTCCAGTGGGTCGCGGGCGTCAGCGTCGACGTCTACCGGCGTTATCCCGTCATCCCGGCGGTCGGCGTGCGGTGGAACGTGGGGAGCGGCTGGACGATCAACGCCGTGCTGCCTACGCCGCGCCTCGAGTACTCGTGGAACAAGCCGCTCACGCTCTACGCCGGCGCGGAATTCAAGGACATCGCCTACCGGGTGGCCGACGACTTCGGCGACAAACACGCGCGATCGAAGCTGAACGCCGCGATCATGGAATACGACGAGCTGCGCGTCGGCGCGGGACTCACCTGGAAAGCGGCCTCCGCGCTTTCGCTCGAGCTGGAGGGCGGCTACATGCCGTACCGCGAGTTCAATTTTCACCGCGCGGAATTCGGGTTGAAGACCAAGCAGGGCGCGCCGTACGGCCAGGTGGCGCTGAGCGCGAAGTTCTGAGCGGCGGCGACTGTAGCCGTCACGCTCCGCGTGACGAGCGAGGCTTTTCCGCAACCTCGAAGAGGTTCCATCTTATAGCCCAGGGTTGCGAGGAACGAGCTACCCGGTTGGACAATGACCCAGGGTAGCTCGTACCTCGCAACCTGGGCTGCATGATGCAATCCCGTTGGGATATTCGGGATCGACGCGTCGCTGCCATGTGGTTGCACGGACGGCATCGCCCGCGCTACTTCACCCGCGCTTTCTCCTCCTCCACCGCCAGATGCGCCGTTTTTTGGAGATACGCCGCATCCTCCGCGCTCAAGCCCGGCGGACGGTATGTGTTGCCGATAACGCTCTGTCCGAACATCACCTCGAACCAGACGCAGGCGCCGAGATACTCGCCCGCGGTGTTGGCGTGGTGGCCGTCCATCCCGAGCGTTTGCTTGCCCGCCGGGTCGGCCTTCCAGGCGTAGCCCTTGTTGAGCGAATGCGTCTGCGGCGGGAGGTCGGGGTATTGGAAAGCCGACATCTTCACCCCCGCCGGCGCCTGGTAACCCCACGCGGGATCGGAGTTCGCGAGGTTGAACGCATCGCCGACCGGCAGCAACCGGAGTCCCAACTCCTTCGCCGTGGCGCGGTAGGAGTTGCGCAGCCCCTCGTACATTTCCGCCTGCGTCTTCGGCTCGCCGGCCTTCGGCTCCTTGGGGGAGAAGCGCGGATCGTCGACGCGGTAGGGCCAGGTCTCGTGGATCACGAGCTCCGCGCCGGGCGCGTATTTCTTGATGTAATCGCGGAGCTGTCGGGCGTACGGCTCGTAGGTCGCGAGGTCGTGGCTCTTGATGCTCGATTGCTGGATGGTGATGAAATCCCACTTGTCCGCCTGCAGCTCCTGCTGCAGGCCGAGGCCGTCGCTGTACTGGCCGGCCTTGTCTTTCGGGTCGGCCTCGAACTTCTCCACCTTGGTCCAATGGATATCGAACGCCGCGCCGCCGATCACCAAGGGTTTGTGGACGAGCTTGTTGCCGGAGGCGGTTGCGAGATCGCCGAGGTAATGCGTGGCATTGGCGGAGAAGCTGTTGCCGATGGTGAGCAGCTTGACCGTCTTGCCCGGCGCGGCTTTGGTCGGTTCGGCGGCCGGGGAGAGGGTGGCGAGGGAGAGGAGAGCGAGGAGCGCGGGGAGTAGACGCATGAGTCCTGAGTATGCGAATGCGGCGCGCTCGTCGATGGCAGAAAGCTGCGCACGCGGCGTGTTTTCTTGCCTCCAGCCCGAGCAACCGCCCGTGCGGTGACTTCCGATAGGACAGCGCAAACCTATGAATTCCCCTGTTTCCAAATTCCGCCAACGCCTCTTCCTCCTTCTCGCCGCGACCGTGGCCTGCGGCACCTTCAGCGCCTGCCACGACGAAGACCATCATCGGCATACGTCGCGCGGCTACGAGCGGCATGACGACTACCGCCATGACGACGTTCGCCACGATGGATATCGCCGCGATGCCTACTACGGCGGCTCGGCGGGTGGCACCAGCGTGACCGTCCGACGCGACGCCCCGGTGGTCCGCGAGCGTGCCGTGACTTACGAGCGCTACTAGCCGGCGCTCGGTGATGGCGGAAGCGTGCGGCGCGCCATCGAAAAAGGCGATTGCCTGCTGACAACCAAGCGTCGCATTGCCTACGGTGGCCACGCGCCAACTATGAAATCCCCCGTTTCCAAACTCCGCCAACGCCTCCTCCTCGTCCTGGCCGCGATCGTGGCCTGCACGGCCCTGCCCGCTTGCGATGATTACCATCATCACCACACCTATCACGGCTACGATCGCCGGCCCGTCGTTTACCACGACCACTACTATCGGGAGGACTATCATCCCTACCGACACGACGTCTACTATGACCGCCCAGGCTACCGGAGAGGCCCGACCGTGGTCGTCCGGTCCTACTGAGGGCGACGTTTGGCGGTCTGGGACGATGAGCTCTCGCTCCACGGAGCGAGTGGCTGCGAGGGTTCGGAATCCCGGGTTCAGCCGACTAAAGGGCGGAACTCCGAACCGTGAGCCGCTCTTTCCGCGCGCCGGCTTTGACATCGCGGCAGCCACGCCCTTACAACGTGCGCTGCCTTGAACGCCCAGCCCGCCAGCCGCATCCGGTCGATCTCCCTTTTCACCGCGACCTGCATCGTCATCGCCAACATGATTGGCACGGGCGTTTTCACGAGCCTGGGCTATCAGGTCGGCGGATTGCCCACCGGATTTTCCATCGTCGTCCTCTGGCTGGTCGGCGGCATCACGGCGCTCTGCGGGGCGCTGGTCTACGGCGAGCTGGCGGCGGCGCTCCCGCGGTCGGGCGGTGAATATCACCTGCTCTCCGCGACGCTCCACCCGTCGCTCGGCTTCCTCGCCGGCTGGATTTCGGTGACGGTCGGGTTTGCGGCGCCGGTCGCCCTCGCGGCGATGGCGTTCGGCACCTATTTCCACAACGCTTGGGCCGTGCTCCCGCCGGGTCCGCTCTCGATCGCGCTCGTGGTGGTGATGACGCTCATCCATCTCTACGGCACCAAAGTCGGGAGCGCCTTTCAGGATGGCTCCACGGTGCTGAAGGTGGTGCTGGTGCTGGTCCTCATCGCGGCCGGGATGCTCGTGAAGGACGCACAGCCGGTCTCCTTTTTGCCGCAGGCAGGCGATTGGCATCTCGTCTCGAGCACGAGCTTCGCCATCAGCCTTATCTACGTCATGTACGCCTACTCCGGCTGGAACGCGACCGCCTACATCGTGGGCGAGGTGCGCGATCCCGGCCGCAACGTCCCGCTCTCCGTCCTCATCGGCACCCTCTTCGTGACCTTGCTGTACGTCCTGGTCAACGCCGTTTTCATGCACGCGACGCCCCTGGCGGAGCTGGGGAAATCCGGAGAGCAAGTGGCGTACGTAGCCGCCGGGCACATCTTCGGCGATTACGGCGGCCGGGCGATGGCCGCGCTCATCGCCATTGGGCTGGTCTCGTCGGTCGGCGCCATGACGTGGATCGGGCCGCGCGTTTCGGTCGCGATGGGCGAGGATTGGCGGGCGCTCAGCCTGCTGGCGCGCAAGACCCGCGGCGGCGTCCCGGCGTTTGCCATCCTGGTCCAGAGCGCGCTCGTGATCGCCTTCATTTGCTGGGTGAAATTCGATTCGCTGCTGAAGTACATCCAGTTCGGTCTCAGCATCAGCTCCTTCCTCACCGTGCTCGGCATTTTCTTTTTGCGCGTGCGGCGGCCGGAGCTGCCGCGCCCCTGCCGCTGCTGGGGCTATCCCGTCACGCCGCTCATCTTCCTCGCGGTCAATCTCTGGATGCTCTGGTATACGCTGAAGGGGAACCCGCGGGAATCGCTCACCGGACTCGCGACCATGCTGGCCGGCCTCCTCATCTACGTGTTTTCCAAGCACAAGCCCAACCGCGCCGATTTCGAAGCCGTCCGCGAAGTCCCGGCGGACGAGATTGCTCTTTCGCAGCCCGCCGTGCAAAGTGCGCCGCCGCAGCCCTAACTCACTCACTCCCGTCCCATGCACTTTCGCCTGTTCCTCGCCGCTCTCGCCGGTCTGACTCTCCCGCTCCTGGCGCAGGAGGGCGCCGGCCCCAATGACCAAGCCCGCTTCCTCGCCGGCCTGCCCGTGCGCAATTCCGCGCTCGATGCCTTCGCGCACGATCCGCAATGGGCGCAGCACGCGGTGGAGATGGACAAGGCGTGGGGCAAGGCGGAGGAGCACCAGTTGGCCAAGGTGCGCAGCTTCGCGAGCAGCCACGTCCCCGGCTCCGGCAGCCGCGATACGATGTACTACATGTTCAGCGGACCGGATTTCCTCTACGCGAACACCGTCTACCCGAATGCCTCGACCTACATCCTGTGCGGCATCGAGCCGGTCGGCCAGGTGCCCGACATCACCAAGATCCCTCGCGCCTCGCTCGATGCCGCGCTCTCGAACATCCGCGTCTCGCTGAAGACCGTGCTCGCGCAGCATTACTTCATCACGAAGGACATGCGGGTCGATCTCACGAAGAACAACCTGAACGGCACGCTGCCGATCCTTTACGTCTTCCTCGCGCGCACCGGCCACACCATCAGCAGCGTGCAATACGTCAACAGCCCCGCGCCGGGCGTGAAGATCACCTTCGGCAGCCAGACGCTCTATTACTTCAAGACCGACCTCTCGAATGGCGGCGGCAGCGCCGGCTTCCTCCGCTGGTGCGCCCAGCAGCGCCCCGGCATGAGCCTGCTCAAGGCCGCCTCGTACCTCATGCACGAGGAGAGCTTCTCCACCGTCCGGAACTTCCTGCTTCAGAACAGCCGCGTCATCGTGCAGGACGACTCCGGCATCCCGTTCCGCTATTTCGGCCAGGCCGGCTGGGAGCTCGATCTTTACGGCCACTACAACGACGTCCTCGATACCTTCGCCAACAAGCTGCAACCCGACCTCGTCAACGCCTACGCGAACGGCCACAACACCGATCTCGGCTTCGCCTTCGGCTACCATTGGCAGAAGGAGAAAGGGATGATCATGGTCGGCACGCACCCGGTGGGCAAAGCCCCGCCCGTCGTCGAAACCGCGCCCAAGCCCCAGGCGAAGGTCGCGCAAGGGACGCGCCAGGGCGGGTTTCACAAGAAGGGGCAGTAGGGCGGCGGGCACGCTGGTCCACGGAGCCTCCGGCGCGAAGGCGATGGGCCGATCTTCGTTCACAGCTCCAGAAAATTCCGCAGCAGCCGCTTCCCCTCCAGCGTGAGGATCGACTCGGGGTGAAACTGTACGCCGTGGATCGGGTGCTCGCGGTGCCGCAGGCCCATGATCTCGCCTTCCGCCGTGTCGGCGGTGATTTCCAGCGGCGCGGGGAAGGTGTCGCGCTTGACGATGAGCGAGTGGTAGCGCGTCGCTTCGAACGGGTTCGGCAGATCGCGGAAGACACCCTGCGAGTTATGTCGGATGGGCGAGGTCTTGCCGTGCATGAGCCGATCCGCGCGGACGACCTCGCCGCCGAAGACGTGGCCGATGCATTGGTGCCCGAGGCAGACGCCGAGCAGCGGCGTGTGCGGCCCGAAGCGCCGGATGACGTCATTGGAAATGCCCGCCTCCGCCGGCGTGCAGGGGCCGGGCGAAATGCAAATGCGCTCGGGCTTTAACTCCGCGATCTCGTCGAGCGTGATCTCGTCGTTGCGCCGCACCAGCATCTCCGCCCCGAGCTCGCCGAAATACTGCACGAGGTTGTAGGTGAAGGAGTCGTAGTTATCGAGGACGAGCAGCATGGGAGAAGGGGGAATGACGAATGACGAATGACGAATGACGAATGACGAATGACGAATGACGAATGACGAATGACGAATGACGAATGACGAATGACGAATGACGAATGACGAATGACGAATGACGAATGACGAATG
>DASYIS010000487.1:0-20570 GCA_035997375.1 Chthoniobacteraceae bacterium
CCCGCGTGGCGCCTGACTCCCCGCCCACGTTTGGCATTGCCAAATCAGCCGTTGCGGCCCTTCAACGAAGGCGCCGTCACGAGGAAGCTCCAAGCCACAGGCACCAAAGGCCAAATAAGCTCCAGGGATCAGAGTTCAAGGACCAAACGCAAAACGCGCGTGGCGGCGTCCCGTTTGGTTTTTGAGCCTTGGTCTTTGGAGCTTATTTGGCCCTTGGTGCCTGTGGCCTGGAACTTCTTCCCAATCAATTCCCAGCGTGGCGCCTGACTCCCCGCCCACGTTTGGCATTGCCAAATCAGCCGTTGCGGCCCTTCAACGAAGGCGCCGTCACGAGGAAGCTCCAAGCCACAGGCACCAAAGGCCAAATAAGCTCCAGGGATCAGAGCTCAAGGACCAAACGCAAACCGCGCGTGGCGGCGTCCCGTTTGGTTTTTGAGCCTTGGTCCTTGGAGCTTATTTGGCCCTTGGTGCCTGTGGCTTGGAACTTCTCCCCAATCGATTCCCAGCGTGCCGCCTCCTCCCCGCCCACGTTTGGCATTGCCAAATCAGCCGTTGCGGCCCTTCAATCCGCCGCTCGCCTCATGAAGCTCCGCAACCAACTCCTCGCGCTTTTCTGCATGATGATCTTTGCCGCGGCGGGCTATCTGTACGTGCAGAAGTGGGTGGTGCAGAAGCCTTTCGGGATCATCCTCTTCGTCTCCGACGGGCTCGTCGTCCGGCAGTTGACGATGGCGCGGCACTTCGAGGGGGGCGCGGATCACCGGCTCGCGCTCGAGTCGTTTCCCAACGTCGCGCTCCTGCGCAATGCCCCGAACGACTACGCCGTGCCGGACGACGCCGCCGCGGCGACGGCGCTCGCGACCGGCGTGCGCGGGAACCACCACATGCTCTCCGTCGACCCGGCGGGGAATCCGGTCGAGAGCATCGCCGCGCTCGCGCGCAAAAAGGGGCGCTCCTTCGGCGTCGTCACCAACGGCTCGCTCTGCAATCCGGTGCCCGCTGCGTTTTATGCCCACGCGGTCGATGCCCAGGACCAGGATGCGCTGGCGGTCCAGTTGGTCGAGTTTCGCCCGGATGTCGCGCTCGGCGGCGGGCAGAATTCATTCGTCCCCGGCCAGGGTGAAGCGGGGGTGGAAGGCGGCCGCGCCGACGGCCGCAACCTGCTCATCGAACTCGCCGCGAAGAAGGCGGAGCTCGTGCATAACAAGGCGGAGCTGGAAGGCATCTACCAGGCGGACTCGCTCGTCGGCCTGTTCGCACCCCGGTCGCTCGCCTATTCCAACCAGATCGAGTCCGGCAGCAATCAGCCCTCGCTGGCCGACATGGTGCGCAAAGCCATCTCCATGCTGCAAAAGAATCCCAAGGGCTACCTGCTGGTCGTCGACGCCGCGCTCGTCGGGAACGCGGCGGGCAACAACGAGGCCGAGCGCACGATCGGCGAGACGGTCGCCCTCGACCATGCCGTCTCCACCGCGCTGAAATACGCGGGCGCGAAATCGCTCTTCCTCGCGGTCGGCAAACACTCCACCGGCGGCCTGAGCTTGAATGGCTACCCGCTGCGGGGGGACTACGGCCTGACGTTGCTCGGGGCCAACGCCGCCGGCTACCCCTACCTCACTTGGGCGACGGGTCCGAACGGCCCCAACCCGGCCCCGGCGGGTGCCGCGCCCGGGGCCGCGACTCTCCGGAAGGAGCCGGCGGCGTTTCAGACCGGCTCCGCGATGAACAACGCCGAGGACGTGGTGGCGCTCGGCCTGGGCCGCGGGTCGGAGGGGATCAAGGGGTTTATGGACAACACCGCGATCTTCGAGGTGTTGAAGGGCGCGCTCTGAATCGTCCATCACGTCAATGCCGTCCATTCTGTCCATGCCGGCGGGATGGACGACATGGACCTGATGGACTGAATGGACGTCAGCGACGACCCCGCTCGCTCTATTTCGCGCTCACCGTCTGCGCGGGCGCGTGCCGGATCTTCAGCAACACCGGGAAGCTCGCGGGAATGCCGTCGACGCTTTCCCCGCCGCCGGCGTTGCCGGTGACGGCGTGGCAGAGGCGGTCCTGCTCGGGGACGAAGTCGGCGCAGCTCAGGAAGATCTCGCGCTCGTTTTCGCCCTCGCGAATCTGCACGCCGTTGAGCCCGATGCTGTCGACGATGACGCCGTGCGGCAGGCCCTCGACGTTGAGTCCGAGCAGGCCGTTGTTGCCATTGCGCGCGACGCGCAGCCAGGCGGAGACACGGCCGCCCGGAGTGAGAGTGATCTCGTAGGGTTTCGCGGGCGTGACGGGCGGCTCGGTCCGGGGTTTGCCGCCCTGCTCGGGCTCGAGGAAGACGATCTGCTTCGGCGCGGCGGCGACGCTGATCGCGGGAAAACTTTCGAGCGGCTTCACGACGGCTTGGCCGTTCACGGTCGCGGTGGCGGTGACCTTCATTTTGCTGAAATCCGCCGCGCCCATTTTCGCGTCGGGCAGCGCATAAACGCAGCCCGTGGCGGTGAGATGGCCGGCCTGCACCACGATCGGTGAAGAGACGACAAAGCCCGCCGGCACGCCGCTGACGTCGAGCCGGATGTCGCCTTCGAAGCCATCCACGCGGTCGGCTTTCACGAGCAGTTGCTGGCCGCTGCCCGCCGGAACGGGCGCGGCGGTCTTGGCGGCGAAGGCGGCGGTGAAGTCCGGCGCTGGCCGGCGGACGATGAGCCGGTACGCGAAGCGCTCGCCGCTCCAGCCGCGCGTGTCGCTCACGCGGATGAGGTAGCTTCCCTTCTCCGGCGCGGTGAAATGGAGCCGCGAATCCTTGCCGAGCAAACGCTCGCTGTCGTCGTCGCTCGTGTAGTTGAGCGTGAAAACCGGGAGGCCGGTCGCGACGATTTTCGAGCCGACGGGCTTCGGCTCGACGACGTAGCACGGCTCATCGAGCCCATGGCCCGAGGGGCTGGTGTCGAACATGCCGCGCCGCACGCCGGCCCGCGTGTAGAAGCCCATGTCGGCATCGGGACCGCGCGCGAGGCGGAAGATTTTCAGCACTTCGCCGTTGAAGTACATGTAATCGTTGAGCGCCATCTCGTCGAACTGTCCGAGGCGAATGCCGGCGCTGTTCGAGTCGGTGCTGCGGAGGGTGAGCCACGAATCCTTCGTCGCCTGGAGCAGCACGCGCGGGACCGGCTCGCCCTTGAGGTTGAGCACTTCGATCTTTGTGTCGGCCGGCGAGCCGAGCATCGCCGCGCGCGTTTCGATGATGAGCTGCTCGCCCTTCGCGGCTTCGAAACGATACAGGTCGAAATCCGCGCGGCCCTCGGTGTCGCTCAAGAGCCGGCCGTTGACGGAGGCGGGGACCGCAAGCGGTTGGGCGCGATCCGGCGCGTCGTTTGGCTCCTGCTCCAGCACCTCCGGCAGCGCGCTCGCGGCGACGCGCACGTTGACGCGATTGCGGAATTGCTCGGCGTCCGGCGGCAGCGCCACTTCGCCGTCCGCGCCCGCCTTCACGGTCAGCGTCCTGGAAACGAGATTCGGTCCGACGAGATGGATCTCTCCCTGGCTGTTGGCGGGGAGCGAGAGCGGCCACCAGCCGGTGACGTAAGGCAGCGCGCCGACGGTGAGGCGATAGGTGTGCTCCGGCGAGCCCTCGAGCGTGATCTCCAAAACGCGCGCGGTGTACTCGCCGTCGCGCGGCGCGGTGAAGGCGAGAAAGGGGTCCGTGCCGGTGTCCAGTCCGTTGTTCGCCGCGAGGAGCCGGTGCTCGGAATCGAGGACTTCGAGCCGCGCCGATTCCGCTTTCGATTCGATCCGGCGGGCGGCGAGGTCGAGGACGATGGTCTGGCCCTTCTTCGCCGTGAAGGTGACCTCATCGCGCTGCCCCGTGGCCGCCAGCGTGCCCCAAACATTCGTGGGGAGCGTCGCGAGACGCAACGGCTGCGCGGTCGCAGCTGCGACGAGTTGCGGGAGATCGTCGACGAGCAGCTTCTTCTTCGCCGACTCACCCGCGGCGTTGGCGACGCTCAGCTCGAATTGCGTCCTCGGCACTTTGCCGTCCGCGGTCACCGCGAGCTCGGCGCTCATCCCCTTGGGATCGATGGAGGTCACGGTCGCGCTCAGCCCCGCATGCGTGAACATCACCGACTTGAGCCCGTCGAGATTCTTGCCCACCACTTTGATCGTGGTCGTTACCCCGCGTTGCACCCCGCGCGGTTCCAGGCGGGTAATCTCGGGGGCCGCCGGCATCGCGGCTTTCGTAGCCGGCGCGGGCATCACCGCTTCGGGCTTCGCGGCCGGCGCGCCGGTCGCCGTATTGTAGTAGGCGACCGAGCCGTCGAGGCGGCCGAGCGCGAGCAGCGTGGGGCTCACGAACGCCAGACCGGGCGCCCAGTCCGGCTGCGTTTCCAGCAGGCGCTGCTCGGTGAGATCGGCCGTCTTCCAGAGCTTCACGGTCCGGTCGGCGGCGGTCGAGGCGAGCGTCTGGCCATCCGGCAGGAAGGCGAGGTTGAGGATCGCCCCTTCATGCGCGAAGCGCGTCAGCTTCAGCGGATTCGTCCCCTCCTGCGCATCGGCGCTGACCGCCCAGATGCGAATGCGATTGTCCACTCCGCCGGCGACGATCGTCTGGCCATCCGGCGCGAACGAGACGGCGGTTTGCTCCTTCAGCGGCTGTGAAAAGGTGTCGAGCCGCTTGCCCGAGGCGACGTCCCAGAGTTTCACCGTGCGGTCCGCGCTGGCGCTCGCGAGCACCTTGCCATCGGGGCGAAAACTCAGGCCGAAGACGCCGCCATTGTGCCCGGTAATCGTCTTCGTTTCCTTGCCGTCGGCGAGGTTCCAAAGCTTGATCTTCTGGTCGTAGCTGCCCGTCGCGAGCGTCGTGCCGTCGGGCGAAAGCGCGAGCGCGTAGAGCGCGTCTTTGTGGCCCTCGAACTTTCGCACGAGGGTGCCGTCCGCGACCTTCCATTGATACGCCACACCCGCGAGACCCGCTTCGCCGGCGGCGGCGAAAAGCATGGTGCCATCGGCGGAAAACGCGAGGGCGTTCACCTTGCCGGCGATGTTCTCCAGCGTGCGCTTCGGCAGGCGCGTGGTCGCGTCGAGCAGTTGCACCGAGGCATGCGTGCCGGCCGCGATCAGCCCGGTTTTGGGCGAGAACGCGAGCGCCTGGATGCCCTTCTTGCGCTCCGTCTTCGGCGCGATTTTCGGGAGATTCGCGAGCACGTCCGCGAGCTTCGGCGGCGTGGCGGGCGCGGGCGCGCCGGCGTCGATCCATTGGCGGATGAGCGCGATTTCGTCCGTCGAGAGATGCTCCTTTTTCCCCGGCGGCATGAACTTGTTCTTCCCCTCCTTGCCGCTGCGGCCCTCGACGAATTTCACCAGCAGCGAATCCTGCGCGTTGCCCGGCGTGATCGCCTTCCCCGTCTTCCCGCCCTTCAGCAGCGTCTCGAACGTCTCGAGGCTGAACTCGCCATCCGGGTCGTCCACCGCGTGGCAGTCGACGCAGTGCTCCTCGAAGATGGGAGCGATTTTGGCGGCGAAGTCGATAGGGGCGGGCGCGGCAAACAGGGGAGCTCCGGTAAGGAAAGCAAAAAGAAAAGTGGTGCGAGTCCACGAAGTCCTGTGGCCGAAGGCCTTCCACAAGCCAGCCCAGGGCAACGCCCTGGGTGAAGGGTGCGATGCGAAACGCCCTGAAAGGGCAAAACAACGAGCGCCCGTGTGTTGCCCTTTCAGGGCGAATTCCGTTTGGCGATTTACCCAGGGCGTTGCCCTGGGCTGGCTTGTGGAAGGCCTTCGGCCACCGGACTTCGCGTTTCCCCACGGTATGGAACTATCGACACGAGGGGGGGGAGATGCGGCCTCCAAGGGGGAACTCATATGCAAAACAGGGCTCAGTGGTTGAACAAAAACTCCCGCGCACTCATCAGCCCCCAGAAGACGTCTTCCAACACCGCGCGTTTTTCCGCGGGATCGCCGGCCGCGGCGCCGAGCACCTTGAGCACGCCCGCGCGCTCGGTCTCGGTGGGCGGGCGGCTGAGCGCGGTGAGGTACGCTTCCTCCACGATCTTCGCGTCCGGTTGGCCGCTCGCGAGCAGCTTGTCGACGGCGTTGCCCTTGGCCGCGAGCTTCGTGTTCATCGTGTCGCCGTTCGCGATGTGGAGCGCCTGGGCCATGCTCGGTTCGTTCGTCCGCTCGCATTCGCACGTCTGCACGCGGTCCGGCCGGCCGAAGCTCGAGAGGAAGTACGAGACGGTGTTCGAGTCGGGAAGCTGCAGGGCGCGGTAGCCCATCGGGTACGAGTTGCCGAGGCCCTTGTTTTGGTTGCGCCGATCCATGCGAAAGGTCGTGGGCACGGCGGTGACCTGCGACACGGCGTCGAGCATCACTTCGGCCATGAGCCGGCGCGGGTAGTAGCGGGCGTAGGAGCGCGTGTCGTCCTGGTTCTCCGGCCGCGCGACACTGCTGCGCTGGTACGTTTCGCTTTGCAGGATCTCGCGCATCAGCGCCTTCAGGTCGAACTGCTTTTTGATGAGGAAACCCGCCGCGGCGCTCAGCAGCTTTTCGTTGCTCGAGGGGTTCGTCATGCGGAGATCGTCGACGCTTTCGACGAGGCCGGTCGCGAAGAAATTCTTCCAGAGGCGGTTCGTGATCGCGCGGGCGAAGTACGGATTCTCCGGCGCGGTCAGCCACTGCGCGAGTGCCAGGCGGCGATCCTCCGGCGAAGTGAGCGAGCCGGGCGCGCCATCGAGCGGCGTCGGCGGCTGCGCTTTTCCGCGCAGCGGCTGGACGAGGTCGCCGGTGTTGTCGGCGTAGACCACGCGCTCATCGGCCACCGAGCCGTTCTTCGACCGCACGCGCGAGAAGAGATTGGCGAAGGCAAAATACTGGTCGTTCGTCCATTTCTCCATCGGGTGATTGTGGCACTTCGCGCACGCGATCGACATGCCGAGGAAGGCGGTGGAGATGGTCTCGGCGATCTTCGTCGGCTCGTCGTGCAGGATGAAAAAGTTGCCCGCGCCGTTCGCGAGCGTGCTGCCCGTGGAGGTGACCAAGTCGCGCACGAATTCATCCCACGGCGTATTCAGCTCCACCTGCCGGCGGATCCACTGGTAGTAACTCCACATCGGCTGCTCGGGCAATTTGTTGCCGTTGACCAGCAGCAGGTCGCTCCATTTGTACGCCCAGTAGTCGGTGAATTCCGGCCGGCTGAGCAGCGAATCGATGAGGTGATCGCGCTTGCCCGGCGTCGTCTCGGCGAGAAACGCGCGCGTCTCCTCGGCGGTCGGGAGGACGCCGAGCGTGTCGAGCGTCGCGCGGCGAATGAACTCGGAGTCGGTGCTCCGATCCGAGGGCGGGAGATTCAGCTCGCGCAGCTTTTCCAGCACGAGTTCATCGATGAAATTGCGCGGCGGAATCGCGGTGAACGCCGCGGGCTCGACCGGCTGCTCGTACGGCGCGGTGACAGTCGCGATGGCGAGCCGGCTGAGATACCAGGCGGTGATCGACCCCTCGCCGTGCCCGACGACTTTCACAAGCCCGTTGTCATCGACCGGCGCCACCGAGGTGTTGCCGGCCGTGTACTTCGCCCAGCGCGTCACGTCCTCCTGGCGGCCATTGTTAAAGAACGCGGTCACCTTGAACGCCTGCGCCTGGCCGGGTTTCAACACGATGTGCGCGGGCGTGATTTCGATGCGCTCGATGCGCGCGTCCTTCTCGGAAGGCGGCGGCGCGCCCTGCGCGATCCACTCGGCGAGGATCTTGTATTCCGGCGAGTCGGTCTTGAAGCGCTCGCCGCCCTTGTGCGGGATCGCCTTGGTGGACTTCAGCAGAAGGAGACTGTGCGCGGGTTCGTCGAGCGACACGCGCCGGCCGAGCACCGAGCGGGTGATTTGCAGGTAGTCGCCCTCGTCATCATACCCGCGCAGCGAAAGCTTGAACCCGCCCTGTCCCGCCGCCGCGCCATGGCACGCGCCGCTCGAGCAGCCGAATTTCGCGAGGATGGGTTGGACTTGGTTGCGGAAGGACGGGGCGTCCTCGGCATGGGCGGGCGATTGAAAGAACAGGGATACGGACATCGCCATTACCCCGAGAATCGAAGTATTGATGATCGCGCCTTTCGTGGATAAGTTGCGCATATGAGTATCGCTCAGATTTTCGAAGAGTTGCCTAAGTTCAACCGCAAGGAGCTTCGCGAAATTGCGGATCGTGCCTTGGAACTGAGCTGGGATGAGGCGGAACGCGAAGCGATGCAAATCGCTGCAGCTTGCTGCCAGGAAGCTGCATTGAGGTTGGACGCAATGGAGGCCGCGGATGCGCATTCAGCCCGGTGAAGTGTGGATGGCCGACATGGGCATGATCGCCAAGGTTCGGCCGGTGGTCGCGCTGACGCCAATGCCAGGTTGGGATGAATTGGCATTGGTGAATGTTGTGCAGCACACCGGTTCCGTTCGAGGCGACAACCCTTGGGAGCTTTCCATTCCGAAGCCATTTCTGCGCGAAGGCGTTTTTCATCTTCAGCAGCTTGCTACGGTGAAGACCTCGGACTTCATTCGACGACTCGGCGTCCTTTCAGCAGATGAGTTCAATCTGGTTAAAGAAGGGTTACGCGAGCGACTCGATCTGTAGGCTCATCCTCAAAACAGCTCCTTGAGGTGCTCAAACCCGCGATCAATGAGCGGGAACGGCCGACCCTGCGGCCCCGGCAGCTCGGTATCCGGGTCGATCCCGAGGGAGTGATAGATCGTCGCGACGATGTTCGCCGGCGCGACCGGGCGCTCGGCGGGGTAGCCGCCGATCTCGTCGCTCTTGCCGATGACGCGGCCGCCTTGCACGCCGCCGCCCGCGAAGCCGACGGTCCAGACGCCCGGCCAGTGATCGCGCCCGCCCGCGGGGTTCACTTTCGGCGTGCGGCCGAACTCCGCCAGGTTGCAAACGAGCGTGTTTTCGAGCATCCCGCGCTGGGCGAGATCCTCGAGCAGCGCGCTGTAGCCCTGGTCGTACATCGGCGCCACGAGATCGCGCATTCCCTCAATGCTCGTGAAGGGCTTGGAGCCATGGATGTCCCAGGTGATCTCGTTGAAGACCGTGATGAACGTGTTGACCGTCACGAAGCGCACGCCGCGCTCCACGAGCCGGCGGGCGAGCAGGCAGCACTGGCCGAAGCGATTCATGCCGTAACGCTCGCGCACGCTCCCGGGCTCCTTTTCCAGCGCGAAGGCTTCGCGCGCGGCCGGCGTGGTCATCAGCCGGTAGGCGTCGGCGAAATTCGTCTCCATCAGCTTCGCCGACTCGCTCGCCTCGAAGTTCTTCACCGCGTCGTCCACCAGCTGGCGGAGTTCGCGGCGGCGCTGGAGCCGCACCTCGCTGATCTCCTTCGGCGGCAGCAGATCGGGCACCTTGAAGTCCTTCGCCGAGGGGTCGGCATTCAGCACGAAGGGGTCGTAGGTCTTGCCGAGAAAGCCGGCGTCCTGCCCGTGCGGGAGATTGCCGCCGGTCGGGCCCATCGGCTCCGGCAGGATGACGTGCGCCGGCAGCTCGCTGCGCCGGCCTTTCAGGAACTCCAGCGCGCAGCCCGCGTGCGGCGTATTGATGCCGCCGGAGAAAAGCCGCCCCGTCTGCATCATCTGATGGCCCGTGTCGTGCACCGCCGCCGCGGTGTGGTAGACGCTGCGGACGAGCGAAAACTTGTCCGCCATCTTCGCCATCCGCGGGAAAATCTCGGTGAGCTGGATGTCGGGATTGTTCGTCCGAATCGTCTTGAACGGCCCGCGAATCTCGCGCGCCGCGTCGGGCTTCGGATCCCAGGTATCCATTTGGCTCGGCGCGCCGAGATTGAAGATCATGATGCAGGCGCGCTCGTCCTTTGTCTTGTCGACCGCGCCCATCGCCTTCAGCCCGTTGAGCATCGGTAACGAAAGCCCGAGCGCGCCGAGCGTGCCGGCCTGGAGAAAATCGCGCCGGGTCACGCCGTCGCACGTGGAAACCGAGCCTTTGCTGGAGAAGGTAAACATGGGGGTGAAAGAGCGGACGCCAATCTCGTTCGTTTGCGATGGCCGGTCAATAGAGGCAATCGCGATGAGCTGTGGCAGTTATGATCCTCCGGGACCGCGAAAACTAGGCTGTTTGCGCCGAAAGGCGGAACGATGAACGCGGAGTGAAGCGCCGCGCCGCCGCGGCCCCTGAATTCCTGACTTTCCGATCCGCGCAATCCCGCCAGAATCGCCGCTCCTTTCGTGAATCTCCTCACCATTACCGAGCTCAAGCAAGCCGCCGTCGCCGGCCGGACCGCGGCCGCGTTGCACGTGCAGATCGAAACCGTCTCGCGCAAGGACACGCGTGACGGCAAGCCGTTCTACGAGCTGAACGTCGTCGACGCGGAGGGGAAATTCATGCTCCGGGCGTGGAGCGACGCGCCGTCGTTCGCGCAGTGCGAGGGGCTGCGCGCGGGCGGTTTTCTCGAGCTCGCCGGCGAGTTTACGCTCGGTAACTACGGCCTCGAATCGAAGGACTGGCGCTGCCGTCCACTCGACCCGGCGGAGCGCGACGCCATGCTCGCCGGCCCGCCCGAGCTGCGGGCGAAGCAGCAGGCCGACTACGAGTTCCTCTTCCAATCGGCGCAAGCCCTCGCCGACCCGCGCCTCCGCGCGCTGGCGCTGCTTTTCTTCAACGACTTCGGCGAACGGCTGCAGCGCACCGGCGCGGCGCGCGTCAACCACCACGCGCGGCGCGGCGGGCTCGTCGAGCACATGGCGCAGATGCTGCGCGCCGCCCTCGCGATCGCCACCGTCTACCCGCACCTGAACCGCGACCTCATGGTGGCCGGCGTCCTTTTCCACGACTCCGGCAAGCTCTGGGAAAACATCTATGCGGCGGATGGCTTCACCATGCCCTTTACCGACCGCGCGGAGTTGCTCGGGCACATCCCGATCGGCATCGAGCTCGTCAACAACCTCTGGCGCCGGCTGCTGCTGACCGAGGAGGCGAAAGCGTGGCCCGCGCTCCAGCCGGAGAGCGAGCAGGTGCGGCTGCATCTCCTTCACCTCGTCGCCGCGCACCACGGCGAGCTCCAATTCGGCTCGCCCGTCGTGCCGAAAACCCCCGAGGCGTGGGCGCTCCACCACATCGACAACCTCGACGCGAAGCTCGAGATGATGGCCGCCGGCTACGCGGTCGCCAAGACGCTCGGCGAGCACGTCTACGAGAAAGTCTGGCCGCTGCCGGGGAACCTCGTCGGCTCGCTGCCGGCGTTTGGGCCCCTGTCATCTTAATCTTACTCCTGCTCCTACTCCTAATCGAGGGCGCGCCCGGGCGTCGATTACGAGTAGGAGCAGGAGTAAGAGTAGGATTTCAGCCGCTCGCCAGGTCAGTTGCTCTCGATGATCTCCACGATGCTGTCCGCGTCGATCCGCGCGGCGCTTCGCTCCCCAACGTGAAAGATCATGTTGTACTGTTTCGTCGCACCGAGTTCCCTTTCGGAGTTGAACGAGTACTGGGCGCCGTTGTTCAGGCGAATGGCGAAAGGTCGGAATGGGGTTTTCTCGAACACCTCTTTGAGATCGGCCGCTTGCATTGGTTTAATATGGCACGCGCGAGCCAACTCGCCAATCAGGAGATTGGCGTTCCCAGGGACGCGAAATTTGCTGGCGAGCCGCGCTCTCCTAGCCTATTTGTCACGGCACGCGCCACTTTGATTTTCCGGCGCGCAAACCCCAGCATCCCATGAAAAATCTCACGTCCCTCCTCGCTGTCGCCGCCCTCGCGGCGCTTCCCTTCACCGCCTTCGCCGGCGCGCTCGATCGCCCGGGCACGGCGACTCCGGCTCCCGGTGCCCCGGGGGCAACTCCCGCCGCGCCGGCCAACGGCGTCGGCACCAGTACCGCCCTTGCGCCCAGTATCAAATCGCTGAAGGTCATGGGGATCGTGGTGCAGAAGCAGCCGAACGGGATCGTGATCAATCCCATCATCCAGCGGGGCAAGGAGAAGCCCAAGGATTTCGTGTTTATCGAGGGCGATTTCTCGAAGAGTTTCAACGGGGACAAGGTGACCTGCATGGCCACCGACAGCGGCACGTACGATTACAAGCCGACCGGCGCCGCCATCGCCGCCCCCGGCAAGTCCGCCACCGGCACGGTCCCCGTCGGCCAGGCCGGGCAGATTCGCAAGATGACGTTCGTCCGCTGGTAAACGGCGGAGACCGGTCGGAGGTCCACGAGGCGACGGCGTCCGCGTCGTCTTTCGGATTGGACATCGGGGGCGCTCTCCCTTCAAGTTTCGCGCCCCATGCTTTCTGTCGTCATCCCGCTTTATAACGAGGAAGACAACGTCGTGCGCCTGCAAGCCGAGCTCGACGCGGCGCTGGCGGGCCTCGAGTACGAGATCGTCTTCGTGGACGACGGGTCGCAGGACGCCACCCTCGCCCGCATCCAGCGCGGCCCGCGCGTGCGCGTCCTGGAGTTCGAGAAGAACACCGGCCAAAGCGCCGCCATGTATGCCGGCCTTCACGCCGCGCGGGGCGAAGTCATCGCGCTGCTCGACGGCGACCTGCAAAACGACCCCGCCGACATCCGCAAGCTCCTCGCGGAGATCGAGCGCGGCGTCGACCTCGCCTGCGGCTACCGCGCCAGCCGCAAGGACACCTTTTCGAAACGCCTGACCAGCCGCTTCGCGAACTTCGTCCGCAGCCGCTTCACGCGCGACGGCGTGCGCGACACCGGCTGCACGCTGAAGGCGATGCGCTCGGAATGCCGCGAGGCGCTCGTCCCATTCTACGGCATGCACCGCTTCATCCCCGCGCTGGTGAAGGGGATGGGTTACCGCATCTCCGAGGTCGCCGTGAACCATCGCCCGCGCACCGCCGGCGTCAGCAAATACGGCTTCGGCAATCGCGCGATCAAGGCGACCCTCGACATGTTCGCCGTCCGCTGGATGCTTTCCCGCCAAATCAAAATCCGCATCCGCAAGGAATCGTGAATCCGGAATTTTGGTCCACGAAATACACGAAAGACACGAAAAGGGGGCAGGGACGGAGGCGGGCCAACGAATTGAGCGAATTGGAACGAATGGGTCAGCAGTCCGCACGAATTCGTTCCAATTCGTTTGGTTCGTTGGCCAGAAAAGTTGCCCGTCCCTTTTCGTGTCTTTTGTGTATTTCGTGGACCAAATTCTCGGCGAATCGGTAAGAATTGGTCGCGACTGACATTTATCGGTATGCTCATTTCTCCGATGAAACTCGCCACCCTCCTCCTCGCCGCCCTCATGGCCACCACGCACGCCGGCGAAGTCCGGGTCACGAAGAAAGGCGAAGGGTGGGAGTTGCTGCGCGACGGCCGGCCATATCTCGTCAAGGGCGGCGGTGGCAGCCGCGAGCTCGCGAGCATCGCGCGGGCGGGCGGCAATTCCGTCCGCCTCTGGGGCGATGAAGGGCTCGGCGAAACGCTCGATTCCGCGCAGAAGCTCGGCCTCACCGTGTGCGCCGGCATCTGGCTCGGCCAGGTGCGGCAGGGGTTCAAGTGGAACGACGCCGCCAGCCTGGAGCGCCAGCAGAAACACGTGCGCGAGGTGGTCGAGAAATACAAGAGCCATCCCGCGCTCCTCTGCTGGGCGCTCGGCAACGAGATGGAGGATCCGCAGGGAAAGAACACCGATGTCTGGAAGGGGATCGAGTCACTCGCGGCGATGGTGAAGCAGCTCGACCCAAATCACCCCACGATGACCGTCGTCGCGGAAATCGGCGGCGAGAAAGTGCAGAACATCCACAAGCTTTGCCCGACGCTCGACCTCGTCGGCATCAACTCCTACGCGGGCTCCGCCTCGCTCCCCGAGCGCTACCGCAAAGCCGGCGGCACCAAACCGTACCTGCTCACCGAATACGGCCCCGCCGGTGTTTGGGAGACGCAGCGCGACGCGCTCGGCGCCTATCCGGAGCCGACCAGCACCGCCAAGGCCGAGACGTATCGCCGCGCCTACCAGGCCGCCGTGCTCGGCGCGCCCGACCTCTGCCTCGGCTCGTACGCATTTCTCTGGGGCCAGAAACAGGAAGTCACCGCCACGTGGTTCTCGCTCTTCCTGACCGACGGTTCGCGGCTCGCCGGCGTCGATGCGATCGGCGCCCTCTGGAACGGCCGGCCGCCCGAGCATCCGTGCCCGACCATCGAGCCGCTGAAGATCGACAGCACGGTCGGCAAGCCGGGCGCCGTCATTCACGCGCAACTGCAAGCGAGCAGTCCCACGAAGGAGCCGCTAAAGGTCGAGTGGTACTTCCAGCAGGACCCCGGGGAATACGGCAACGGCAACGACGCGCAAGCCGCCCCGCCCATCCTGCACGAAGTCGTCGTGAAAGGCGACCTCACCGGCGCGGAGATCAAGCTCCCGAGCGACGGCGGGCTCTATCGGCTCTTCGCCATCGTCCGCGACGCCCACGGCGGCGCGGCGGCGGCGAACACTTCCGTCCGCGTGGACGCCCCGAAAGCCATGCCGACCAAAGGCGCAAAAGCCACGCTCCCGCTGCGGCTCTACGGCGAGGGCGGCGCCCCGGCGACCTACATCCCAGCGGGCTGGATGGGCGACACGAAGGCCATCCAGATCGACCCCGCCAACGCCACCCAGCCCCACACCGGCCGCGAGTGCATGCGCTGCGAATTCTCCGCGGAGAAAGGCTGGGGCGGAGTCGTCTGGCAGAACCCCGCGAACGACTGGGGCAGCCAGGGCGGCGGCTACGACCTGACCGGCGCGAAACGGCTCACGTTCTGGGCGCGCGGCGAGCAGGGCGGCGAAGTCGTCAGCTTCGAGTATGGCATCATCGAGAAAAAACAGCGCTTCCCCGATACCGGCTCCGGCTCGCTCCCTAGAGTGAAACTCACCAAGGAGTGGGAGCGCTACGAAATCCCCGTCTCCGGCCAGGACCTCACGCGCATCAAGACCGGCTTCGTCTGGACGACACAAGGCGCCGGCAAGCCCGTGGTTTTCTATCTCGACGATATCCAGTGGGAGTAGGCGCCCGCGGTGAGGGTGGCGCATCCGCGTCCCCGGCCCGGAGGGCCGAAAGCCGGTAGCCAACATCTGAGCCGTTCCGCGCAATGATTTTCTTCGGTTTTTTGGTAAATTTCAGGTCGTGGCGAAGCGCGCACAGAGCGCCGGGTTGCGCTGCTGGAGTTGGGCCAGGGAGCGCGCTTCGTCGTACGGTTGGCGGTTCTGCCAGCAGCGCCAGAGGATGCGCAGCCATTTGAAAGCGAGGCTGCGCAGGATGGCCCCATGGCCTTTTTGCCGCTCCTTTTGCTGCTGGTAGTAGGCCTTGGCCCACGTGCTGTATTGCGCGCTGAGCCCGGCCCATTCCATGAGGGTTTGCCGGGCGAACCAGGGCGCGTTCCAGCGCCAGTGGACGGTTTTGTGTCCGCCGCTCTTTCGATCACGGGCGCGATCCCGAAGTAAGTTTGCAACTCGCAGGGGTCGAGCCAGCGGGCGCGATCGGTGCCGAAGAGCACGCTCAGGCGCGGGGCCATGGCGGCGCCGGCCCCGGGCAGGCTTTGAAAGATGGCGGCCTCGGGGTGGGCGGCGAAAGCGGTGGCGATCTCCTCCTCCAGACGGGCGCGATGTTTCTCCAGGAGGCGCAGCTCGGCGACCAGGGCGCGCAGCTCGAGGATGCTGACCTCGCACAGGGCGCGGTCGGTCGTCAGCGGCTGGGCGCCCTCGATGAGGGCGAGCCGCGCGGCGATGAGCTCCGGCCGGCGCACCCGGTGCGCGTGGTAGAAGTCGCGCACGGTCTTGGGCCGCGCGGCTTGGAGGAGGGCGAGCTCGGGCCAGCGCTCCACGAAATCGAGGGCGAGCGGGGCGGAGCGGTTGTCGCCCGTGAGCTCCAGCGCTTGGGGGTAGTAGTTTTTCAGCAGGCTGGTCAGCTCGTTGGAAAGCTGGGTGCGGCGGTCGACCAGCTTGCGGCGCGCCTCCACCAGGTGGGTGAGCTTGCGCGTGGCTTCGTCGTGCGGCAGGAGGGCGCGCAGCTTGCCGCGGTAGTGCTGGAGGATTTCCAGGAGGGTGCGGGCATCGGGCCGGTCGTCCTTGGCGCCGCTGGGGCTGAAGGCCAGGCTCATGCGGCGGCTGGTCGCCGGGTGCACGGGGTAGACGGTCAGCCACGCCTGGTGCTCGAGGAGCGCGGCGACGATGGCGCCTTTGCTCGCCTCGACGGCGACGGCCACAGGCTGGCCGCCGAAGCGTGCGTGCAACGCGCGCAGCCAGGTGTGGAGCGACTCGGCGGAGTGCGGCAGGGTGAGCTCTTCGGCGCGGGCCGCGCCGCGGACGGCCAGGGCAATGGCGTGCTCCGCGTCTCCCCAGTCCAGGCCGACGAGGGCGGCAAATTCGCCCAGCGGCAGGTCGGTGATGGCCGAGATCGCGGGCGCGGGTGCGGCCACCTCGGCAGGCCGGCAGGTGGTTTCAAGGATCCGATGGGTCTTTTTCATAGTGGGCGTTTTTTTCTTCGTTTTGCGCATGGCGCCAACGGCTGCAGATCGTATAGAGAGCCCTGCGGTTTGACTGCGGGCGGTATCTGAGGATGCATGTCCGTAGCGCATGAGCGGTCGCCGGCGAGAATTTGGCTAATATTCCTCGTAGGAATGGTGGTGCAATTCGTCCGGCGATCGCTCAATTTTTTACCAGCGCGGCGAAGTTATTCACAGCCATCCTGGCTTGGGCTGAAGGGGCCGCCCGCCGCTGGCCATGAATAACTTCGGAGAGGCTATACGGTGGTGGAGCGAGTGTAACGAGCACAACCACCGGAAAACTCAGCCAACGGAGCCCGCCCCGGAGGGAGCGGGAGACCCTGGCGTGGCGAAATTCTTGCGCCCCCTTCGGGGCGCATTCGCGTTCGGGAGAGGTCCGGTGGTTACGCTCGTGACACTCGCTCCACCACCGGCTACCAGCTTTCGGCCCTCCGGGCCGCCGGAGCATTCGTTCCGGCTCAACCGGGTTGGGAAGAGGCCGGCTTGGGCTGCTTGAACGCGCCGTACATGAAGAGGGCGACGGCGATGAAGATGCAACTGTCGGCCACATTGAAGGCCGGCCACGGGTCGGCGAACCTCACGTGCAGATCGAAGAGCAGAAAATCGACGACGTGCTGGTGCACGAAGCGGTCGGTGACATTGCCGAGGATGCCGCCCATTAGCAACCCGACGCCCCAGCCATTCGCCGCCTCGCGAAAGGCGCCGCGGTGCCAGCCGACGAGCAGGGCGATGAACGTGGCCAGCGAGAGCGCGATGAAGAACACGTTCCGGCCCGCAAACGAGCCGAAGGCCGCGCCGGTGTTGCCCCAGTAGACGAGATCGAAAAAGCCGGGGATGACCGGGTGATCCGAGCCGAACTCGTAGTGGCGGACGATCCAACCCTTCGTCGCCTGGTCGAGCGCGTAGCAGGGGAGCGCGAGGAGCAGCGGGTGCTTCATGGCGCGACGGCGGCGGTCTTTTGCGCCTCCACGACTTCGGCGCAGCGGTCGCACAGGTCGGGGTATGCGGTGATGAACCCGACCGTGGAGCGATGCCGCCAGCAGCGCGCGCAGCCCGCGTGCTCGTTGCGCACCAGTGTCGCCTTCAGCTCCGCGCCGGCGACGACGTGGACTTCGCTGAGGATGAGAAACTCCTCGAGCTCGGCGAGCGAAGCCCTGGGAACGCCAATCTCCTGATTGGCGAGTTGCGGGCCGGCGGCGGGAGTCTCGCCAATCGGGAGATTGGCGTTCCCAGGAGGCCACTCGAGGGTGACCTTCGCCTCCAGCGCCTTGCCGATGACCTTCTGCTGCCGCGCCGGCTCGGCCGCCTGGCCGACGACCGCGCGGACCTTCAGCCACTCCTCGATCACGGCCTCGGCCTCGGGGTTGCGCAACGCCTCGACCACCTCGGGGAAGAGCTCCACATGCACCGACGATGCCGCGCCGGAGAACTCCCACGCCTCGTCCGCGGTGAAGGAGAGAATGGGCGCAAGCAGCCGGCAGAGCGTGTCGACCAGCGTTTGCATGACGCCCTGCGTCGCCACGCGCCGCGGCGAGGTGGCGGCGTCGCAATAGAGCCGGTCCTTGGTGATATCGACGTACAGCGCGCTGACATCGACGGTGACGAACTGGTTCAGCGTCTGGAAGACCTTGCGGAAATCGTACGCCGCATACGCCTCGCGGCACGTCGCGACCACGGTTTGCAGGCGG
The DNA here is from genome assembly GCA_035997375.1 of Chthoniobacteraceae bacterium. Lineage (GTDB taxonomy): Bacteria > Verrucomicrobiota > Verrucomicrobiia > Chthoniobacterales > Chthoniobacteraceae > DASYIS01. The sequence goes on from DASYIS010000487.1 coordinate 18,146, forward strand.
CTGAGCATCCAGCGATCGATCGTCGTCGCGCCGGCCAACTCAACACCGGTGCCGAAACCGGACGCGTTCGCGAGCAGGATGCGCAGGACGTTGCGGAACTGTCGGTAGGCGTCGGTGAGCCCCGCGAACGACTCCTCGGAAAACGGCACGTCGTTCGTGCACTCCACGCTCGACGCCCAGAGCCGCACGATATCCGCGCCGTATTTCTGGACGAAATGCTCGGCGTTCATCGGCTTCGCATACGTCCCCTGCTCCGACTTGGAGACCTTCTTCCGCGTGTCCTTGTCGACGACGAAACCGTGCGTGATCACCGTGCGGTAGGGCGCCTGCCCATACAGCGCGACGCTGGTCATGAGCGACGACTGGAACCAGCCGCGATGCTGATCCGTCGCCTCGATGTAGACATCCGCCACCGGCCGGCCGCCGAGCGCCGGGTGCTTCGCGACGACGGCGGTGTGCGAGACGCCGGAGTCGATCCAGACATCGAGCGTATCGTTGCGGCGCGTGGTGCCGGCGGGCAGGCCGAGCAACTGCGCCCACTCCGCGTCGTTCTTCTCGAACCAGAGATTCGTCCCATGCTGCTCGACGAGGTCCGCCACGTCGCGCGCGACCGTCGCATCGACGATCGGCTTGCCCGCGGTGTCGTAAAACACCGGCAGCGGCACGCCCCAGGTCCGCTGGCGCGAGATGCACCAGTCCGGCCGCGATTCCACGGTGCCGGAGATGCGCGCCTGTCCCCATTCGGGGATCCATTGCACGCCCTCGATCGCCGAAAGCGCCGCGGCGCGGAAGGCATCGATCTTGATGAAGAATTGCTCGACGGCGCGGAAGACGATCGGGGTCTTTGAACGCCAGCAATGGGGGTAGTCGTGGGTGTACGGTTTCACTCCGATGAGCGAACCTTGTGCGCGTAGGAATGCCACGATAGCCGCATTGGCATCGAACACGTATTTCCCAACCCAATGAGGGACACCCACGGCGTCCGTGAATTTCCCATAGTCGTCGACCGGTGAGAGCGTTGGGAGGGCGTTTTGCTGACCCGCGATATAGTCATCCTTTCCATGGCCAGGCGCCACGTGGACCTGCCCCGTGCCAGATTCCATCGTGACGAAGTCGGCAGTGATGATTCGGGATTTCCGATCGAGGAAAGGATGTTGCGCCTCCAGTCCCTCGAATTGGCTTCCGAGTCGGGAATCTGCATGACTGCGCAGGTACATTCGTCCCTCGCTAGCACTTTCAAAGGGATCGAAGTAAGCGTCGGAATCTGCATCGAATTCAGGCTCTTGCTTAAAAACCTCCGCCTCAGGAACGAGTTCGCCGACGATTCGCCAGCCGGTTTCTTCCGAGAACGCGCGGCGTCTTTCACTTGCGATGATTAACGTTTCTTCGCGCTCCCCATTCCGGTATTTGGCAGCTGCGTAGCGCGCTTTGGGATCTAGCGCAATTGCCACATTTGCGGGCAGCGTCCAGGGGGTTGTCGTCCAGATCACCATTGACGTTCCGGCGGGCAGCGAAAGCTTTTCGATCGCGTCTTCAGTCAGCGCGAACTTCACAAACACCGCCGGGTCCGTCCGTTCCGTATACTCCACCTCCGCCTCCGCGAGCGCGGTCTGCGCGCCGGTGCTCCAGTAGACGGGCTTCTTCGATTGATAGACCAGCCCCTTCTCCACGAAGCTCGCGAACGCGCGGATGATCTCGGCTTCATAGCCCGGATCGAGCGTGAGGTACGGGTGCTCCCAGTCGCCGAGCACGCCGAGGCGCTTGAATTGCGTCCGCTGGATGTCGATGAACTTCCGCGCGAGCGCCTCGCTTTTCCGGCGGATCTCGACCGGCGCGAGCCCGCGCGATTCCTTCACCACCTTGAACTCGATCGGCAGCCCGTGGCAATCCCAGCCGGGGATGTACGGCGCGCGAAAGCCGAGCATCGAGCGCGATTTCACAATGATGTCCTTGAGCACCTTGTTCAGCGCCGTCCCCATGTGGACATCGCCATTGGCAAAAGGCGGCCCGTCGTGCAGCACGAAGAGCTCCGCGTCCGCGCGCGCCGCCTGGATCGCCTGGTAGAGTCCCGCGGCCTCCCATTGCGCCAGGCGCAGCGGCTCGCGCTTGACCAGGTCCGCCTTCATGGGGAACTGGGTCTGCGGCAGGTTTAGCGTGTCTTTGTAATTGGTGCTCATCGCGGCGCTGGAAAAAGCGGGTCGGCAGACTAGAGGCGAGCGGGGGGCTGGTCAATGGGGACGGCGGGGTTCATGCGAGGCGCGAGCCGGCTCACGCTGCGCCCCGAACCGAAGCCTTCCTCTCCATCTTCATCTTCCTAACCCGGCAGAGCCGGATGATGCAGCCGTCCCGGAGGGACGAAGGAGATTAGCCGGTGGTGCAGCGAGTGTAACGAGCGCAACCACCGGAACCCACCGCACACGCGGAT
>DASYIS010000488.1:0-11660 GCA_035997375.1 Chthoniobacteraceae bacterium
ACTTTCATCCGCCTCGTCCGCCAGCAGCAGGCGGAGGAGGCGACGCCTTTCGAGAGCGAGAAACACCTGGAGGCCTGGCTCTTCACCGTCTGCCGCCATCGCGCGGTCGACCATCAACGCAAACATTCACGCATCATTCCCATGACTCTCCACCAGGAAGACCGGGTCGACGAGGAGCCGAGCCCTTCCGTCAGGCTCGAGCAGAGCGAGTCCGCGGCCATCGCGCTGCGCTTGCTCGATCAGCTCTCGCCCAACCAGCGCGAGGTCATCCGGCTGAAATTTCAAAACGATCTTTCTTACAAGGAGATCGCCGCCATCACCGAGCTGACCGTGACCAATGTCGGCTTCCTCATTCACACCGGGCTCAAGCGGCTGCGCGCGATGATGCAGGAGCTCCCCGGCGAAGAGCCCGCCGCCCAGCGCGCCTGACCCCTTTTCACTTTTCAACCTCTCTATTCCTTATGCAAAACGAAGATCCACGATTGACCGCCTACGCGCTCGGCGAGCTCGAACCGCCCGAGCGGGCGGAAGTCGAAGCGCTTTTGAAAAACGACCCCGCCGCCGCCGCGGAGGTGGAAGAAATGCGCGAGCTGGCGGCGCTCGTCCGCCGGCACCTCTCGACGGAGGAAGCCCCGCCGCTCGCGCCGCAACAGCGCGACGACATCCTCTCCGAGATGAGCGAGCCGCAGATCGTCGTCCTGCCTCGCAACCAGTCGGCCGCCGCCCGCCGGCGCACCTGGATGCCGGTGGCGATCGCCGCCTGCGCCGCCGTGCTCGCCGGCTCGAGCGTGCTCTATTATGAAGAGCACAAGCCGCGCAAGGTGGCGGCCATGGTGGAAGAGAAGGATGGCGACACCCTGGCGCCCGCCGCGCTCAACTTCACCGTCGCGGAACCTCAGGGGGCGGCCTTGTCCGCAGCCGACCCGGCGGTGAAGGATGAGGGCCTCGCGACCGATGCGCCGCGAGCTGCGGCCACCCTGCCGACGGCGACAGTCGCACCCGTCGCACTCGCCACGCCGGTCGCGGCGAGTTCGCTCAGGACTGCCGAGCGCTCGAAATCGGATCTCGTCGAACAGGAGTCGACGACAGTACTGGGCCGCGCCGAACTGCCCAACGCCAAGCGCGCCCTGCAAGCGGCTCCCGCGCCGGCGGCGCCCTTTGCCCAGTCGGCCCCGACCCAGCTCGACGCCGCCCCGACCGCAGGCGCGCTCCATCCGGCGCGCCCCCAGGCGGCGGCGGAAGTCGGCAAGGCCATGAAGCAGGAGCAGGCCGCACCGGAAGCGCCGAGTCCGCTTGCGCCGCGCCCCAATGTGCAACAAGTCGACCGGCTCGCCGGCGCGGGCGAATTGACACTCAGCGGCTCGGTCACCACGGCCACCAAACGTGAGTCGCAGAATCGCGCGGAGGAAAAGGCGAAGAACCAGGCACCCGCGGATGGGACCAAGGCAGCCGTGCTGAAGCCCGATGCCTTACCGCCGGTCTCGAGCCCCATGCCGCGTGACGAAGCGCTCAAGAAAGCCGCCGCCGGCACCTGGGCCATGCAGCCCACCGACAAGTCGGGAGCGGTCGGCGGCTACGGTGGTGCGCGCCCCGGAGCGGCGCGCGGGGTCGCCCCGGCGAACCCCGTCCCGGATTCGAATGCCGCCGCGCCCGGCCTCCCCGAGGGGTTGAGCCCTTACAAGGTCGCCAAGGCCTGGGACCTTCCGGTGCGGCGGTTTGGCGGCGTCGGCACGTCGGTGATCGAGAAACCGGCGGGCGGCTCAACTTCCGGTGGAGGACCTTCACTGGATCGGAAGAGCGTTTTGAAAGACGCTCAGAAACAAGTGACGGAGACCGCCGCCGCGGGCAAAGCGCCTGCCAGCAACCTCAGCCAGGCGGTGCCACTCGAGACGCGAAAGACCCGCACCCTCGAACTGACCGGCGGAGTAACCCAACTGGCGCTGGGCGACAAGAGAGCGGATGACGACGCGCTCCGGCGCTTCGACAGCCAGCTCGGTGTCGACCCGTCGAAGAAGCCCGCCGAGTTCGACGACTCAGAGATCAGGCCAACCCAGCCGTTCGCTTTAGGCGCCACCACCCCGGCGCTGCCCGCCGCCGTCGAGACCGCCACGACCGATAGCTACGACTCGGTGACCGACAACCCGTTCCTCCAGGTGCTGGTGCGCGGCAACGAGACCTCGACCTTCTCCGTCGATGTCGACACGGCGAGCTACTCGAACGTCCGCCGAATTCTCACCATGGGCCAGCGCCCGCCGAAAGGCGCGGTGCGGATCGAGGAGTTGGTCAATTACTTCAAGTACGATTACCCGGAGCCGAAAGCCGGCGACCCGATGTCGGTCAACATGGACGTGGCCGACTGCCCCTGGACGCCCGAGCACCGTCTCCTCCGCGTCGGCTTGAAAGCGCGCGACCTGGACCAGGAAAAGCGAGCCCAGGCGAACCTCATCTTCCTCATCGATGTCTCCGGATCCATGGAGCCGGAGGACCGGCTGCCGCTGGTCAAGAAATCGCTCGCCCTGCTCGTCGAGCAGCTCGGGCCGCAGGATACCGTCGGCATCGCGGTCTACGCCGGCTCGAGCGGCACCGTGCTCGAGCCGACGAACGACAAGAAGGCGATCCTCGCCGCCCTCGGCCGGCTGAGCGCCGGCGGCTCCACCAATGGCGGCCAGGGCATCCAGCTCGCCTACAAGCTGGCCGCGAAACGCTTTGAGAAAGGGCGGACCAACCGCGTCATCCTGGCGACCGACGGCGACTTCAATGTCGGCATCACCAACCAGAGCGACCTCATCGACCTCATCCAGGCCAAGGCGAAGAGCGGCGTCTTCCTCACCGTGCTCGGCTTTGGCTACGGCAATCTCAAGGACTCCACGATGGAGAAGCTCGCCGACAAGGGCAACGGCAACTACGCCTACATCGACACGCTCGCCGAGGGCCGCAAGGTGCTGGTCGAGCAGATGGCCGGCACGCTCGTCACCGTCGCGAAAGACGTGAAGCTGCAGATCGAGTTCAACCCGGCGCAAGTCGGCGCCTACCGGCTCATCGGCTACGAGAACCGCCTGCTCGCGAAGGAGGACTTTAACGACGACACGAAGGACGCCGGCGAAGTCGGCGCCGGCCACACCGTGACCGCGCTCTACGAGATCATCCCCGCCGGCCAGCCGATCCCCGGCGAGCGCGAGACGACGCAGGTCGACCCGCTCAAGTACCAGCCGACGCCCGGCTTTGCCGCCGGCAACAAGGTCGCCTCGGCCACGGTCGACGCGCCCCGTTACCACCTCGGCAGCAACAAAGGCACGGCCAACGAGCTCGCGGAGACCACGGTGCCAGTAAACGAATTGCTGACCCTGAAGCTCCGTTGGAAAGCGCCCGATGGCGACGTGAGCACCAAGCGCGAGTTCCCGCTGACCGACGCCGGCCTCACGCTGGAGAAGAGCTCCCAGGACTTCCGCTGGGCCGCCGCCGTGGCGGAGTTCGGCATGCTCCTCCGCGACTCGCCCTACAAAGGCCAGGCGACCTGGTCCGGCGTCCGCGAACTCGCCGTCCAAGGCCAGGGCAAGGATGCCGACAGCCACCGCATCGAGTTTCTCGAGCTGATCGGGAGGGCAGAGGGGGTCGGGAAGTAGACGGGAAGACAATCAGACAATCAGACGGGCCGCGGGGACATCCTCGCGGCCCATTTGTTTTCTCATGCGTCCACTTCGCCCACATGGGCGGAGCCGGGAGCCAAGACTTACCGTTGGCAGCACGACCGCGAGAGCCGGAGTCCAAGGCGGCAGGCGCTTCGCGACTGTCGCAGGCCAGCCTGGCCGGCCACCCTCGGACGACATCATACGTCCTCGGAGGTCTTGTGGGCGCTGATCATCCAGGCCCTCCACGCGCACACACTCTGCTTCTCTCCCTGCCCCGAATCACATGCATTGCCGGGATAAACGCCTGTGTTACAATTTCTCCCCGGTCCGATTTATGAACATCCTTTCCCGCCGCTGGCAGCCCTGGCTGTTGAGCATCCTCCTCTCCATCCTGGCCGCGGCCGGCGCGGGCGCGCTGTTTTTGGGCGGCGATACGGGCCAGCCGTACATGCCGCATGCGCATTGTTACTTCATGAATGAGTCGCTCATCCGGCTCCACGGCTACTCGGATTTCCTCATCGGCGCGGCGTATGTCGCCATTTCCGGGACGCTCGCTTATCTCGTCATGCGAGCGCGGCGGGAGATTCCGTTTCACTGGATGATGCTGGCGTTCGCCCTCTTCATCATCGCGTGCGGCGCGACGCATTTCATGGAGGTCCGGACGCTGCGGAGCGAGCATCCGGCGTACTGGTTCGCGGGCAAGCTGAAGGCGCTGACGGCCGCCGCCTCGGTCGTGACGGCGGTCATGCTGCCGCCGCTCGTGCCGAAAATCCTCGTGCTGCTGAGCGACTCGCGGCTCTCCGCGCAGCGCAAGCGCGAGCTCGAGCAGGCCCACGAGGAGCTCGGGCGCGCGCACGTCCGGGTGAAGCAGCTCGACCAGCTCAAGACGAACTTCTTCGCCAACGTCTCGCACGAGTTGCGGACGCCGATCACGCTCATCCTCGGGCCGGTGAACAATCTGCTCGGCGCGAGGGGGCTGACGATGCAGCAGCGGCGCGAGCTCGAGGTGGTGAAACGCAACGCCACGCTACTCCACAAGCAGGTGAACGATTTGCTCGATATCGCGCGGCTCGAGGCGGGGAAAATGCAGCTCCGCTACACGCGCTTCGATCTCTCGCGGCTCGCGCGGCTGGTCAGCAGTTTCTTCTCCTCCGGCACGTTGCGAACGATCGAGCTCACGGTCGAGGCGCCGGGCGAGACGATGATCGAGGCAGACTCGGAAAAGATCCAGGCGATGCTCTTCAATCTCGTCTCGAACGCGTACAAATTCACGCCGGAGCATGGCAAGGTGCGGATGATCGTCAGCGAGGAAGGCGAGACGGTCCTGGTGCGGGTGGAGGACACCGGCCCGGGGATCACGCCGGAAAAGCGCCAGTGGATTTTCGAGCGCTTCACCCAGGCGGAAACGCCGACCGCGCGCGGCGGCTCGGGCACGGGCCTCGGCCTCTCGATCGTGCGCGATTTCGTGCAATTGCACCACGGCGAAATCTGGATCGCGGAGGCGCCGGGCGGCGGAGCGAGCTTCCAGATCCGCCTGCCGCGGCACGCGCCGGCCGGCATGGCGGTCGCGGATGAGACCGTGCAGCAGCGAGGCGACGCGGCGGCGAGCTTTTCGGCAGGCAAAGAGACTGCGCGCGCGACCCTCTCCCGCATCGACCCCGTCCGCGCCGAGCCGGAAGGAAAGACGGCCGAGCCGTACGCGCCGCTCGTGCTGGTGGTCGAGGATCACCCCGAGATGCGCGATCACATCGTCAGCGCGCTCTCCGCCGAATGGCGCGTCGCGACCGCCGCCAACGGGCGCATCGCGCTCGAGATGGCGCCGAGCGCGCGCCCGGATCTCATCGTCACCGATCTCATGATGCCGGAAATGACCGGCGACGAGTTGCTTGCGAAATTGCAGGCGGACCCCGCGCTGGCCGGCATCCCGGTCATTCTGCTGACGGCGCGAGCCGACGAAGAGATGAAGCTGCGCCTGCTCCGCGAGGGCGCGCAGGATTACCTGGTCAAGCCCTTTGCCGCCGAGGAGCTGCAAGCGCGCGTGCGCAATCTCATCTCGACCAAGGTCGTGCGCGATCTGCTCCAGGGAGAGCTGTCGAGCCGGGAGGAAAACGTCGAGCGCCTCGCCAAGGAAGTGACGCTGCGGGCGCGCGAGCTGGAGCGGGCGAAGGAAAGCGCCGAGGCCGCCAATCGCGCGAAGGACCAATTCCTTGCGGTGCTCTCGCACGAGCTGCGCACCCCGCTCACGCCGGCGCTCGCCACGGCGATGAATCTCGAGCTGCAGGAGAATCTCGAGCCGGACGAACTGCGGCGCTCCCTCCAGGTCATCCGACGCAACATCGAGCTGGAGGCGCGGCTGATCGACGATCTGCTCGACCTGACGCGGATCGCGCGCGGCAAGCTGCTGCTCGACATGGAGGAGGTCGACGCGCACGACGCGATCCGCCATGCGGTGGAGATGGTCAACTCGGAGTTGGCGGGCAAAGGCTCGAACCTCGTGCTCGATTTGCGGGCGGAGCGGCATTCCCTCAAAGCCGACGCGGCGCGCCTGCTCCAGGTCGTCTGGAACCTCCTGCTCAACGCGGTGAAATTCACCCCGGCGGAAGGGCGGATCGACCTGCGGACGTTCAACGAGGGCGACCGATTCGTGATGGAGTTGACCGACACCGGCGTGGGGATTTCGCCCGAGCTCCTGCGCAAGATCTTCGAGCCCTTCGAGCAGGCCGACCAGTTGGCGGCGCGCCGTTTTGGCGGGCTGGGGCTCGGGCTTGCGGTGGCCAAGGGGCTGGTCGAGGCGCACGGCGGCACGATCGGCGCACAGAGCGAGGGCGTGGGGCGCGGCGCGACGTTCCGCATCGTGTTCGATCTCATGGAGTCCCCCAGCCCGGAGGGGTCCTTGGTCGCCGGCCACAGCCCGGTTCCGCAGAGGCCGGCGGCCTTGCGCCTGCTGCTCGTCGAGGACCACGACGACACGCGCGAAGCCATGGAGCGGCTGCTGCGTCTCTGGGGGCACCAGGTCACCGCGGTGCGCACCGTCAAGGACGCGCTGACGGAGGTGGAGCGGGCCGAGTTCAACCTGCTGGTGAGCGATCTCGGCCTGCCGGACGGTCACGGCACGGAAATCATGGACGCCGTGCGCACGAAATCGCCCGGCGTCGTCGGGATCGCGATGAGCGGGTTCGGCATGGAGGAAGATCTCGACCGCAGCCGCGAAGCCGGCTTTTCGGAGCACCTGACCAAGCCGGTCGCGACCTTGCGCCTGAAGGCGTTGCTGGAACAGTATGGCGGCGAGCGTTCCTCCTCATGAATCCGAACACCTGCCAGACACTTTCACTCTCCGTCATAAAGTTGCGAGCGTATGTGGACACGCGCCGCACGCAATGCAGGTGGCCTCGGGTAGGGTGGGCGTCCCGCCCGCCCCGGAGGGCGTCTTCGCCCGACGCGAATAGCAGCCCTCTCGGTCGTGTCACCCGCGAGACAACCCAAGCCACCGAGACGCACCTTCGATCTACAAACCGAGATAACCGGTCAACGCGCGTTCCGCTGCTATTCACGTCGGGCGAAGACGGCTCGCCCCGTGCACACCTGCCACCACTTGTCCCGTACGCCGCCACCTCGGCCCTCCGTGGCGGGCGGGACGCCCACCGTTCCCGGGGCCTCTGCACCGGCTGCGCCGGGATTACCTCCTCATGAAAACAGCCGTCATCACCGTCATCGCCTTTGTCTGCGGACTGGAGATCCTTTCCATCTTCTGCCGCCCGACTTCGCTCTCCTTCCGCTGGTATGGGAACGTCTTCGCCGCCGCTCCCATCCCCGCCGCACCCGCGGGGCCCGCCGGCGAGGGCGAGCGGCTGTTCGTCGAGCGGTGCGCGATCTGCCATCAGCCGACCGGCACCGGTGTTCCTCCGATCTATCCGCCGCTCGCCGGCAGCGACTGGCTGGCGGCGAACCGCGAGCGCGCGATCAAGGCGCTGTGCGAGGGGCTCTCCGAGGCGATCGAGGTCAACGGCCAGAAGTACCTGAACACGATGCCCGCGCAAATGCTCGACGATGCGCAGGCCGCGGCGGTGCTCACGTACGTGGGGGCGTCTTGGGGCAACAAACTGAGGCCGTTCGAGGCCGCGGAGGTGGCCAAGGTCCGCAAGACCTCCAACTTCAAGACTTATGCCGAGTTGACCAAAGCCTCGGCCTACCAGCCGCTGCCGAAAGCGCCGGACGGCTGGACGGTCAAGGAGGTGGCGCAGTTGCCGGAGTTTTGCACGCGCTTCGCCGGCAATGGCAAGGGCGACATCTATGTCATCGCCGGGAAGGGCAACGTCTACCGCCTCGACCCGGCGGCCGGCGCGGTGGAGTTGCGGATCAAGGCCCTCGATTACCTCGAGCCGGAGCGCGGCGACCCCGGCACGCTCGGCCTCCTGCAGGATGCGGAGGGGCGGCTCTGGATGGTGTGCAACCGGCAGCTCAAGGACGAGACGCCGATCATCAACGAGATCACGATCTATCGCACCGACAAGCCGGCGACGGAAGCCGACGCGAAGCCGCAGCTCTGGTTTCGCACGCGCTACCCGTACGGCATCGGGCCGTACAATCACGGCGTCAGTAACCTCGCGTTTGGGCCGGATGGCATGCTCTACGTCGCGAGCGGTTCGCGCACCGACGGCGGCGAGCCGGGCAAGAATCCGCAGTTCTACCAAGGCGGCGAAGTGGAGATCACCGCGTGCCTCTGGCGGCTCGACCCGAAAGCGAAGGAGCCGAAGATCGAGGTCTACGCGCGCGGACTGCGCAACGTCTACGGCTTCGCGTGGGACGGCGACGGGCGTCTTTTCACCGTCGCCAACGGCCCGGACGCGAACGTCCCCGAGGAGATGGACGCGATCCTGCCCGGCCATCACTACGGCTTCCCCTATCAGTTCTCGAACATCCCCGTGAAGCCGGGATTCCCCTACCCGCACACACCCGTGGCGCCGGCGGGCGTGGAGTTCACGATGCCCGTGATCAACCTCGGCCCGGCCGGCGGCGGCACCCCGCAGGGGCTTTCGACGCTCGAGGGCCATTCATCGCCGGCCGGCATGGTCTGGTGCGGCAACGACTTCCCCGCGCCCTTTCGCGGCGGGTTTTTCGTGTCGCGCTTCGGCAATCTCATCGGCGCGCCCGCGGTGCCGGACGACGTCGGTTTCGACGTCCTCTGGATGAAGCTCCAGCAGCGTCCCGACCAGCTCTGGGAAGCGCAGACCGAGCAAGTCTTCAGCCGCCTCGGCCGCCCGATCGACATCATCCGCAGCGGCCCCGGCGCGATCTGGATCCTGGAATACACGCGCTCCACGTCGTTCAAGGAGAAGCTCGGCTGGCTGCCGGGGAGGGTGCTGGAGCTGTGGGCGAATGGAACGGGACAATGAGACAATGAGAATGAGAGCGCCAAGCCGCTCGACAGAAAAGGTGCCCGCGCGTGGCGCATTGTGTCATTGTCTCATTGTCTCATTGTCTCATTGTCTCATTGTCTCATTGTCCCGTCCCCCTACCCTCTTGCGCGCCTCGCCCTTCCGTGGCAAAGACATCGCCGTGCGAACCGCCATTCTCCGCCGTCTCCTCCTCGCCCTGCCGGTCCTCGGCTTCGCCTCGTGCGCCACGAAGGACACCGATCATCATGTCGTCGTCAGCGTGCCGGACCAGCGCATGGTCGTGTACACGAAGGGGCGTGAGACGGCGCGCTATCCCGTCTCGACCTCGAAGTTCTGCCTCGGCGATCGGCCCGGCAGCAAGGGGACGCCGCTCGGTCATCTGGAGATCGCGAAGAAGATCGGCGACGGGGCGCCGATCGGCATGAAGTTCCATGGCCGGCGGCCCACCGGCGAGATCGTCACGATCAACGCGCCGGGCCGCGACCCGATCGTCACGCGCATCCTCTGGCTCAAGGGCCTCGAAGAGCAGAACCGCAACGCTTACGGACGCGCCATCTACATTCACGGCACCGCCGAGGAGTGGAGGATCGGGACGCCGGCGAGCTTCGGCTGCGTCCGGATGCGGTCGAGCGACGTGGTGCATCTCTTCGATACCGTCGGCATCGGCGCCCGCGTCGACATCACCACCGCCCCGCTCCCGCCGTCGCCCAGCGAAGTCCCGACGGACGGCGAACGGCTCGCCGCCGCGCGGCCGGCGGGCGGGTAGCCCTGGGAACGCCAATCTCCCGATTGGCGAGGATGCAACGCGGCCTAGCCGCGGAGCAGACGCGCACTGCGCGTGGGAGAATGGCGTTTCCATGAGAGCCCCCTTCCAGCTTGACCGCGCCCTCGCAATCTCGGGTGGGCGAAGCGATCCGGCGTGCGTCTGCTCCGCGGTTAGACCGCGTTGCATCCTCGCCAATCGGGAGATTGGCGTTCCCAGGCTACTCCCCAAATGGCGCGAGCATTTCCAGCAGGCCGTTGCAGAGCTTCGCGAGCGCCTCGCGGTATTTGCCGGGCGGCACGGCGCCGAGCTGCTCCTGGCATTCGCGCAGCATCCGGCAGCCCGCCGCGACCGCGAACTTCACCGCCCCCGCCGCCAGCGCCTGCTCGACGAGCTGGTTGATCGACCCCTCGTCGCCTTGCAGGATGATGTCGCTGATCCGATGCCGCTCCTCCACGCTGCTGATCTGCAGGAGGTGGAGCATCGGGAGCGTCAGCTTGCCCTTGCGGAGGTCGCTGCCGAGCGTCTTGCCGGCGCGCACTTCTTCGCCGGCGAGATCCATCACGTCGTCGTAGACCTGATACGCGGTGCCGAGCCTCAGGCCGAAGATCCGCATCGCGCTGATGACCTCGGGCGCGGCTTCATTGAGCAGCGCGCCGAGCTCGGTCGCCGCCGCGAAGAGCGCGCCCGTCTTCATCTCGATGATCTTGTAGTAATCGGGCACGCTCAGCTTCAGGTCGAAGCGGCGCTGCGTCTGGATGATCTCGCCCGAGCAGACGTCGCTCGCCGCCTGCGCGATCCGGCGGCCGATTTCGGCGTTGTGAAACGAGGTGGAAATCTTGAGCGCGTGGGCGAAGAGGCAGTCGCCGAGGAGCACGGAGATGGCGTTGCCCCACTTGGCGTTGACCGTCGGCTGGCCGCGGCGTTTGTCCGCGCCATCGAGGATGTCGTCATGCACCAACGTCGCGGCGTGGATGAGCTCGACCACCACCGCGAGCTCCGTATGGCTGGGCGTGATGCTCCCCGTTGCGCCGCCGGCGAGCAGCGCCAGCGCGGGCCGCAGCCGTTTTCCACGGCTTTCAATCGCGTAGGCGACGTAGCCTTCCACCGCCGGATCGAATGCCTTGGCCTGGCCGCGGATGCGCTCCTCCACGGCGTAAAGTTGTGCATTGATGAGCTCGAAAGCAGCCTTGATGCTTTCGATCGATTCTTTGGTTGGGCGGATTTCGGACTTCTGCACGTGCCTGCAAGGTTAAGGATACCCGCATTGAAGTCAATTCGCCGCCGGCTCGAATTTGCGCTCGCCAGCCGCGCGCCGGTTCGCATCCTTTCGCCTCTCCTATGAGCACCCTCTCCGCCAAGTCGATCCCCACCCGCGAACGGCTCATCTTCGCGCTCGATGTCCCCACCGTGGAGGAGGGAAAACGGATCGTGGAGCAGCTCGGCGATGCCGTGATCTTCTACAAGCTGGGGCTGCAAATCTTCATGGCCGGCGGGTACTACGAGTTCATCGAGTGGCTTGCCGCACGCGGCAAGAAGGTCTTCGCCGACCTGAAGTTCTACGATGTCCCCGAGACGGTGAAACTCGCCGTGGCGCAGCTCAAAGACCGCGCCGTGACCTTCGCGACCGTGCATGGCAACGAGGAAGTGGTGCGCGCCGCCGCCGGCACCAAGGGCAAAGTGAAGATCCTCGCCGTGACGGTGCTCACCAGCCTCGACGAAGGCGACCTGCGCGATCTCGGGTTCCAGTGCAATGTGGAGGAGCTGGTCCTCTCGCGCGCCCGCCGCGCCATCGCCGCCGGCGCCGATGGCGTGATCTCCTCCGGCCTCGAGGCGGAGAAGCTGCGCGGCGGCCTTGGCGAGAGTTTCCTC
>DASYIS010000489.1:0-18198 GCA_035997375.1 Chthoniobacteraceae bacterium
GCCTCGCGCAGGCGGGTCTCGGCTTCACCGATTTCGAGTACGTGCCGGGCCCCGACGTGGATCGCCATCTCGCGTTGCTCAGCCGCTTCCCGATCGTCGCGCGGAATTCGGTCGCCGATGTCCCTTACGAGATGAACGGCACGCCGCAAAAGGTGAAGCGCGGCTTCCTCGACGTGACGGTGCGCGTGAACGACGCGTACGAGCTCCGGCTGGTCGGCGCGCATCTGAAATCGAAGCGCCCCGTGCCGGCCGGTGAGGAACTGCAGCGCCGGCGCGAGGCGCAGCTTCTCCGCGCGCACGCCGAGCAAATCCTGACCGCCGATCCCACGGTCAATCTCCTGCTCTACGGCGACTTCAACGAGGTGAAGAGCGAGCCCGCCATTCAGGCGATCGCCGGCCCGCGCGGCAGCCCGCAGCACCTCACCGAGCTCTTGTTGCAGGACAGCCTGGGCGATCGCTGGACGCACTACTGGAAGGCGTCGGACATCTACTCGCGCTTCGACTATTTCTTCGCCGGCCCGGCGCTCGCGCGCGAAATCGTCCTGCCGCACTCCGGCATCTACCGCGGCGAGCTCTGGAACAAGGCGAGCGATCACCGGCCGATCTACGCGGCGATCATGCCGGTGAATCGGCGGTGAAGCGCGAAGCGCCTCTTGGCCCCGGGTAGGGCGCGGCGTCCCGCCCGCCCCGGCGGGCATCTTGCCCGCCGGGAGGCAAAGCGTCAGCGAGCAGTCGGGTAGGTGGCGGGCGGTGAAGTTTCGGGGCTGCTCCGCCCCGCCTTCGCCCGCTGTCGGGCAGGATGCTCGCCCGAAGCACCGGCCTCCACTTGTCCCGTACGCCGCCGCCTCGGCCCTCCACGGCGGGCGGGACGCCGCGCCCTACCCGGGGCCAAGGAGCGCTGCGCGCTCGGCAGCTGGCTGCGCCACGGCTCTCCGATCACTTCGCCCGGTCGACCTCGGTCCCGACGAATGGCAGCTTCGTCGTCTTCACATCGAGCAAAGGCCCGAGCTCGAACACGTTTTTGTAGCCGTAGGTGGTGAGCGCGATGTAGGTGGAAATGTTGAGCGAGGCCGGCGCGGATTTCGCCGTCAGCGAGCGCGGCGCGCCGTTGAAGTTGTTGTTGCAGTAGATCAGGATGCGCGTCGTCTTTTCCGGAATGGCCCGGGCCAGCGACTCGGCCGTGAAGTCGGTGAAGGGAAGATTGACGGCGCCCTTGATGTGCCGCATCGCGTACTTGTCGGCGCTGCGGGCGTCGAGCACCACGGTGCCGGGCTCGGACGACATCGCGAGGAATTGGTCCTCCGTGATGCGCCGCTGCTCGCGCACCGGGGCGACCTGCGCCGCGATGAGCTGGAACTTCGAGTAGTCGATCAGCCGATTCGGAATGCGGTCCGCGGCGGCGGCGAGGGAGGAGAGCGCGAGGAGGGAAACGAGGGTTGCTTTCATGGGAGTCACGATGCCATGAGCCGCGGCGCGGGTTGTCAGCGTGCCGTATGCGGGTTGTCAAAAAAATGTGAAGCGGCTCAAGTGGCGGTGAGGCCGCAAGCCTGACCGCCGAAAGGCGGAACTGCGAACCCGGACTCCTCGCTCATCCCGCATCGGGATGAAGATGAAGATGGTAATTACGACAAACAACGAACATATTTTCGACGATCTTTGGGCTGCGATGCGAGCGCTGAGCGAAGGCAGCCGTCCCGGAGGGACGAAGGAAATTGGCCGGTGGTGGAGCGAGGAACGAGCGGAACCACCGGAATTCTCAACCAAACGAAACCCGTCCCGAAGGGACGGTGGAAACGCTGTTGGGGAGACACGGTTCCGGCGCCACCTCCGGGGCGCCTTCGCGGGTCCGGCGGGTTCCGGTGGTTGCGCTCGTTACACTCGCTGCACCACCGGTTAATCTCCTGCTGGCCCTCCGGGCCGCCTGCATCCGGCTCCGCCGGGTTAGGAAGATGAAGAGGAGACCTTAGCCGCCCACTTCCGCCTTCGCCTCCGCCGCGAGCGGCGTGGAGAGGTAGCGCTCGCCGGTCGAGCACGCGACGGTGACGATGGTCTTTCCCTTGTTCTCGGGCCGCTTCGCAATCTCGAGGGCGGCGACGACGTTGGCGCCGCTGGAGATGCCGACGAGCAGGCCTTCTTCTTTCGCGAGCCGGCGGGCCATGGCGAAGGCGTCGTCGTTGCTCACCTGCACGCACTCGGCGATCTGCGAAGTGCCGTCGGCGCTCTTCAGGTGGAGATTTTGCGGGATGAAGCCGGCGCCGGCGCCCTGGATTTTATGCGGACCGGGCTTGAGCGGCTCGCCGGCGAGGGTCTGCGAGATGACGGGCGAATCCTTCGGCTCGACGGCGATGGCCTGGAAGCTCGGCTTGCGCGGCCGGAGCGTCTCGACGACGCCGGTGATGGTGCCGCCGGTGCCGACCGCCGAGACGAGAATGTCAATCGCACCCTGCGTGTCGTCCCACAGCTCCTCGGCGGTCGTCTTCGCGTGAATGGCCGGGTTGGCGGGATTGTTGAACTGCTGCGGGATCCAGGAGTTCGGCGTGTTCCGGTGCAATTCCTCGGCGCGGGCGATCGCCCCTTTCATCCCTTCGCTACCGGGGGTCAGCACGACCTTGGCGCCGAGCATCGCGAGCAGCGTGCGGCGCTCGAGCGACATCGTCTCCGGCATGGTGAGGATGAGCTTGTAGCCGCGCGCGGCGGAGACGAAGGCAAGCGCGATGCCGGTGTTGCCGCTCGTCGGCTCGATGATCGTGCTGTCGGCGTTGATCTTTCCGTCGCGCTCCGCGGCGTCGATCATCGCCATGCCGATGCGGTCCTTCACCGAGCCGAGCGGGTTGAAGTACTCGCACTTGACCGCGATCGTCGTCGAGGGATCGATGCCCGCGCTCGCGGGGATGCGGTTGAGGCGGACGAGCGGCGTGCCGCCCACGGTTTCGACGATGTTGTTGAAGATGCGGCCGTGCGACATGGAAGGAAATGGCTGAGGTTGATCCCGTGCCTCGAGTTTGCTGGATGGGCCGTGCGGTATCGAACCGTGACGGAAAGGCGGCGGGGGAGGGTTTCTACACGCCGGGCGGGGCGCGCCGCAAGGCGGGATTTCGCCGGCGACGATTTCCGGAAAAGAGACGGCGGCTTGACGGGTGAGCTACGATTCGCTCCTTGTATCCCGCCTCAGGATACCACCCAATACGACTATGGCCGACCTGCTCAAGACTCCCGAAATCAAAGACTGGCTGAAAAAGCTTCCCGAGTGGGAACACGAGAAGAAGCACATCGAGCGGACGTTTGAGTTCGACGAGTTCGCGCAAGCGATCGATTTCGTGAACAGCGTGGCGGACATCGCCGAGGAAGAGGAGCATCACCCGGACATGGACATTCGCTACAACAAGGTGCGCGTGCAGCTCTCCACCCACAGCGAAGGCGGGCTGACGGATCGCGATTTCGAGGTGGCGGAGAAGATCGACAATCTCTCGGAGTAGGGAGGGGAAGAGGGGGAGACTGGGAGGGAGGGAGGGAGGGAGAGGGGGGAGGCGGATCCGGCGCACTCGGCTGCTCGACGGCAGGCCGACACCTTGTCACGCTCCCGCACCGCCATGAAGAACCTCCTCACCCTCGGCTTGGCCGTCACCCTCTGCGCCGCCGGCGTGGCGCCGGCGGCGGATTTCCCCTTCGCGGAGGCGACCATCGAATCGCTACAGGTCCGGATGGCCGCGGGGACGCTGACGGCGCACGAGCTCACTGCGGCTTACTTGCGGCGGATCGCGGAGATCGATCGCTCCGGGCCGAAGCTCAACGCCGTGCTCGAGCTGAACCCCGACGCGCTCACCATCGCCGATGGCCTGGACGCCGAGCGGCGCGAGGGGCACGTGCGCGGGCCGCTCCACGGCATCCCCGTGCTGCTGAAGGACAACCTCGACACCGCCGACCGCATGGAGACCACGGCCGGCTCGCTCGCTCTCGTCGGCCAGAAACCGCCGCGCGACGCCCATGTGGTGGCGCGCCTGCGCGAGGCCGGCGCCGTCATTCTCGGCAAGACGAACCTCAGCGAATGGGCGAACTTCCGCGGCCGCAACTCGTGCAGCGGCTGGAGCGCGCGGGGCGGCCAGACGCGCAATCCCTACGCGCTCGATCGCAATCCCTCCGGCTCCAGCTCCGGCTCTGCGGTCGCCGTCGCGGCCAATCTCTGCGTCGTCGCCATCGGCACCGAGACCGATGGCTCCATCGTCTCACCGGCGTCGGCCTGCGGCATCGTCGGGATCAAGCCGACGGTCGGCCTCGTGAGTCGCGCCGGCATCATCCCGATCTCCGCCTCGCAGGATACCGCCGGCCCGATGGCGCGCACCGTGCGCGACGCGGCGCTCGTCCTCGCCGCGCTCGCCGGGCCGGACGCGCGCGATGCCGCCACGCAGGAGATCCCCGCCGGACTGACGGCCGCCCTCGCCGCGCCGCTTCCCGTCGGCGCGCTGAAGGGCGCGCGAATCGGCCTCGTGCGCGGCCCCTTCGGTTTCCCCGCGCGCATGGAGCCGCTGCAGGATGAGTTGGCCGCCACCTTGCGCGCGGCGGGCGCCGAAGTCATCGATCCCGTCAAGATCCCAACCCTCCCTTTCCTCGGCACCTACGAGGGGACGGTCCTCTCCTACGAATTCAAGGACGGCCTCGAGCGCTACCTCGCCGAGCCAGGCCGCCGGTCGCCGATGAAAACGATCGCCGACCTGATCGCCTTCAACCGCGCCCACCGCGAGCAGGAGCTCTTCTACTTCGACCAGGAGCGGCTGGAGGAAGCCCAGACCCGCGGCCCGCTGACCGAGCCCGCCTACCTCGAGGCCCGCGCCCTGGCCCGTCGCCTCGCCCGGACCGAGGGCGTCGAAGCCGCGCTCGACGACCAAAAGCTCGACGCCCTCATCATGTTCACCCGCGGCGTCGCCGGCCTCACCGACCCCTACGCGGGCGAAGCTTCCACCGGCGGCAGCTCCAGCCTCGCCGCCGTCGCCGGCTGCCCCGCCATCACCCTCCCCGCCGCCTCGTTGTACGGCCTCCCCATCGGCGTCTCCTTCGTCGGCCGGTCGTGGAGCGAAGCTAGGCTGCTCGCGCTGGCGGCGGATTTCGAGGCGAAAGCAGGGAAGCGGAGAGCGCCGGAGTTTCTGAACACCATCATGCGACCGGGCGACGATGATGCGCCCAAGTGAAGGGCTAGTGGGTGACCCCATGCTGCATGCGCTTTCCTGTTCCAGGCGTGAGCGGGCGGCTACTTCTTCGCGGGGTTCGCCGGGTCTCCCGGAAACTCGTTGAAGTATAGGATTACCTTTGGAACGATATACACTCGAAGTACATCGTCTTTGGGCTGATACATGCCAACGCCCAGTTCACGTAGATTTTCGAGCACGATGGGTTCTGGAAAAGCGAGCCGCCGCGACATCTCCACCGGATCTAGCTTACTCGATCCGATGAGTGTTTTTTCCTTCCCGATTCCGCCGACAGCGATCTCATACCAGTGCAACCCATCCGCGGCGAACGAAGAACTCGACAGGGTCAACAGCAGCGCGAAAATTTTCAGAGGATTCATAGATAATGACGATCCAATATCGCAAGCGGAGGTCTTGCCGCGGGTTCTCAGCCACCGAGATTCCTCCTTACTTTTCCTGGCCGCGGATTTCGAGGCGAAGGCGGGGAAACGGAAGGCGCCGGAGTATTTTCAGACCATCGAACGACGAACTAACGATTTGCTTCATCCACTTCATTAGCTATTCCAGCGGGAGGCGTTCGGTTGGATGAAGGACGAGCGTTCGATGGGAGTTCCATCGGGGAGGTCTTTCGCGCGGCGGTTGATCTGGCCGAGAATGCTCAGATGAACGCAAAGATCGGTCGCCTCGAAATTGGTTGGTTCCATCTGACCGCCGAGGATGGGAGGCAGCTTGTAGCTGAAGCATTGGCCGGGAGCCAGGCGGACTCCGCGCTGAAGGATAGCTCCGACCAACCGCGGGGCAAACCACTCCGCGACGTAGGCCGGCTGCTGCCGAAGCTGCTGAAACTCGTCGAGGCCGGCTGCGACCTCGTTGAGTCGCCCAGCTCCGGAATCGAGCCAATGAATGTGTCCGGCCGAATCGGAGAGGAAAAGGTCGCCGAGGGAACTGATGAGAATGATCTGGAAGCCGCCGTTGATTTGCCAACGCCACTCGGAGAGCAAGTCATCGCGGCTGTGAGTGTCCAGCGCGACGGTAAGTTCGTTCCAGGTGATTCTCATGAGAGTGGGCGGCCGAGTTTGATCTATTTCTCCTCCGGCAGGAGCCAGGCCATCCGGCGCTGCGTCGGCTTGCCGTCGGTGAGCTCGCGGCCGTCGATCAGGACGATGAGCCCTTGCTCCGTCGGCAGGAGCGAGGCCAGCTCGCCGTCGCGTCTCGGCACGGCAAAGCGGCGCGACTGCCCGGCGCCGTCGCGGCGCATCACGACTTCCGACGAGACCCCGCCGGCGCTTTCCGGGTAATGATACCATCCGCGTTCGGGATCGGCTCCGCCGACCGCGCCCTTGGCGAGCCGTACGGTTCCGTTGGCCAGGTCGAACTGCCAGTGGGTGCTCCAGGTTGGGATGTCGAATTCCTGGGGCGTGCGGAAGCGGGGCGGATCCTCATGGGGGGTGATCGCGAGCTCGCTGATCTGCTCCCATTTCGCCGGGCCTGGCGTGTACTTCCAGAGACCCCGCCGCCGGCCCTCCGCGGCTTGATTGGGCACGGTGTCCAGGACGAAGCAGACGTCGCCCGCCGGGGTGGCGCACCCGCCGAGCAGCCGATAGGGGAGGCAATCGTTCAGCGGTCCGGGTTGCAGCGAGTCGCTCGCACTGACGAGCTCGCTCTCCGCCGCCCCGAGCCGCCAGCGGTAGAGCGCGCCGTAGAGGCAGTTGCCTTCCACCGTCCGCTCCTCGAGGCCGAGCCAGACGGAATCTCCCGCCGGGAAGGCGGCGGTGACGCAGCGAAAATGCGTGCCGGTCTGGTAGCCGATCCCGGTGACCTGGGTGCTGCCGCCGGTATCGTCCTTCCCGAATTTCGGCCCGGCCACCTGGCACCCCGCCACATCGAGATACGGCGCCTGTTTCGCCCGGGGAATGGCGTAGACCCGGTAGCAGTCGGCGATGACGAGATGGGTCGGCGAAAGGGACAGGCTGAGTTTCAGGCGGCCCGCCACGCCGGTCGCCGGCGCGGGGATTACATACGTCTCACTCGTGTGCCGGCTGATGACGACGCGCGTCACCACGACGGCCTTTTCGCGCAGGCGGGCCAGCCAGAGGATGTCGCCTTCGACGAGGCCCTCATACGAGCCGCGCATGCGCGCCTGCCAGAGGAGATCGCTTTCCGAGGAGCCCGGGCGCGCCCGGACGGGATTTTCCTCGCCCGGTGAATCGAAGAGCAGGACGCCGCCCGGCAGGCTCGGTCCGGCCTGCGCCGGCTGGTCGGGCGCAAGCAGTTTGGCCAGCGCCGGATCGTTGCGCACCCGGCCGAGGGCATCGCGGTGGAGATTCGGGGACGAGGCGGCGAGCGCGGCGAGGGCGCGGTCCACGTCTTTCCGAATCCGCGGGCCATCCTCCGGCGCCTCGCCCTTTTCGAGACTGCGGACGCAGCGTTTGGAGAGATACGTAAACGCGTAGGAGTAGCTGTCGAGCCATTGCGCCCGCTGGAGAAAGCGCATCATCGGCCGTTCGAAGTAGCGGTCCTGATCCGCGAGCGGGAGCGGATCGAGGGCTTTCCACATCGAGCTGAAGAGGCCGGCGTTTTTCTTGTCCGCGGCGAAATCGACGTTCTCCTCACGCTCCGCCAGCCACGCCATGAGCTGATCCGACGCCTGCGCCCGCTCCGCCTGCACGGCCGGCGGCGCCGGGTAGGTGCGCGTGAAAAATTCGTGCTCGAAGCAGTTGCGCGTGAAGCAGCGCGCGACCCGCGCGGCAAACTGCGCATCGACCGCGGGCAACTGCTGCACCTCGTCCAGGTAAGCTTCCCAGAGCTGCTTCGCGAGCGCCTGGTCCCAGTGCGCGAGGCGACCATACATGTGGGTCTGAACCAGCCGCCATGGGAAGTGCCCTGCCTTCTCCAGCCCGCGCATGTAAGCGAGCGCCTCGCGCGGATCGGTCTGGAAATACGGGCACCAGGAGCCGAGCGGATCCCAGTCGCCGGTCGTCGCATACCGCTCCAGAAAGGCGCGCAGCTCCCGGCGGCAGGCCGCCAGTTGCGCCCGGCCCTCCTCGTCCAACCTGAGCTCCGCGCCCAGGAGGATGAACGGGTGCTCCCCGTGCTCACCCTTGAAGAGAGTGACCGACTGCGTGGCAGGATGAAGTTCCGCCACCGCCATCGCGGAGCGCAGCCGGTCGAGGTAAAAGAGATAGTCCTCCTTTTGGCGGGCCGCGGTGCGCTCCGCGGCGGGCCCACGGTCGAGCTGCCCGCCGCGCTGGAGGCAGGTCAGCACTCCGCTGAGATACGTCTGCGCGTAGTCGTCATTGGCCGGGTCGAGCAGGCACGCGGTTTCGAGATAGCGGAGCCCCGGCTCGAAGCTTCGCGCCTGCAGCAGCGCCGCGCCATTGCGATGCTGCCGCGACGCCTCGGCCTGCGTGGAGCCGGCGGCGACGGCTTGATCGCGCACGCCGAGCTCACGCCCGATCCAGGCGGAAATCGAGTCGGCGGCGTCGGACAAACGCCGGCGCACGACGGTGGTGGAAAACACGGCGGGCGCCGCGCCGTTCGGGCGCTGGATCTGGAATTCGAGGCTGAGCTGGTCCGCATCGCCATCCGCGAGGCGCGCCCGCACGATCGCGTCCGCCGGCACGAGATCGGCCGCGGACTTCCCCGTGAGCGCCTGCTCGCCGCCGACCGCGGCGAGGTTCTCCCGCTCGACGACGAGGACGCGCTCCTGCTGTGCAAGCCGGACGCCGATCAGCGTGCCGAGCGTCGCCAGCGATTCGCGAAAAGCCGCCGTGGAGCGAAACGACGCGACCGGCCCCAGCGCCACGTACAGGCGATTGCCCGGGGGCGTCCGCAGCCCGGCCGAAAGTGCGGTCAGCCGGCTCCGCACCGCGGTCGCGACCGGCGTCACGTCGAGCGGCTCGAGCCGAAAGACCTCGTCGAACAGGCGTTCCCCTCGGCTCGTCTCCACCAGGCGGACATGGAGCAGCTCGCGATCTGCTTCGACAAAGAGCAGCGCATCGGCGCCGAGGAGCTGCCCCGAGCGCACATTGCGCTCGCGCGACAACGAAGAAAGCTGCTGCTCCTTCACCACCTCCGCCAGCCGCGCGCGCTCCACGAAGGCGAACTCCCCGTCCGCCGAGAGCTTGCTCAACAGCAGATCCGCCGCCTCCGGGCTGGACATCCCATTGACGATCGCCAGGGTCGGCTTCTCCGCCCCCCGGGTGGAGAGGACGACAAAAAGGAACGCGGCGAGGAAGACGCGGATCATGGAAAGGGGGATCGGGAAGGATGTCTACGATTTCCAGACGCTCCCGGGAGGTTCAATCCTTGGAAGAAGTTGGCGAAAACTTGACCCCCTCGTTCACCGAATGTGCGGCTCGGGTGCTCGACGGGACTTGGTCGCCTGGCATCAGGTGTTTATCGAAGCGATTGTGTTAAGTTAAATAGTCCGCGGGTGAAATAAATTATCTGAAATGTAAATTGGAATAGTACTTTACATGCAATTTGGGATGGCTATTCCCGGTCGGCGTCTTTCGAGGCTCCTTTCGTTTCTGCTTTCCCATGATTCCCATCCCTTCCCCGCGTTTTTTTCTTTCGGCACTCGGCTTCGCCGCCCTCGTCGCCACCGGGCCGGTCCCGGGAGCCCTCGGGGCCGACGAGAAATTGAGCGCCGTCGCCCAGCGGCAGGTCGACGTGTTGCAGGCCGAAAAGGAGGGGCGCACGCCCGCGCAGCACAAGATGGATTCGCATCTCATCTTCAAGGCGAAAAAACAGCGCGGCGAAAGACTGGGCGCCGAGCTGAAAGCAATGGAGGACCGGATCGTCGTGGCGGCGGACGGGAAAGAAGCGGTGGATATCCAGGCAGACGTCACCGACGCATTGCTCGCGGAACTCAAACGAATGGGCGCCGACATCGTGGCGAGCGTGCCGCAGTTTAAATCCATCCGGGCGAGGGTGCCGCTGAAGGAGATGGAAGCGCTGGCGGCGCGGCCGGAGGTGCGGTTCATCCGGCCGGCGGTCGAGGCAAGGACCCACGTGGGACCGGCCACCTCGGAAGGCGACGTGACGCACCGCGCCGACGCGGCGAGACAGATGCTGAAGGCGACCGGTCGCGGGATAAAAATCGGCGTCCTTTCCGACAGCGTCGATTATCTAAGCCAATCGCAGGGTTTAGGTGAATTGGGGTATGTCAATGTCCTGCCAGGCCAGAGCGGAGTTGAACCGGGTTCAACCGGCGAGGGAACCGCCATGCTGGAGATCATCCACGATCTCGCCCCGGATGCTGAATTGTTCTTTGCCACGGCCAATCCGAGCGCGGCGCAATTCGCACAAAACATCCTCGATCTGCGCGCCGCCGGCTGTGACATTATCGTCGACGACGTCGGCTATTTCGATGAGTCACCATTTCAAGACGGCATCGTGGCGCAAGCGGTGGAGCAAGTGGTCGCGAGTGGGGCGCTTTATTTCAGCGCCGCGGGAAATTCAGGGAGCAAGGCCAGGAGCAGCAGTCAAACGTGGGAAGGTGATTTCGTCGACGGAGGCCCCACGGGACCGGAAATCGTCAAGGCGGGCCGGCTGCATAGCTTCGGAACTCAAACCTACAACACGGTTGTCGACGCCGGCTTTGATACGTTCCCCAAGGCAACTCTCTTCTGGAGCGATCCCCTCAACGCATCCCATAACGATTACGATCTTTATGTCTTCGATGCCACGGGCAAAACCATCCTCGACTTCAGCACAACCAGTCAGAATGGCACCCAGGATCCCTATGAAATTGTGGACATGTCCACCGATTCGCGGCTCGTCATCGTCAAGTCTCCGTCGGCCAAGCCGTGTTTTCTGCATTTGAGCAACTTGAGCGACGGGTCCTTGCTCGAGAACGGCACCACGGGCTCGATCCGGGGGCATGCTGGCGCCGCCGCAGCCATCGCCGTGGCTGCCGTCGATGCCCAACTTTCCTATCCCAATCCGTTCACCACGAACAGTCGGGTCAGAGTTTCCAGCACCGATGGGGATCGGCACCTGTTCTATTACGCGGACGGCACTCCAATTACCCCGGGAAATTTCCTGGCCGCCGGTGGACTGATCCGGCGCAAGCCGGACATGGCGGCCGCGACCGGCGTGACCACGTCGGTCCCCGGTTTCGCCCCTTTTTACGGCACGTCCGCCGCGGCGCCCCACGCGGCGGCGATTGCGGCGCAGGTGTGGTCGCGGAATCGACAACTGACCCCGCAGCAGGTTCGGAACGCTCTGACGAGCACGGCCCTCGATATCGAGGGTGTCGGGCAGGATGGCAATTCCGGCGCCGGCTTGCTCGACGCCCTGGCGGCCGCGCAATCCGTCGCCGGCGGTCCCATCATTCAACCCGATGTCGTCACGATTACGGGCGAGAGCTTTACGCCGGCCAATGGCGCCGTCGACCCGGGCGAGATCATCACCGTTGCGCTGCCGCTGCAAAACATCGGCGCCGCGACGACGACCAATCTCGTGGCGCGACTTCTTCCGACCGGCGGCGTGAGCAATCCGACCACGCAGGCGACCTATGGCGCTCTTGCTTCCAATGCCTCCGCCACCCGGAACTACAGCTTCCAGGCCAACGGAAAGCCAGGGGATACGATCACGCTTACCTTTGTCCTCTCCGACGGGAATCTCGCGCTCGGCAGTGCGACGGCCTCGTTCGCCGTCGGGGCACTCGGCCCCGTGCAGACTTTCGCCAACTCGGGCGCCATCACCATCCGCGACGACGCCACCGCCTTGCCTTATCCCGCGGCGATCAATGTCTCCGGCGTCACCGGGGGGGTGGGCCGGGTTTCGGTCACCCTGCAGGGAGTCGCGCACACATTCCCATCGGACGTCGATGTCCTGCTTGTAAGCCCGAGCGGTCGAAAGGTAATGCTGCTCTCCCGGACCGGGGGCGGCACGGACGTCTCCGGTCTCGACCTCACCTTCGATGACAATGCCGCCGGGAAAGCTTCGTCACCGCTGGCGACCGGGACCTACCAACCTTCCGCCACGGCGACGGGTCTTGCGACCAGCCTGCCCGCAGGCGCGCCGGCGGCCCCGTATGCCGATTTGCTTTCCACCTTCAACGGAGACAATCCAAACGGCGCCTGGCAGCTCTTCGTAAACGACCATTCCCCTGGCGACTCCGGGGCCATTGCGAGCGGTTGGACTTTGCGGATCACGCCGACCGTGCCCTCGGCGACCAGCGGCCCCAATCCCGACTTGGTGCCCGTCCTGCAGCAATCCACGACGCAACTCTCCATCGGCGAAGCCATCGTTTATACCGCCACGGTCTACAACTACGGCTCGGCGGCGGCGAACAACGTCGTGCTGACCGACACGCTGCCCGCGGCGCTCACCTTTGGCCAGGCGCAGACGACGGCCGGCACCGTCACCAACGCCGGGAACACCGTCACCGCCAACCTCGGCACCCTCGCGAGCGGCCAGAGCGCCGTGGTCACCATCACCGCCGTCGGCGTTGGCACGGGTTCGGTGACCAATACCGTCAATGTTTCCCTGACGGGCACCGAGAATAACACCGCCAACAATTCAGCCGGCCTCCAGGTGCTCGTGGGGCAGCCCAATCTTTTCCCGGTGGCGCTCAGTGGCTGGGGCAGCAAAGTCAATATTTCCAAGATCACCGGCTCGGTCATCGATGCGGCATCGATCACGCCCGCGGATCCACTCTTCCTGGACTTTGCTTATGTGAATGCCGGTTTCACGCCCGCCCACGGTTACTTCACCTCGGTCGTCACCGTCGATGGGGTGGTGCGCCGGACCGTGACGAGACAGTTGGTCATGGGGCCGGGCGCCATCGATACCTATCTCGATCTGCCTATTGGCACCTTTCCCCCCGGCGTCCACACGGTGCAGGTCAAGATCGATTCGGCGGATGACGTCCCCGAGTCCAATGAGACCGACAATGTCTACACCCGCACGTTCACGGTCCAGGGTCCGAACCTCGCGCCGGTCAAGCCCGCCGGGTGGTCGGATGTGATTGTCGTCTCGCGGAGCGCCGGCACGAACACGGACAGCGTTGACTTGACCACGGACGATGCCCTTTTTCTCGATCGAGCGCTCGTCAATAACGGCGTGGTGCCAGTCCCCGTCGCTTTCAACACCCAACTGTATGTCGATGGCGTCCTGCGCACCACCTGGACGACCCCGGCCGGCTTGAGTGTCAATGGGCAGGATCGCGTGGAAGACTTCGCCCTCGGCACCTTGACGCCCGGGGTGCACCGACTGCGCGTCGTCACCGACTCCGACGGGGTGGTGGCCGAGACGAGCGAAGCGGACAATGAGGCGACGAAGACGATCCTGATCGGCGGCGTGCTGACGCTCACCGGCCTCACCGATCAAATGATCGCCGAAGAGGGGACGACCGGCGCGCTTCCTTTCACGGTCGGCCCGGGCGGCATCGCGACCAGCAGCCTCGCGTTCGCCCTTGCCACCTCGAATCCGGCATTGGTCCCGGCGACCAACATCACCTTTGGGGGGACGGGCGCCAATCGGACGGTGACGGTGGTTCCCGCGCCCAACCAAGTCGGCTCATCGACGATCACGGTCACGGTCTCGGATGGCAATGGCGGCCTGGGGAGCGCGAGCTTTGCGGTGCAGGTGACTCCGGTCAACGATGCGCCGAGCTTCACCAAGGGGCCGGATGTCAGCGCGGCGCAGGATGCAGGCCCGCAGATGATTCCCCGCTGGGCGACGAATCTCAGCGCCGGGCCGGCGGACGAAGCGGCGCAGATCCTCAGCTTTACCGTGACGGCCGATAAGCCGGCGCTTTTCGCGGTCCAGCCGGCGATCAGTGCCGCCGGCACGCTCACCTTCAGCCCGGCCCCGCAAGCCAGCGGCACCGCGGTGGTGACGGTGACGCTGCACGACAATGGAGGCGCGGGCGGCGGCCATGTCGACACCGCCCCGGCGCAGAGCTTCGCCATCCATATCACCTCCCTGGCGGAGGAACTCGGCACCTATAACGGCCTGGTCCAGCCCGTGGCCGGCGACGTCCTGGAAAACGAGCGTGCCGGGTTGATCAAGGTCACGATCAGCAAAGGCGGCGGGTTCTCGGGCAAACTCACCCTGCTCGGCAAAGCGCTGACGATCATGGGCTCCTTTGACAATGCCGGCGTGGCGCGTTTCGGCAAATCGGTCGCGCCCACTTTCACCATCGTGCGCGCGGGCTTGCCCGATCTCTTGCTCAGCCTCGCGGTGGATGTCGCCGGCGGCACCAACAAGCTCACCGGCAACCTGACCAAGGCCGGCGCGCCCTTTGCCGTCATCGACGCCGACCGCGCGCTCTTTACTTCCACGATCCTCCCCGCGGCGCCGCTGCAAAACGTGCCGCCGGCGTGGCTCGGCAGCTACACCGTCCTCTTCGCGGCCAAGACCCCCGCGGCCCAGGGCCGGCCGACCGCGGAGTTTCCGCAGGGCGACGGGGTCGGCACGCTGAAGGTGGATGCCAAGGGCAACGCCACCCTGGTCGGCACGCTGGCCGATGGAACCAAAGTCTCGTACGCGAACGCGATCGCCCTGGGTGGCGCCTGGCCGCTGTACGTCCCGGTCTCCAAGGGCGCGGGCTCCCTCAGCGGCTCGGCCACCTTTCGTCCCCACGTGGGCGTGAGCGATCTCGACGGCCAGGATCTCCATTGGTTCAAGGCGGCCGGGTTGCCGCCGTATCCCGCCGGATGGACCACCGGCATTTTGACCGATCTCTTCGGCTCGAAACACAATCCCGCCAACCTGACGGGTTTCCAGGGATCCGCGGTCGACGGCAATGCGCAGGTGACCTTCGTCGACGGGGGCTTCGCGGCCCCCGGTCTGCGCAAGGCGGTGAACTTCACGCTCCTCCCCAAGGTCTCGGTCATCAAGCCGGAGACGGACAAACTCACCCTCACCTACAAGAAGAGCGATGGCACCGTCAGCGGCACGTTCGTTCCGGCCATCGGCGCGAAGAGCGTCAAAGTCTCCGGGGTCTTTTTTCAAGATCAAGGCGCCGTCTTCGGCTACTTCATCCGAGGAAACGAAAGCGGCAGCTTCACCCTGGTCCCGGCCGTGCATCCGGTCAGCCTGCCGGCCCCTTAGCGGCCGGCCGCTCCACCGATCAGGCCACGGGCAATCCCTGGCTCCGGCAGTGGGCAAGGAACGCGTCGAGCTCGCAATAGTGTCGCGCTTGGAAACGGGTTTTGCCTCCGTCCGTGGTGGTGAATTCAATCAGCCGTCCCTTGATCGACTCGTGCTTCGAGATCCGGGCGATTTCCTCACAACGGAGCATTCGGCGCGATTCTCTTTGAAACAGCGTGAAGGCGGGAAAGTCGACGCCCGCCTGGTCAATGACGACAGCCAGTTGGTTGCGGCGAACCAACAACAGAACCCCGATCGTGAACATCAGCACCCCGAGCATCCCAAAGAAGCCGGGGATGAGACCGTAATAGCCGCCCAGGAAGACCCAGAGGCGAATCCCGAAGAACCCGAGGACGCTCCCGCCGAACAGCATCCCAATGGCGTTCGATAATCTTGGCTTCAATGACATGGCGCGAAGTGATCTTCAGGCGCAAACCGACTACGCTGGGTCGTACGTCGCCGGCTCGCGCCGCAACCGCAGGCAGAGACAAAAAATGAGCGGATCGCGACCGCCGGCGCCCTCCACCCGGTTCGCTTCGTCCCGCAGTTCCGGCGCGTCGCCGATATCGTTGCTCGGCAGCAGCACGAAAGCCGTTCGCTGCGCGAAGTGCACCGCCGCCTCCTGCCACGGCTTCCCGGCGGTCCGTTGCCGCATCGGCTCGATCAGCACCCGCTCCGCCCAAGCCTGGTGGGTCGCCCGCATGTCTTTGAGCGTGCGCGCGCCGGAAACGATCTTGATCGGCGCAAAAAGCTGCTGCGCCTCCAGGGCGGAAGCCCGCTCGGAGCCGCCGAGGAGGGCGAGCAGCGAGCACCAGAGAATGGTTTGAAGAAAGCGCGTCATCCCAGCGAGTAAGCAGGCGGCGTGCCTCTCGCGGTGGGCGCGCATGGCTCTCCCCATAAAACCCCGGGCGGGGGCGCTGGCGAGGATTACTGGTCGTTCCGCACTTGTTTCCCACCTTTGAAAGTTTTCGTGCTCAGGAGCCGGAAGGGCTCCATGCTACAGACATACTCAAAGCGCTTGTCGAAAAGACGCGAGACGAGAAGAAGAGTTCCATCGGGTCGCTGCTCGACGGTATCGCGGAGATTCGCTGACTTCTCATGGAGGAACTTGCCCCAGATTTCTGACGAGAAATCGATCTGCTGCGTGCGCCCGCTCCGAATGTCTCGCAGGAATAGAGTGTGCCGGTCGGAAAACCAGCCAATCCGTGATGTAGAGAAGAGCATGCGCCGCCCGCCATCGACGCGAACATAGTAAGGTTCGTGTCCGTCGATATCGCGGAAGCGCCGATGTCCGACGATCAGCCACGACGGGTCGCCAGTGTGCACATTTAGGTGAAAATGTTCCTCGTCCACCACCGTGACAAGGTCGTCGTGATAACGAATCGTCTCCGAGGCCTGCGCGGCGTTGGCCAGTGCCAGCAGCCCGGCGGCGATCAGCAGGGAGTTATTTCTTAACCTGCTCATCGGAGACCCTCACTTTCGCGTTGTCGTAGCCGGGGAGGAAGCGCGCCGGCTTGCCCTTGATGAAATACCGATAGAGCGTCAGATTTCGTTGTTCCCTGCCCGGGCTTTCAAAGTAACCGACTACATATCCTTCCTGGTTGTAGACCCACTTCTGAATCGCACTCCCTTCGTAAAGAAACTTTCGCAGTTCGTCCATCGAGCCGAAATGCACTTCGCTCTCCACGGCCACCAGCCGCGCATTGGCGTTGAGGGAGCCGGCCCATCGCTCTCCGGGGTTGTAGATCCCGAGGGTTCCCATAAACCTGCTGGGCCGCGCGAAGAGTTCAATCGTCTGCGGCGTCTCCCGCCCAAAGGTATACTCCCTTTTGAAGGGAGAGACGTACTTCGCGGCGCCGCTGCCGTTGGGGTTGTTGAACGAGAGTCTCATTCCCTCATGGAGGACCACCTCCTGTGGCAATTGACCCTTGGGCTGCGCACGTTCAGCACAAGCAACCTGGGATGCAGCCGCGACCAAAGCGATCGACAGAGAGAGGAGATTGTTCATGGATCGCTTTGTCTTCGAGCGCAGCCATCGACTCAAGCAGACCAGACGGCGGAGGAAGGCTCGATCATTCACCGGGCACGGATCGAAAGACAAATGGATTCGGCTTGCGGCGCGCTTCACGCTTCACCCCGTTTGGACAGTTTGCACGCGCGGCCACCGTCGCTCCTCACCATTGCGCTGCCCTCCGCGGTAGCGCAGACTGGTTTACGCTCGCCGCTTCTGAGCCGTTCATGAATCCATCGCTGCTCGTCCTCCTAATCGCCCTTTGCGCGCCGTTCACCGCTTTTTGTGGCGAGACAGCCCCCGCGATAGCTTTCTTCACCGAGTCCATGGGCCTGGTCGCTCCCGGCACGGACCGCGGTCCTCGTTTCGTCACGGCCGTCTGGAGCGACGGACGCATCGTCTGGTCTCGCGATCCAGAGGCGGGTGGCGCGCCTTACCTCACCGCACGGATCGAGCCAGAGCGCATTCAACAGCTCCTCAAGCGGTTCGAAGAGCGAGGCGTGTTTGCCAAAGGCGGACCCCGGCGCTCGTGGTTTGGCCCGGACTCATCCTATCAAACGATCTGGCTCTCCTCGGGCGAGCGGCACCTTCGCCTGGAGACCTGGCACGAGCTAATCGAGCGCAACCCGAAGCTTGTGGTGACCAACGGGAGTGCGGGCGCTTTGGATGGCCGGAGCCGTGAAGAGGTGATTCGCGGCGATACAAAGGAGTTCCGCGAATTCCGCCAGCTCTGGAGCGACCTTCGCGCCGCGATCTCCGCTTTGGTGCCGGCTGCGGGCGAACCCTATTCCGGAGCCATGACCTTCAAACTCCCACGGTGAAACCGTACAGCCACGGTTGGCCGCGAACACCCGCCGTGGTCATGGGGGCTCGGAGGGCCGGAAGCCGGCAGCCAAC
>DASYIS010000490.1:0-2596 GCA_035997375.1 Chthoniobacteraceae bacterium
CCCGCCATCGGCGACGAGCAGGCCGGCGGCTTCGGCCGGCGGAGAGGAGAGAAGAGCAGCGCCGGTGCTGATGGCGGCGAGGTAGTGGAGGAGGAAGCGTGGAGGTTTCATAGGTGTGGACTTGTTTTGTGTCGGCCCGGATTTGGGCACGCTCTGCCCCCTTAACAGCCGCCGTGCCACGTCGCGCTAGAGGGTTGACAAGTCTCTCGGGTGGAGGGTGTTGCGCGTGAAAGTGCGAAGGCGACGCCTCGCCGCCAGGCGCATCGGATCGACATTTATGGAACGGCATCCATACATTGTTTGTATGCCTCGCCCGACCCACTCCATCTCCGCCGGCGACCGCGCTTTCTACCGGCGGGTGGCGTTGACGGCGTTCAGCAATCCCTTCGATGAGGGGTTTGACGCCACGCAACGCGCGCTCGAACCGGAGTGCGCCCGGCGTGTGCACGCGCTCGAGACGCGGGGCCTCGCCTCGGTGGGTGCGTATGCCGGAGCGGAGCGCGAGACGATGCGCGTCGTCCTGCTCTACGAGGCCTACCAGCGTTTCCGCGAAGCGCTGGACGAGCTCGTAGTCGCGCAGATCGCGGCGGGGGAGACGCCGTCGCCGGTGCCCTTCGCCCGCGAAATGCTGGCACTGCTGCGGCAGCGCGGGCTCGAGGAGGAAGAGGCGCTCCGCATCTTCGCGATCTACTTTCAGATCCGGCGCGCACACCACTTCATCGTCGAGGGGCTCGTCGGCGGCAGCGCCTGCATGCGCGAGTTTCGCCGCCGCTTGTGGGAGAATGTTTTCACCCACGACCTGCGCCATTACGAGCGCTGCCTCTGGAGCCGCCTGGAAGACTTTTCCACCCTCCTCCTCGGCGAGACCGGCACGGGCAAAGGGACGGCGGCGGCGGCGATCGGCCGCTCCGCGTTCATTCCTTTCGACGAGAAAAAGCAATGCTTCGCGGAAAGCTTCACGCGCACCTTCGTCTCGATCAATCTCTCGCAATTCCCCGAGACGCTCATCGAGTCGGAGCTGTTCGGTCACCGCAAGGGCGCCTTCACCGGCGCGGTCGAGGCGCATGAGGGGATCTTCGCGCGGTGCAGTCCGCACGGCGCGATCTTCCTCGACGAGATCGGCGAGGTCGCGGCGCCGGTGCAGATCAAGCTGCTGCGCGTGCTCCAGGAGCGCGTCTTTTCGCCCGTCGGCAGCCGCGAGCAGGCGCGCTTCCGCGGCCGGGTCATCGCGGCCACGAACAAGCCGCTCGCGGCGTTGCGCGGTCCCGGCGGTTTTCGCGACGACTTCTATTACCGGCTCTGCACGGATTCGATCACCATCCCGCCGCTGCGGCAGCGGCTGGCGGAGGAGCCGCGCGAGCTCGAGGCGCTGCTCGGCCACATCATGGCGCGCGTGGCGGGGGAAGCCGCGGGTGAGCTGCGGACGCTGGTCGGCGAAGCGTTGCGCGAGCTCATCCGCGGGCACTACGCCTGGCCCGGCAACGTCCGCGAGCTGGAGCAAGCCGTCCGGCGGATTCTGCTCACGCGCCGCTACTCCGCTGACGCGCCGCCGGGATCGGCGGACCGAGTCGCGCAACTCACCGCGGCGGTCGCCGAAGGGACGCTCGATGCCGATGCGTTGCTCGGCGGCTATTGCGCGCTCCTATACGAGCGCAGCGGGAACCTCGAGGAGGTCGCGCGCCGCACCCACCTCGACCGCCGCACGGTAAAACGGTATCTCGCGCATCGCGGTGCGTGAGCCGGCGCTTCCCGCGAGGCCGAAATCGAGGTTGGCAATCTGGCCATCTACCGTAGATTCGCGACGGCAGCGGTCGGACTTGCCCCTCATGAAGCACGCGCGATTTCGGCAGGAAGACGAGCACGACGATGCGCTCATCCGCCGCACCATGTGGTTGCACCTGCTCCTGGCCGCGACGGTGGCTGTCTGGGGCAGTTTCGTGTTTTCTGAATCCTCGACCATTCCGGAATCCGAGCTGCGCGGGCCGAAGTTGAAGCGTCACGAGACTTCGGCCAACCAGCATTTCCGCGGATCATCATTCGGGAGGACACCACCGTCGATTTCGCCGACGTGCATTGCGAGGCGAAGGACGACGAACTCGATCAACTCTTGCGCCGGCTGCAAGAGTTCGCGCCGGACGTCGAGCCCGCCTACCCGATCATCATCGAACCATCGGACGACGATTCTTTCGAAAGAATCGTCCACGTCATCAGCGCCATCCGGCGAGCCGGCATTCGCGACTACGAGCTCCGCTAGCCCTGCGACGAAGGCAGCGGCTGCACGGGCTCCGACTCTTTTTCGTAATCGACTCCGGGTAGGCCGAAGCCGAAGAGGCGGAGGAATTCCGCGCGGTAGCCGGCGATGTCGGTGAGGTCACGGTGGAGCGATATCTCGCGCGTTACAGGGCTTTGATCAGCTTGTCGTAATCGACATGCGAACCGATGAAATACCAGAGCGCGGTGTCACCGGATCGAATACAGACGGCGCGCCAATCGAGACTGATGCGGACGGAGAAGATCGGTCGCGTCGGATGAATCTGTTTGAACTGGAGGCTTGAGTGCCACGGGTCACGCACCGTGGCACGGGCGTCCCGCCCGT
>DASYIS010000491.1:0-4080 GCA_035997375.1 Chthoniobacteraceae bacterium
GACTGATTACTGATTACTTGATTGATCGCCGGCCGCGACGAGCCGCTGGTAGCCGGCGCGCAGGAGGCCGAGGTCGGAATCGATGGCGATGTGGGTGAAGCCGAGCGCGTGGTGGGTGGCGATGGCGGCAGGTTCGCGCAGGAGGATGCCGCTTGCTTTGCCCGCGGCGGACGCGGCGGCGGCCACGGCTTGCACGCATTCCTGATAGGTGTAACGGGCGAGTGCGGGGCGGGCTTGCAGATCGAATTGCAGATCGGCCGGGCCGACGAAGAGGGTGTCGACGCCGTCGACGGCGGCGATGGCAGCCGCGCGCGCGACGCCCTCGATGTTTTCGATCTGGGCCATGAGCAGGGGCACGGGATTGCTTCCGGGAGGACCCGGCGGACGTAGGCCGTAGCCGCCGGCGCGCGTGGTGCGGGCGACGCCGCGCCGGCCGCGCGGGGGATAGTGCATGGCCTGGACGCAGGCCTCGGCTTCCTCCGGCGAAGAGATGTGCGGGACCATGAGGCCGTGCGCACCCCAGTCGAGCACGCGGGCGATGAGGTCGGGATGCGGCGCGCCGACGCGGACGATGACGGCAGTGCCGGTGCCGCGGACGGCCTGCAATTGCGGCAGCACCGTGGCGTCGGTGGTGCAGCCGTGCTCGAGATCGATGAGGAGCCAATGGAAGCCGCACTCCGCGGCCAGCTCGGCGATGACCGGCGCGCCGAGAGAGAGCCAGGTGCCGAGGTGGAGGCGGGGCTCGCGGAGGGCGTCGAGAGGGGAGGGGTTCATCGTTTCGGTATGTTGAGGGGCGAAGCTCCAAGCCACAATTACCAAGGGCCAAATAAGTTCCAAACGCCAGAGACCAAAGACCAAACGACGCCCGCGCGCGCATGGCGCGAAGCACCAAGCCACAATGACCAAGGGCCAAATAAGCTCCAAAAGACAATAGACAAAGACCAAACGACGCCAGCGCGCGCATGGGGTTTGGTTATTGGTTCCTGGCGCTTGGAGCTTATTTGGCCCTTGGTCATTGTGTTTTGGAGTTTCACGGGGCCAGGGCTTCGATGGGCAGATTCCCGCGCAGCCCGCGCACCGCCTCCGCGAGCCGCGCGCGGGTGAAGCTCTCCAGGCTCGCACCGGAGCCGCCGGCGCCGATGAGGAAGAAGCTGCTGCCGCGCTCGAAATAGCCGGCGCCGACGCGGATGACGGATTTGACGATCATGTTGCGCAGCAGGTGCAGCCAAAAGCGGCGGCCATGCTCCGTCGGCAGCGGGCGGATGGTGGAGTAGCCATGCAACGCGGCGGCGAGCGCGCGGCCGTCGTGGAAACAGCCGAGCAGCGAGAGGTCGTCCATCGGATCGCCGGCGATGGTGTCGTCCCAATCGATGTAGGCGGCGATCGCCGTCTCGCTGCCGAGGATGTTCCAAAGCGCGAGGTCCTTGTGGACGAGGCAGCCGCGGTCGAGCTGGAGCAGCTCGCGATGCGCGTCGATGGCCTGCTCGATCTCCGCGGTTTGGGCGCGGGAGAGGAAACCGCGCTCTTCGAGGAAGCGAAGGTGCGTTTCCAACTGCAGCCGGAAGTAGTCTTCGTAGCACTCGTGAAAGCCGGCCAGCCGCTGCTCTGCGCGCAAGACCGCCGGGTTGAACGGACCGAAGCCGGCGGGCGCGATCGCCTGCCAGCGCGCGACGGCGGCGCCGATCTCCGCGGCGGCGCGCGGCAGATCGAGGCGGCCCTGTTTGTGCCAGTGGTTCAGGTCGGGCTGGGCGATGCGGTCCATCACCTGCCACGCGTAAGGAACCTGCGCGCGGCCGGCGTCGACCGCATGGACGCGCGGCGCCGGCACGCCGAGCGCGCGAACCTCGCCGAGCACGTGGGACTCGACCTCGATGTAGTCGTCGTGCTCCGGCCCGTCCTCGACGCGCACGAATAGCGCGCGCCCGCCGACGTCCGCCTCGAAAGTGAGATGGTTTCCCTGGCCACCGGCGGGGCGCAGGACGACGTGATCGCAAGACAGGCGCGCGGCGAGCACCGGCTGCAGCGCGCGCGCGACCGCCTCGGCGTCGCCATGCCCGGCGGTGCCGTGAAAGGCGGCCGGGCGGTCGCATTTCCAGTAGTGGATCTGCGCGCGCGGGTGGAGAGCGGGAGGGAGCATCGCGTGGGACTGGATGGACCTTATGGACCGAATGGACGTGATGGACCATGCAAACGTGCGAGGCCCATTTGGTCCATGAAGTCCATCCCCAACGCCGGCAGTGAAGACTTGCGCAAACCAATCGCCCGGCCCTGAATGAGACGCGGAGCCGTTTCAACTGAACTGATCACATGACCAAACTGGAGAAAATCAAAGCGATCCAAACCGCGCTCGGCGTCGCCGCGGATGGTGAATTCAACGACCAGACGCTCGACGCGGTCTTCAGCAAGCTGGTGCCGATTCAGAAGGCTGCGCCGGCGGCCAAGCCGCCGGCCCCCGCGCCCGCGAAGCCGGCGCCTGCTCTCCCCGAACCCGTGGTCGCACTCGGCAAGATCGGCCCGGACCACTGGCTGGAAGGCGCCGTCCGCGAGGTCTTCGAGGGCGGGAAGCCGATGCCGGTCCGGCGTTGCGTCGTGATGCATTTCACGTCCGGCGCCACCGCGCTGAGCTCCGTCAATTTCTGGAGATCGCCCGAGGCCAAGGGGGCGAATGCGCACCTGGTCATCGCGCGGTCTGGCAAGGTCATCCAGTGCCGGCCGTTCGACCGCACTTGCGGGCACGCCGGCGTGTCGCGCTGGCGCGATCCCAAGACCGGGACGCTGTACACCGGCTGCAATGATTTCTCGATCGGCATCGAGATGGCCAATGCGGGCAACGAGGAGAAGCTCGCGGCCCGGATGACCAAGCTGCCGATTGTTAAAGCCAGGCACCGGAAGGGCGGGCCTGAGCAGAAATGGGAAGCCTATACACCGGAGCAGTTGGCGTCGGTCTTCAAAGTGGTCTCCCTTCTCATGGAAAGGTACAAACTCGACGACATCACCGGTCACGACTGCATCGCGCCGGAACGGAAAGACGATCCGGGTCCGGCTTTCCCCATGGAAGAGCTGAGGAAGGCAAACGGGTTGAAAGGTCTGCCCGCGATGCACCAGAAGGTGTAGGCTTCCCAGTCTTATGAAATCAGTCCTCTTCGCCTTCCTCCTGAGCGCAGCCGGCCTCGCCGTCGCGGCAGACGACCCACTCGCGCCGTGGCGCGAGGGGGTGAAGATTCGGCCCGTCGCGCCGCAGCAGGAGCGCCACACGATTCACGCCTACTTCAATACCTGCCCTGAGAGTCCCGATGGCAAGTATGTGCTCTACTACACCTCCGGGATCGCTTCGGGCGAGGAGGGCGATCTGCGCATCCTCGAGCGGAGCACGGGCAAGGAGACGATCATCGCGACCGGCCTCCACTGCGAGGACGCGCACCGCGCCGCGTGCCAGCAGTGGAGCAATGGCGGCAAGACCGTGGTCTATCATGACAATCGCGACGGCCATTGGCAGGTGATGGCGTTCGAGGTCGCGACCGGGAAAGCCAAACTGCTGGCCATGGATCGGCAGGTGGCCTTCGGCTCGCCGACCGGCGTGTGGGCCCCGACCTACGGCTGCCACTGGAATCCCGCCAGCCGGAACCTGGAGCTCGTCAACGTGGTGACCGGCGAAGTCCGTACCGCCATCAAGGCCGAAGACGTGGTGAAAGAATACGGCGACTGGATGCAGAAGAAGTTCAACTCCACGGACATGACGATCTTCTTCCCGATCATGAGCCACGACGAAAAGAAGGTCTTCTTCAAGGTCGCCTTCCCGAGCTATGGAAACGACTTCCGCTCGATGTCCGTCAGCAAGCGCGACGGCAAGGTCGTCTACGACCTGGAGGCCGGCCGCTTCATCCGCGTGCTGGACGCGTGGGGCCATCCGTCGTGGACGCCGGATGACAAGGCGATATTCGAGTACGGCAACTACGCGACCGATGTCGAGAGCGGCAAGACCACCCGCTACGCGCCATCGTGCATTTCGGACCACCCCTCCGTCTCGCTGGATGGGAAGCTATTCGTCACCGATGCGGACGTGACCAAACGCAATTGGGG
>DASYIS010000492.1:0-5044 GCA_035997375.1 Chthoniobacteraceae bacterium
GCACCGCTACCACGTCACCCCCAAGGGACGACGCCTCATCACGGCGCTGCTGACCGCCAGCCACGCCAGCACCGAGGAACTCACCGAACGCGCAGCGTGATCTTCCGCAAAAAAGAAGATATCCATCACTCGTAGTACGAACAACACGAAAGAACCTGAAGTTTGCCTACGAATCACACGAATCACACGAATCGGAACCACTGGCTGCGAAGTGCAGCCTTCAGGATTCTTCCGATTCAGGATTCGTGTGATTCGTGTGATTCGTAGGCAAAAAATCCGTCGCTGCTCCTGCCTCCTTTTTCGTGTCTTTCGTGTATTTCGTGGACCGCGAAGCGCCCCTTCAGAAGACCATCGGCGCGCCTTCGCTCATGACGGTAATGCGGTCCTCGAGGCCGTGTTCGCGGGCGCAGGCGAGGAGGCGCTCGGGCGGTTCGTGCAGCGGTTCGTAGCTGAGCCGGAAGGTGCCGTAGTGCATCGGGACCATGCGCTTGGCGCCGATCTCCTGGAAGGCCTGGAGCGCTTCCTCGGGGTTCATGTGGACCTCGCGCCCGCTCGGCGGATCGTACGCGCCGATCGGGAGGAGCGCGACGTCGATGGCGTAGCGTTCGCCGATCTCCTTGAAGCCGTCGAAGTACGCGGTGTCGCCGCAGTGAAAGATGACGCGCCCGCCGGCCTCGATGATGAAGCCGCCGAAGCCGCGGTGCGAATCGTGCAGCACGCGCGCGCCCCAATGGTGGCACGGCGTGAGCGTGATTTTCAGCGGACCGTGCTCGTAGGCTTCCCAATAGTGCAACTCATGCACGGAGCGAAAACCGAGGTCGTGGACGAGGTTGCCGACATCGAACGGGACGACGATCGGCTGATCGGCGGCGACCTCGCGCAGGCTCTTGCGATCGAGGTGATCGAAGTGCGCGTGCGTGACGAGGACGAGGTCGATGTTCGGCAGATGCTGGATCTCCACGCCGGGATGGCGCATCCGCTTGATGACCTTCAGCCAGTTGGCCCAGTTGGGATCGACGAGGAGATTTTCGCCGCCGCACTGGAGGAGGAACGAGGCGTGGCCGATCCACGTGATGCCGAGCTCGCCGTCGCGCAACTCCGGCCACTCGGGGGTGAGCCGCTGCCCGATGCGCTTCGTAAAAATGGAGGGGATGAAGACCTCGGTGAGGTAGTTGCGCTTGTGCCAGTCGCCTTTCGGCTTGAGCCCGACTTTGCGCGGCTTGGCGGCCGGCGGCGACTGGCCAGCAGAGCCGTTGGTGACGGCGGACTTCGTGATGACAGCGCGCGGCTTTCGGCGGAAGGGGTTGGCCACGTCGCAAATTGTAGCGGGCGCGCGCGGCGGCGCAATCGCGCAAAGCTTGCCTTGGCAGGACTTTCGTCGGATGCGAAAAGCAGCGATGGCTCCCGACAAAGCCGAACTCCGCCGCCTCCTGCGCGCCCGCCTGCGCACCCTCGGCGCGGCGCGCGACGGGCATTCCGCGGCGATCTGCGCGCGCATCGCGCAACACCCCGCGTATGTCGCCGCGCGGGTGGTGGCCGTGTTCGACCCGCTGCCGAGCGAGCCCGCGGTCGATCTGCTTTGGCAGGTGGCGCCGCGGCGATTCGTCTACCCGCGCATTTTGGGCGAAGGCCTCGAGCTGGTCGAAGTGCGGAGCGCGGAGCAGCTCGAGCACGCCGCCGAACGGAAATTCCGCGAGCCGCGCGCCGGCGCTGCAGGCGCGATCGGGTTGGACGAAGTCGACGTGATCCTGGTCCCCGGCGTCGCCTTCACGCGCGACGGCCGGCGACTCGGGCGGGGCGGGGGATATTATGATCGCCTGCTCGCCGCGCTGCCCGCGAGCGCGGCACGGCTCGGGGTCTGTTTCGAAATGCAGATTCTCGAAGACTTGCCAGACGAACCGCATGACAGGAAGGTCGACGCCGTTGTGACCGAGCGCCCTGATGTTCGACCGACAAACCCCTGATTTTCCACCATGAACACCCACGATACTCCACGCCACACCGTCCTCGGCCTTGCCGCCGTAGCTTTATTCCTCGCGCTGTTCGTGCCAGGCGCTTTCGCGGAGAGCGCTCCCATTGACGAGCTGCAGAAGCTCATGAAGACCTCGGCGGCCGAGATGATGGAGGGCAAGCCCGACACGATGCTTGCGCACACGCTGCCTTCCGTCCTGACCTTGCTGGGTGGGGAGGAGAAGGCGAAAGAGATTCTGACCAAGGGCCTGCAATCGATGGCGAGCACGCTCGAGCTCATGGGCTACAAAATCAAATCGTACACGGCGGGGGAGCCGGAGAAGACCCGCACCGAGGGCGACACGACCTTTGTGTTGCTTCCGACGACGATGATCGCCGAGGGCGAGGAAGGGAAGGTTACGGAAAAGAGCTATGTGCTGGGGATCTGGAAAGCGGGCCCTGACGCCAAGTGGTACCTGTTGCGCCTGGCGATGCCGGAGGAGCGCGTCCGCCAGGTGGTTCCCGAGTTGCCGAAGGATTTCACCTGGCCGGCCAGGCAGGCCCCGGTCGTGGAGAAGCGCTGAGCCGCGCGGCCGACGCTTAACAACACCGCCGCACGCCGTCGAATCGCCGATTCGTCGCGGTCAGAAATGCGTTTTGTCTTCCCTTGTAGGTCTGCGCTTCCGCGCAATTGCACTGCTGCGCGGCCTGCTGCTCGCGTTCGATCGCGGCTTCGCCGGAGACCTCTTTCAGCAAGGCAAATGCCAGGGCCGCCGCGCCGAGGGCGCCCGCGGGATGGCCGCCGGCGGGCGTGGCGTCGAGCGCGGGGTCGAGCCAGACGGGCGGGGTTTCACTCGAGTCGGCGGCTTTCCGGCCGGTCAGCAGCAGCCACCACTCGCGGAGGCAGAGGAGGACGATGGCGGCGACGAGCGCGAGGAAGATCGTGGTCACCACGCCGTCGACGCGGTTGTTGAAGACGAGCGTGCGCGTGTTCTGGACCGCTTTCTGCGCGGCTTTGGCGGCGGCGGAGTCCTCCGTCGCGAGCGACGTGGCGACCTTCGCTTCGAGCGCGGGCAGCTTCGCCTCGGCGGCGGTGGCGGCGGCGAAGAAGCTGAGCTTGGGACTCACGACTTTCAGCAGCCCGGCCGAGAGGGTGACAGTGAGGAGCCACACGAGCGGCACGAGAGTCACGAGGCAGATCGCCGGGAATTTGCGCCCGCCGGCGCCCGCGCGCTCGACGGCCATTTTGATCAGAATGGTCGTCGCGAGGCAGAGCGCGATGGAGGCGAGGAGCTGGTTGGCGATGCCGAAGATCGGCCAGAGCGCCTTCACTCCGCCGTCGGGATCGCGCACGCCCATGATGAGAAAGAAGCCCCACGCGAGGACGATGATCGCGCTGGCGACCGCGCCGGCCCAGATGTTCTTCACGTCGCCGAGGCGCGGCGAGACGCGGCGGCAGGCGTCTTGTAACAAGTAGCGGCCGACGCGCGTGCCGGCGTCGAGCGTGGTCAGGATGAAGAGCGCCTCGAACATCAGCGCGAAGTGGTAGAGGTAATCGAGCCCGCGACCGCCGGTCAGACCCGAGAAAATCATGGCCATGCCGACCGCCAGGGTCGGCGCGCCGCCGGTGCGTCCGTAGAGCGAGACCTCGCCCATGTCATGCGCGAGCACCTGCATGCTGACCGGCGAAATCGCGACGGGTCGCATCTCGTACTCAGGTGCGCCGGCGACCGGGTTCACGACCGCGCCCCAGGCCACCAGTTCCGTTTTCGCCACCGCTTGTGTCGTCGCCTCCGGATCGCCGCCGGGGATGTTCATCGCGAGATAGACGCCCGGACTGAGCGTGCAGGCCGCGATCATCGCCATGATGGCGACGAACGATTCCAGGCACATCGAGCCGTAACCGACCGAGCGC
The DNA here is from genome assembly GCA_035997375.1 of Chthoniobacteraceae bacterium. GTDB lineage: Bacteria > Verrucomicrobiota > Verrucomicrobiia > Chthoniobacterales > Chthoniobacteraceae > DASYIS01. The sequence goes on from DASYIS010000492.1 coordinate 3,866, forward strand.
GCATGGGTCTCGCGCGTGATGATCTTGGGGGTGATGCCGCTGGAGATGAGCGAATGAAAACCGCTGATCGCGCCGCACGCGATCGTGATAAAACAGAACGGAAAGACGCTGCCGGGGACGACGGGCCCGCCGCCGTCGACGAACTTCGTGAGCGCCGGCATGTGGAGGTCCGGGAGGACGAGCAGGGTGCCGATCGCGAGCGCGGTGATCGTCCCGAGCTTCATGAACGTGCTCAGGTAATCGCGCGGCGCGAGCAGCAGCCAGACCGGCAGGACGCTCGCGAGGAAGCCGTAGCCGACGATCGTCCACGCGAGCGGCTCGGGTTTCAGAAGGAAGACTTGATGCCAGTAGGCGTCGGCATGCACGAGCTTGCCGCCCCAGACCGCGAGGAGCAGCAGCCCGACGCCGATGACCGACACCTCCATCACTTTGCCGATGCGGAGGAACCGCAGATACCCGCCCATGAAGAGCGCGATGGGGATCGTCGCGCCGACGGTGAAGACGCCCCACGGCGATTCTGCGAGCGCCTTCACTACGACGAGCGCCAGCACCGCGAGCAGGATGATCATGATCGCCAGGATCGCCGCCACGCCGATGAAGCCGGCGGTCGTGTTCAGCTCGTCTTTCACCATCTGGCCGAGCGAGCGGCCGTCGCGGCGCATCGAGGCCACGAGGATTACGAAATCCTGCACCGCGCCACCGAGCACCGCGCCGATGAGAATCCAGAGCGTCCCCGGCAGATAGCCGAACTGCGCCGCGAGCACCGGCCCGACGAGCGGTCCCGGGCCGGAGATGGCGGCGAAGTGATGCCCGAAGACGATCCACTTGTTCGTCTTCACGAAGTCCTTCCCATCCTCGTGGACCTCGCACGGGGTGGCGCGGCGGTCGTTCAGCGTCAGCACGCGCGCGGCGATCCACTTCGCATAAAAGCGGAAGCCGATCGTGTAAGTGCAAATCGCGGCGACGAGGATGTAGCCGGAATTCAGCGGCTCATGGCGCGTGCTCGCGATGTGGTAATACGCCCACGCGCCGAGCAGCGCCACGAGGAGCCAGATAAGGGCGAACAGGGATTTTCGCATAGGGGAACCGGAGGGTGTAGTCCGCGGGCTTGGCGGAGGCGAGGGGGAAGTGCGGTCACGAGCCGGAGTCCGTGCGCCGTCCTACCGCGGAGCAGCGCCG
>DASYIS010000493.1:0-25074 GCA_035997375.1 Chthoniobacteraceae bacterium
ACGGCGACGAGAACGGGCCGTTGTCCGTGCAGGGAGCGAATCCCGCCTCGGACATCCAGAACTACCTGAACGGCTTGCCGAGCGTGCAGGCGCTGGCCCCGGGCAATAGCGGCTCCGTTTCGGTCAGCGAAACCGCCGCGGGCTCCCATGTGTTCAACGTCACGTTCAACGAGGGCGGAGACCAGCCGACGCTCAATGTGGACGACAGCTTCAACTTCTTCTCTCTCCCGGTGAGCGAGACCACCAAGGGCGCCAACCCGCAGATGGAAGTGCAGAAGCTCGACCTGAACAGCCTGCCGAGCTCGACCTTCCAGGTGCAGTTCGGCGGCTCCCTTGCCACGGTGACCCTCAATGGCGCGGATCAGGCGGCCAACGCGGCCATCCTCGATTCAGCGCTGGACAGCCTCGTTCCGGGCGGAGTCTCGGTGACTGGCAGCGGCGCCCCCGTCAATGGCGGCTTCGGCACGTTCAACGTCACCTTCAACAACAGCGGCGATGTCAGCCAGATCGGCGCGACCAGCTTCGCGACGACGGAAACCACGATGGGGGGAAGCAACGGCGGCCTGGCCCACGAGGTCCAGCACATCGACCTGAGCACGCTGCAGGGTTCCGGGGCGGCGGGCAGCACCTTCAACCTCTCGTACAACGGCGAGGTGACGGTTCCGCTCTCGCGGTTTGCCACCGCGACCGACGTGCAGACGGCGCTCGACAACCTCCCGCAGTTCGCCGGCGCGAACAACGTGACGGTCACCGGCGGCAACGGCCTCTTCGACGTGCAGTTCGCCGATACGGTCGACCATGCCGGCCTCATCCTCGCCCAGGCGGGGAACCAGGAGATCCAGCACATCGATACGACCAGCCTGGCCGGGCAGGGGTCGCCGAGCTACCGGCTCTCGTTCATGGGCCAGCAAACGTCGCCGATCGCGGCGAACGCCACCGCGAGCCAGGTGGAGGCCCAGCTCAATGGGTTGCCGACGGTCACCCAGGCGGGCGGCGTCACCGTCACGCAAACCTTCGACGCGCAGTTCAATCCCTCCGGCTATGACGTGAAGTTCAACAACTTCGCCGACGAGCCGTCGATCACCGGCAGCGTCGCCGTCCACGAGCAGCAGATCCTCGATCTCCACAACCTGCAGAACGAGACGGGGTTCCTCACCTTCACCGACGGGACGAACACGAGCTTCGAGGTGCAGACGGACGACTTCCCGTTCTTCGCGGCCTCCGACATCGAGTTTGCGATCAACAGCATCTCCAGCATTCCGGTGAACGTGGCGATGCTCCACCCGGGCGTCTTCCAGATCAACTACCTCGGCGCCGGCTCCCCGGTGCCGATCGAGGCCCACGTCTCCAAGGATGGCAACTCGGTGCGGGTGCCGGCGAACGCCTCGATCACGGAGGTCGAGTCGGCCCTCGACAACGTCTCGGTCTCGGATACGGCGCTCACGGGCGCCAACGGCCTCTTCGCGGTCACCTTCACCGACCGTGGCGATCAGGTTTCCTCGATTCAGACGACCAATGTCCACCAGCAACTGCGGACGGATCAGTTCGCGGCCCAAGGCAAATTCTATATCCAAATCGGTGCGGAGCGGACGGTCGATCTGCCGCCCGATGCGACCGCCGACCAGATTCGCCTCGCGCTGGACAACCTCAGCGCGGTGCAGGACTTCGGCGGCGTCCGGACGGTGACCGTCAATCCGGACAGCAGCTTCTTCGTCACGTTCGCGGGAGACCGCGAGCTGCCGCCCCTCCAGTTCGTGGCCAAGCAGAACCTGCTCCCCAACAACGTGGTGGAGACCGTCGTGGGCGATGCGAACCACCGCGACGAGCAGACCATCAGCTACACCATCCAGGGGGCCTTCGACGCCGCCAAGTTTGCGAACGCCCGCCTCGTCGGTGCCATCGCCGACTTCAACGAAATCGACTCCAACATCTTCCACTTCTTCGACCTGACCAACAATGCGGGCGCGCATTTGCTCAACGGAGTGCCGGTCGATGTCAACAACGTGCCGCTCCTGCCCACCGTGGCGAGTCCCGGCAATCCCTTCACCGAGGGCGATATCCCGATCGACGGGATCGTGATGGCGAAGCTGATCGACCCGAAAACGACGAACTTCATCCCGGAGGCGGCCTTGGTCGCGAACCCGGACAAGACCGTCGGAGGGAACCTCTTCTTCGACAACATTAACGGTCGCTAACCTCCTGCCGAAATTCGACCCGCCGCGCCGGGTGATTGATAAAATGTTTAATAATAACATTTGATTCGATCCTCAGCCTGCACTACCACTCCTCCAACCCCGGAAACTTCAGCCATGTCCAAGAAAAAACTGTATCGCCCCATCATCGAAGCGCTCGAGTCGCGAATCGCCCCGGCGGCGGTCGCCGCCCCGCTGCCCACCATCAAGGATGCGGAACTCGCCTGGGATAAGAACCAGTTTACCGACCGGCATTTCGTGACGGCGGTCACGAACACCCCCCTCCTCCTCACGGCGGGGCAGGTTCTGACGACCGGCGCCGGCGCCCGGAGCGGACAGTACCTCATGTTCGTCCAGAAGGGAACGGCGGAGGTCTTCACGACGGATCTCAACAACAACGGCCAGGTCGACTACAACGAGATCACCGGCATCGCCGCGGGCGACGGCCTGCGGTTGATCAGCTTCGTCGACATCCACGGCGACATCGTGACGAACCTGGATTCGGACACCACGTTGAGCGACTCGGACAACAATGCGTCGAACAACCCGGTCACGCATGGAGACGGCCGCGTGCTCAACAACTCGCGCATCGACTCGATCACGATGCGCAGCCTCGTCCCGGCGGATCTCACGACGACGGACGGCGCTCCCGGCACGGCGGCCGAGGTGTCGCTGCGCATCGCCTTCACCAGCTACTCCATCTTCGGAGAAATCCTGGCGGGCAAGGGCTTGGGCGTGGAAGGAGACCCGACGAGCGGCCTGCATATCGACACGACGGGCGTCGCGCTGCAAAAGGTGCTCTTCGGCGACACCGGCACGGGGCCGAACTACTACGTCGCCACCAAGCCCACGGTGGGCGCCATTCACACCGGCACCGCGGCCAGCGGCGAATACTTCAGCTTCGGTTACTCCCACAACGACGATGTCCAGGGGACAATCGGCGTCTTCACCCCGCCGACGGGCCAGGCCGGCGGCGACGTGGTGAACGTGTCCAGCACCAGCGCGTACAACTTCTCCGGCATCTACGCGGGCGACGGCGGCTTGGGCGCACGGGGCGGCAACATCTCCAACGTGACGATGAACGGCGACGACGCCGGCGGCTACAACATCGTCGCGGGGAACGGCGGCCGCGGGACGACGGGCGGCGCGGGTGGCTCGATCATCAACTTCACCGACATCGGTTCCGCGACGGGCCAGGTGCTCATCCAGACCGGCGACGGCGGGCAGGGGACCAACGGCCTCGGCGGCAATGGCGGCACCCTGGGCCTCGGCACGGCGACGGTCAACGTGAGCAAAGGGGTGTCCGAGGTCTCCAACCTCAACATCAACGCCGGCCTCACGATCAATCTCGGCGACGGCGGCACCGGCTTCCGCGGGGGTGGCAACGGCGCCAGCCTGACCAACCTGATCCTGCGTTCGCCCGATACCGCGATCACGTACGGGCTGGCGGTCGTCGGCACGACGCACGATCGCGCGCACGACCCGACCACCGGTCTGCTCATCGGAGCCTCGGTCATCGGCAATGCCAATTCCTTCGATTTCGACGGCGATGGGAACAACGACATCGTCTACACGAACGCGCTGCCGAACGAGCTTTGGGTCGCTTTCGGAAACGGCATCGGCGATTTCTTCAGCCCGATTTCGCTGGACGGCCCCGCCAACATCCAGGCGGTGACGGTGGCCGACATCAATGGCGACGGCCATCCCGATATCATCGTCGGCTCGGCCCAGGCGGGCGACTTCTCCGGCTTGACGGTCTTTCTTTCCAAGTACAAGAACAACAACGGCTTCGATCAGTTCCAAGGCTTCTCTTCGCCGCTGATCAGTCCGCTTCCGGGCCTCGACTCGGGCGATCCAAACAGCCCGTTCACGTATGCCTTCGGCTATCGGCGCTCCAGCAACCCGATCACCTCCATCACGGCCGGCGATTTCGACGGCGACGGGCACACCGATATCGCGCTCACGGCGGATTACATTACTGGCGGCCTGATCGGAGTCACCGGCCCCGCCGGGGCCACGATCGAGCAAGTGCTGATGGTGATGACCCCGGACATCGAAGACGGCGTTTCGACCGGCCACTTCTATGCGGACTTCGGGACCAAGGCGGGCAATGGACAAATCGCCAACGCGTTCCTGCCGTTCGTGACGCTCGGCACTTCGCCCAACGCGAAGATCCAGGCCACCGCGCTCAATACCACATCCTCCTTCGACGTCGTCAACACCTTGATCACGGACGGCACCCTGGTCCTCGGCAGCGTCACCGGCAATTCGAGCGTGGTCCCGCCGGCGGGGAGCGTTCCCCGCGCTTCGCTCATTCGCATGTTCGACTTCCACACGAAGCCGTTCGGACCGGTGGAGTTGGGGGCCATCAAGTTTGAGCAGGTCGACACCAACCGCACGCTCACGCAACAGACGCTGGTGACGGCGACGCTGAAGGACTTCGCGGTCATCGATTTCAATTCCGACCAGAATGCGGACTGGATCGGGCTCTCGGATACGCCGACGGGGTACCTCGTCGGGTTCAAGGGAAGCGGGGTCGGCAACGGCGGCTCGTTCGCCTTGACCAATGCCGGTTCCGCGACCAAGGACAATTCGGGTTACTCGCTCGGCGGTTCACCGACCGCCATCCGTGGCACGAATCCCAACAGCCTGGGCGCGATGACCGACGTGGTCGTCTTGAGCGGCGGCAGCCTCGTCGATGTCGACATCATCGAAAATGTCGGCGTCTCCTCGAATGCACTGGTGGGCAATCCTGGCGTCCGAGGCAAGTCGACCTTCCTGGGCGGCCCCACGGACCCGAAGAGCCAGCAAGCGTTTGACACCTACCTGGTGGACCCCGCCCTGAACTTCGGCAGCACCTACGACATCGCCTACGTCAAGTCCTTCAATGGCTTCTTCGAGGCGAGCCTCCGGACCGAGTTCGACGGCTTCCAGTTCGGGCTCTCCGAGCACTTTGTGCAGATCTCCACCGGAGACGGCGGCGACGGGCAGATCGGGAAAGGCGGCAACGGCGGCGTCATCGGCGGCGGAAAACTCACCGACACGGGGAAGCGCCTGGAAGGCGCCATCGATTACACCCTCCCCGCGGTCGGCGACCTGACCGTGGAGTTCATCGGAGGGCGGGGCGGCAACGGCTTCTCGCTCGGCGGCACGGGTGGCGCGGTGAGCAATGTCGCCGTTCGCTTCAATCCCGACGCCACGATCCTCTTTGGCACGATCGCCCTGGTGGGCGGCGACGGCGGGACGGGGAATTCCGGTGCCGGCGGCGCGGGCGGTGGCGTTTCGAACAGTTCCACGGTCTTCGGTTCGATGTTCGGCGGCAACGGCGGCGACGGCCTCACGGGCGGGAGTGGCGGCTCCATCACGGGCCACGGGCTCAAGGGTTACGCCGACGACCTTTCCGACGCGGTCTCTCTCCTCGCGGGCAGCGGTGGCAACGGCATCCGCAAAGGCGGGGCCGGCGGCAGCATCCTCAACTACCACGGCCAGTTCAACATCAACCTCATCGGCTCCTCGGGCGGTCTCATCGACTATGAAGCCGGCCATGGCGGCTCGGCCGCCGCGGGTCCCGGTGGCGCCGGGGGCGACGTCCTGAACGTGAGCGCCTTCACGGGCGGCGCCAACAGCAGCGGCGACAATCTCCTGGCGGGTGATATCGTCATGCTGGCGGGCTACGGCGGCGACGGCACGATCGGCGGGCGCGGCGGCATCATCTCCGGCTTCATCAACCAGCAATCCCGCGACAACCCCGGGCTGCTCGTCTTCATCGCCGGCAACGGCGGCGAGGGGACCAAGGGCAACGGCGGGGCGGGGGGCAACGTCCAGAACCTCGGCGTCTCCTCGGGCGGTACGCACCGGATTGGGACGCCGGTGGTGACCGACTTCAGCTACAACCATATCGTCGCCGGGGCCGGCGGCGACAGCGCCTCCGCCACGGGCGGAGTGGGCGGGTCGGTCCTGAATGTCAACACCACCGCCTCGGACAGCATCTATGCGGTCTCCGCCGGGGCCGGCGGCAACGGCTTGCTCGTCGGCGGCGCCGGCGGCTCGGTGAAAACCCTCGCGCTCGCCGTCGGCAGCAAGGGTCTCGTGATCGCCGGTTCGGGCGGTTCGGCGGGCGCTTTCCTCGGCGACACGCCCACGAATCCCACCGCCTTCGGCGGGGCGATCGGCCGTGGCGGCGCCGGTGGCAGCATCACCAACTTCGTCCAGACCGCCGGCACGGGGGTTCACTTCGACCTCATCGCCGGGAACGGCGGCGACTCGCTCAATTTCGGCTCCCGCAAGAACACCGAGGGCGTGAAGTACGTCGGCGTCGGCGGCTCCATCTCCAACGTCACGGTGCAGGGCGACATCGGCAACACCGATCACTTCGTCGCGATCAAGAGCTACAACGATGTCCTCGGGGGCGAAACGATGGCCTCCTTTGTCGACCGGGTCCTCCGCTCGCCGACCGACGTCTCTCTCATCGATGACAGCCACGGCAACGTCGGCGCCGTCGTCGGCGCCTCGGGCCGCTTGAATTCTGTCTTCGTCCGCTACGATGACCTCGGGAACGCCGTCTATCGGAGCATCCCGGTCTTTTCGGGCATCAATGGCGATTTTGTGAGCATCCGCGCCAGCTCGATCCAGTCCGCCGTCGCGGGCAGCGTCGACCAGATCGCCGCCATTCGGAGGGTGATCAACGTCCAGCCGTCCAACGCGACCGCCCCCTTCCAGGTCGGCACCGACAAGGCGGACGCCAATGGCGTCGCCGACCCCCAGCACCCGGAATATCGCTCGGGCGAGCCCGACGGCCTGGTCCTCGATGACAAGACGGGCCTGCGCGTCATCCCCATCGTGCCGGTGCTGGATGGCCGCCTCGTCGACGGCGCTCTCGTGTCGGCCAGCTTGCCGGTCAACTCCATCTTCGGCACCGACTCGCACGTCCTCGTCACCTCCTCGTAGGCGCGGATTCCATCACAATCACAAACCCCGGCGCGGCTTCCCTCTCGGAGCCGCGCCGGTTCGTTTTTGGCGGGTCCTCCGGATTTTTGCCTGCGAATTTACCTGGATGCCCCCGTATTCTCCGTTCCTTGCGGGGGCTCCTTCCGGGCGAGGCTGGGGCGAAGGCTCCCGAGGGTCTTGAGCACGTTGAACCAGAAAGGCGCGCCGAGGCTCAACAAGGCCGCGCTGGCGATCACGCCCCAAAGGTGCAGCCAGCTGGGGGTCCAGTAATTGTAGAATGGAACCGGATAGGGGTCGGGGACGAGCCGGAACTTGAGTTTGTCGTCCAGGAGGGAGCGAAGCCCCGCCAGGCTGCCGCGGAACGATTCCTCGATCAGCGCGTCGTATTCATGGAGGTAGGTCTCGGGCGCGGCGATGGCATGATCGCGGAGTTGGGCGGTGAGCCAGGTCCTGGCCGCGCCGAAATCGGGGAGATTGGGGAGCGGATCGAGCGCGCCGAGCTCGGCGGGATGGGCGGCGATGAGCTTTTTCATCGCTTCCCCCGGCAGGGAGCCGGCGGGCCGGGCGAGCGTCTCGTCGGCGGTGTGGGTCAAGGCATCGGCGCTGGAAATGAGGCGGGCGCGCAACTCCGAATCGGTGGAGAGCTGGGTGAGCAGTTGAAACGAATCGAGATGGAGGGCCAGCGCGAGCAGCACGGAAAAGATCACCGTCCAGAGGCGCGCGTGCTGGGTGAAGCGCTGCGAGACGCGGTCCATCACGGGATCGAACCACCGCTCGATGTTCGACGGGACCTCGGCCGCCGCCGACAAGAGGGGCGCCAGGACGAGTGCCAACTGGTCGGGGTCGTCGGCGAAGACCGCTTTCAGTTTTGGGACGGCCAGCAGTAGTTGGCCCGCGGGCGCGGGCGCCAGCCGGTCGAACGACTTTTGCAACGCGACCTGCCAGGCTTGCACCGTGCGCGGGGGCGCGCCGGCGGACGGAGCTTGCGCCAGGGCGCGGAGGATCTCCATCAGCTCATCCTTGTGGATGGTGGTGGCCAGCCGCCAGCGGGAGAACAGCCGCGGCAAGGCGGTCGACATGGTGGAGTCCGAGATGAGCGGATGATGCAGGACCCCCTCGGCGATCGCTTCCGCGTACGGCCCGAGGAGCGGGTCGGCGTCGGTGAGGAGCGTCCTGATCCCCCAGCGCAAATTGCTGCCGCGCAGCGCAAGGAACGCTTCGGCGAGCTGCACGAGGACCGTCACGAGCAGGCTGACGCCCGCCAGGATGACCGCGAAGGCGAAGATGGTGTCGAGATGTTCGAGCATCGGGGAGTGAGTTCAGGTTCTTCGGCGCCCGGCTCGCGTGCTACTCCAGCCAATCCGGCGCGGCGGCCAGGTCGGGGAACTGTCCGGCGCTCTTCGAGGGGGCGAACTTCACGCGGCAATCGGGGTTGCTGGTGAGCTGCCCGCTCGGGGCGACCGTCACGATGCCGAGCGGCGCGTAATGGTGGACGATCCCGCTCGGCGGACGGTCGGCGGCGGTCTTCGTTCCGTCGGCCGCCGTCAGCTCGGGCCAGAGGAGGAGACCATCCTCGCCCGCCGCGAGGTCCGAAACGCGGGCGGGAATCAGCCAGTAGTCGCCAGGACGAAAGCCGGCTCCATCGGGCAGGCGAAACTGGACCTGCAGGCCATACTCGAGGTCGATCCACTTGTCGTCGCCGGTGGACAGGGTCACCGGGAGCGTTCCATCCTTTCCGAGGTTTTGGCCCGCATGGGCGGCGCTTTGATCCCAGCGCCGCAGCAGGGGGTGCTTTCCTTTTTGGAAAGGAAACGTGCTTGGTCCGAGGAGCGTCACGATCCCGTCGTCCCGCTGAATGGCGTGAACTTTCAAGAGGGGATCGGCGCGGCCTTGCAGCGTCGAGACATCGTCGACCAGCTCCACCCAGTCCCCCTCCCGCAGGCCGAGCCAGGCGTCCGGGCCGAAGTGCGCCAGGGTGACGGTGACTTGTCCGGCACTGTCGTCTTTCGCGTACTCGAGGACCGGGAAGACGACCGAGCCGTTTTCCCGCGACATCTTGAAGGTGACCGTCTTTCCCTTGTCGATCACCTGATGAATCTCGACCCGATAGAGCTGATTCTCCGGGCCGCGGTATTGGGCATCGGGCGAAAGCGTACAGGGATCCTCGGAAGTCTCGCCGGGCTTGAGCCGGGCTCGCAGGCGCGGCAAATTTCCGCGCCGGAGCGTTTTGAGCGCTTCCACGCCGGTGCCGCAATCGAGGATCGCGGCGGGTGCGAGCGGCAGGAGCTTGATCTGCCAGACAATTTTGGCGCGGGTGGCGGTGTCCAGCCCGTGGAGGGCGACCTCGCTGATGTCCGCGTCTTCCGCCGCCGAGATATGGCGTTCCCACACGTCGAGATAGGCCACGTAGGATCCCGCGTCCAGCTTGTCGGGCACCACGTCAAGCGGACCATCGTCCTGCCCGGTGTACGGGAGATACCGGTCGTTCTCGCAGAGCAGGCCATCCACGTAGTAGCGTCCGGGGGCGACATAAAACCCGGCTTTGATCAAGTCCGCAGCCTTGGCCTCGGACCAAGGCTTGCCGGGTCGATTGGCGGGAGCGTCCGCAGTCCCGAAGTCGATGATTTCGAAACCGCAATGCGCCTCCGGTCCGCCTTGCGGCCCGATGAGATCGGCGGCCAGCGTCCGCATGTAGTGCAGGAGAATCGAGATCTGCTCGTTCCAATCGGACTCGAGATGCACGCGCCCCTGCTGCTGGAGGACGCGGCTGAAGTGTTTGCGCGGATCGAAAGACTGGCGGCTGATGTCGTTTTTCATGGAAGGTCGAGGGCGGTGAAAATGAGGCCGGCCTCGGCGCCGGCGGGGGTGAATTCTTCGAGACGGGCGCGCAGGTTCGCCGCGCGCTGCGGTTGGAAAAGATCGTGAAAGGCGCCCATCTCCGAGCGGTCCTGCGCGCCCTGGCTGAGCTCGACGGCGCAGCCCGGCGCGAGGCGGGCGTAGGTGGGAAAGCCGTAGCGCACGCTGGAGAAGCAGGGCCGGACCCGCAGCCGCTCGCTCTCCGCTGCGGTCGCCGCCTCCGCGGGCGGGGTGCCTTCGGCGCGGGCCTGGTCGGCCGCGGCTTGCAACACGAGGTCCGGCTGGCACTCGTAGCGGCGCGGGGTGCGGGTGCAGTCGCCCGGCGGCACGTAGCAGAAGCGGACGCAGCCGCTCTGGCGGCGGGCCACGTGGAGCGACCCGGTGAAAATGCTGTCCTCGGCGAGGACGATCTCGTGCGTCCGCACGCTGCCGAGGACGGTGCAGCGCGCGACGGTGAGCGAGACATGGGCGGTCCCCTCGCCGGCGCCCATCAGCGCATAGCCGTCCTCGCTCATCGCGTCCCAGATGCTGTCGGTGATTTGCATCCGCAGCGGGTCGGTGCGGACGGCGTCGGCCATCACGTGGATCCGGCCGAGAATGCTGTGCTCGATGCGGACGCAGGCGCCGGTGCCGACCAGCTCGAGACTCGGCATCGAGTCCTGGCACGGGGTGCAATCGCACTCCAGCTCCCAGCCCGGCACAAGCGTGCAATGGCGGATGGTGACATCGCAAAGATCCCCCGGCACGGCGGCGCATTTGAGCGCGGCTGCTTCCTCGGCGGCCGGGGTGGGATACTTGAGCGCCTCCTCCCGGGCTTTCTTCGCCTCGGCGAGCGCCTCCTTGCGCCGGTCCTGGTCCGGGCCGGTGACCTGGAGCCCGTTGGCCGTCACGACGAGCCCGTCGAGCGTGAAGCGGCTGCCGTCTCCGCCGCTGATCGCCAGCGCATCGGGTCCGCTCACTTTTTGATCGAGCAACCGGAGCACGGGGCGCGCCCCCGTCGCCGCGCGCAGTTGCAGGTATTCCCGCGCCAGGAGCTCGATCGTCGGCGATTCCGTGTAATCGGAACTGTCGATAATCTCGATGACCGCGGCGAGCGGCCTATTCGCTTTCACCAACTCCTCGCGTTCCTCGCGCCATTTCTGCAGCGCCGCTTCGATCGTGTGGAAGGGCGCGCCGTCGCCCTTGCCGACCTGCAAGAGCCGGCTCCCCGCCGGTTGCGTCAGCGCGCGCGGGTATTCGCCCCCGCCCATCGCCGCGCTGAAGCCGTAGTAGTAGCTGACGAGGACTTCCTTGAGCTCGCTCGGGCTGGTCGGGTCATGGGCGAACTCCATGCGACCGAGGACGGGATCGACGAGCACCGTGCCGGGCTTGGGCTTGTAGTGATACCGGCTCAGGTCGGCGGGGATGACACGCTCGGCCGGTACCGGCTGCGGCGCTCCGCGTTTCGGCCAGTTCGCCGCCCAGATGGCGACGCTCTTGCCCTCTCCGTAGTAGTCCGGCGATGCGGTCGCAAGGAGGTGGCCGCCGGGGCCGGGCGCGCGGCGCTCGAACGCGCGCCGCCGGATGGGCGCCGGGACATTGATCTCCCCGGCAATGTGCGTGGGCTCGAGCTCCGGGGCCGGGTGGGTGAAGAGGGGCGCCGTGTGCCCGAGCATGCTGAAGGTGTAGCTGCGGCGCTTGGCGGTCTCGACCATGCGGGCCGGTGCGCAGGTGATCGAGAAGACCTGCAGCGGCCAGACGAAGAGCGCCGTGCTGCGCGGGTAGTGCAGGCCCGCGGCGCCGGCCGAGGCGATGCGGCGCACGCCCGCGCCATAGGCCGTCTCATCGAAAGGTCCGCCGAGCCGGCTGAGCGCCGCGCCGGAACGGAGGCTCACGGTGCGGCCGCGCCCCGGCCGCGGATGGCTGACGTGCTGGTTCCAGGTCAGCAGCCGGAAGAACTCGACGGCGCGCGCGGGCCAGCCTGCCACCTCGCCGGAGAGCGACTCGAGGAGCGCGAGCGTGCCGCGGCGCCGGCGGAGGCCGATCGTGTTGGCCAGCTCCCGCCGCGGCACCAGGACGCGATCGAGCGCGGGATTGTCCGGCTGGCTCGGATCGTCAGCGGCGCCGGGATCGTTGACCGGCCGGTAGCCGATCAAGTCGCCCAGGTAGGGCGTGACCCAATCTTCACAGGTCTCGATGAACCAGTTGTCGTACGTCTGCCGGAGGTCATCCTCGAGCAGCTCGACCTGCTCCGAGATCACGGCCAGCACGGCCCGGAGCGGGCCGCCCAGCGCCGCGTCGCGCTGCCGATGCACGACGGGCAGCAAATCGAACAGGCGATCGGGATTCGTTTTCATGCGGAGATCTCGGAAAGGCGGAGCGTGGCGGGTGCGCCGGGGATGAGGATCGCGAGCTGCGCCGGCAGGATGCGCGGGTCGCCGGGGTCCGGATTGGGACGGGCGAGGCGGGCCTTGACGCCGAAGTCGTTTTGGAGAAGCGCGGCCGCCGCCGGCCCGCCGAGCGCCGCGCTCACCTGCTGCGCGATGACCGCCGGATCGAGGCCGGTCAGCGCATCGAGATCCACATACTCGACACCGCGCACCCGCTGGATCACGGCGATGACTTCGCTGTTGGCGACGCCCTGGCCGAGCGCGCGCCGGCCGAACGAAAACGCCTCCAGCAAGGCCGCGCGCACCCGTGGCTCGACCGTTTCCCATTCGTAGTCCGCCTGCACCCGGACGCGGGCGGCGAGGGAAAGCGTGAGCAACTCGCGGGCGGCCAGCTTGACCGGCAGCGCCTGGTCGCCGAAATCGCCCAGCGCCTGCTTGAGATTGCGAAAGAGGTCCGACTGCTCGTCGATGGGAATGTCGCCCGCGCCGGCGATCGTGAGGTGGATGAGGATGCGCCCGCCGTCGCTCACCCGCCGGGCGCTCGCTTTCCCGATCCCGGCGAAGGTGCGCGCGAAGTCCGCGTAGTCCTGCACCGAGACGAGGCGGTCGAGCGCCTGGACGGCGAGCGGCGCATTGGCGCGCGCCTCGTCGCGCGTCTCCCGGTCCGCCCCGCCGGAGGCGCGCAGCGGATTGATGACGCCCTGCACGCCGAGCGGCCGCGAGGAAAGGAGCGCGATCTGTTCCGCCCGCGCGTTGCCGGCCTGGCCGATGCCGTTGCGATAGTCGGCGCGAATGTTCGCGGAGCCGGTGGGCGGCCGCCGGCCGCTTTGGCCATTGCCGAAGAGGACCGTGGTCGTGCCGTCGTCGTCGATCCGCGTGACGAAGCGGCAATCCGTCGGCCTGAGCCCTTCCAGCGAATCCGCCTCGTGCCACTCCACGTCATTGACCCGGACGCGCAGGGTGCTGCGAATTCCCGAGGGAGTGGGCGCGGAGACGAAGGTCAGCGGCGGCTGCCTCAGGTCGAACTGCTGCATCGCCTGCACGGCGTCGCCGCTCCCCAGCACTTCGCGGCGCGTCTCGCCGTGGGTGGCCTTGGCGACGTTTCCATAGATGACGACGGTCTCGCGGAGGTAACAGTAGGCGAGGCCGGCGGAGAGGGTGAGGTAGGTGTGCAGCTTGTCGCCGGGCAAGTTGCCGTCGACCCGGTGCGAGACGCCGGCCAGCATGACGAGCTCGCCCCCGAGGACGCCGCTCGTCCCGCGGATGAGGCGCTCGCCCGTGAGGATGAGCCAACGGCCCGGGTCGAGCCCGTCGTACAGGCCGTCGAGCTCGATCTCGGTCGCCCCGCCGTCCGCGTCTCCGCAGGCGCCGATCGGCGTCGTGATCGGCTCCTCCGCGAGCGGCAGCTCCTCGCTTTGGGCGAAGACTACGGTCTGGCGCAGCGCCTCGATGTCGTCCGGATGTGCCGAGGGGCTGTCGATATCGATCCAGGTAGCCGTTTGCTCGGAGGACCAGGATTGCAGCGCAACCTTCGTGATCGAGCCGCTGAGCCCGTAGTCGGCGCGGGAGAGCGCCGCCGTGACCGCGCCGGCGCGGAACGTCTGGACGCGCGGCGGTGTCAGGGGGGTGCGCGCCGTTTGCACCACGAGCAGGCTGTCGGGGGCCAGCTTGTCGAGGTTGCCTTCCAGGTTGAGGATGTCCGAGATCTCGTGCTCCTTGCGCGGATCCGCATCGGGCTCGATCAGCGGCCATTCTCCCGTGGAGGTGACGGCGCCGCGAGCAAAGGTGAGTGGCCTGGGCGACGCATTGTGACCGAAGAGCGGCACGGTCGCCCGCAGGGCGTAGAGGTGAATCGACTCGCGCTCGGACACCTGCCACGCGCTGAGCCCGGCGAAAAGAGTGTCCGCCAGCTCGGGCGAGGTCGCCGCGAGCAGCCGCGGCCCGAGATCCGCGTTCGCGGCGAGCAGGCCGGCCGGGTCGCGCGGGAGCTGCAAAGCGTTGGCCGGCGGCTGTGACGGCCGCATTTTGAGGGCGGACAAAAGGTTCTTCGGGTTCAAGCCGGGCTTATCATCACTCTCCTTCTTCTTCGAGAGAAGGACCAGCAGGATGTCCCTTGCCTCCTGCATTTGCGCGAGAGATTTCGTCAACCACACCTTCTCCGCCTCGTCGCCCGCGGTCGCCGGCTTGATTCCCGGCAGCACGTCCTTGTTGAGAATTCTCAGCATCTCGTCGGGAGTCGCTTTCAGGGCCGCGTGCGCCAGATCCTTGAGCAGCGTCACCGTCTTATTGACCGTTGCATTGGCCGGCCCGCCGGCGACAACTTTCGGCACCTTGCTGAGGTAATCGGCGGCTGAGCCCACGGCTTCGACCACCTGTTCCGCCGTCCGCCAATGGCGCAGGCCGACTTCCGTGCGTCCTGCTGCTTGATCCGGGCGCACGTCCGTCACCCGCATCGGCAACGGCGAAATATTCGGGAGCACGAGCATGACCGGGTCGTTCGGCCGCAGGTTGGTGCTCGTGCCTTGCAGGAAAATCCGCGGGGTGAGGGTGGCCTGCAGCTCCGCGGCGGTCTGCGGTCGCGTCGTGCGCGGCGCGAGGTTGTTCCATTCCGTGCGCGCCTCGATCTTCTCGGAGGTCTCGAAACTCTGCGCCGTTTCGCCCGGGCCGGGGATGCTTTGGACGCGGGTGCCGGCCGGCACGAGGGCGGTGATCGACTTCGGCGGCGTGACCGAGCGATCGGCGTCGATCGTAAACGCGAGGTGGACGCTCGCGGCGACGCCGGGGCGTGGCTCGTACCCGATCAGCCGCGCCAGCTCGAGCACGGAGCGGCGCTCGGTGGCCGTGCGCAGGTAGCCTTCGTTCACCCACCGCTCCTGGTAGAAGGTGAGCACGTCGGCGATCGTCGCCCAGCCGTCGAGCAGCGCGATGGCGAAGTCCGAGGGTTCGCGGGTCACGAGCCTGGCCAGCGCCGGAAGGTCCGCGGCGGAGAGCCGCGCCTTCATCGTCTCGAGGAAGCCGGCTTGGGTGCCGATGCGGACCGCCAGGGTGTCGAGCCCGGGCCGATTGACGGTGGGCTGGGGAGTCAGGCTTTGGGTGCCGGTGCAGCAATCGCAATCCATGGTCAGCGTCCTCCTTGCAGTTGAAGTTTGAAGAGCCCGCGCTCGGGGTAATTGGGATCGTTGTCGAGTTGCGCGATTTCGAGGGGCGCGATCGGGAGCACGCCCTCCGCGATTTCGCCATTCGGCGGCTCGCCGAGCCGCTGGAACTCCAGGGCGCTCACGGAGGCGACGCCGGGCACGGCCTGGGCGGCGGCCAGGATTTGGCTGAGGAAGATGCTGCTCCCGAAGGTCAGACGGTCCGGGTGAAAGAAGCCCAACGCCCCGCCCGGCAGCCGGCGCTCGCTGAAGAGATCGCGCAGGGCGGCCTCGACGTG
This sequence comes from Chthoniobacteraceae bacterium, assembly GCA_035997375.1. Classification (GTDB taxonomy): domain Bacteria; phylum Verrucomicrobiota; class Verrucomicrobiia; order Chthoniobacterales; family Chthoniobacteraceae; genus DASYIS01. The sequence continues at coordinate 15,798 of DASYIS010000493.1, forward strand.
GCCGCGCTGGAACTGCGGCTGCACGCAAACGTGGAGCTTGAACCGCAACGGCACGTACCGCGCATGCTGCACGGCGGTATCGTGCCCGATGCGCCGGAAGCGCTGGAGCCACCGCTCGACGCCGCGCAACGCCGCGGCCGCGGGTTCCTCGCTGTCGAAGGGATCGAGCGCGACCTGGGCTTCGTACCAACTTCCGGTCCACCGCAACGCGGCGCCGGCGCGCTGGATGCCGCCATGCCGCTCGGCCAACCGCGCGTAATCGTCGGCGGTGATGGCCCGCTGGATCTCTTTGCGAAAGGCGTGCGGCGCGTAGAGTTTCGCCTCGGCCATCGGCTCGGGAGCGGTGCCACCGGTCGCCGGGAGCGGGTTGAAGACCTTGGACACCAGGCCGTTGCGGACCTCCTTGGAAACAAGCGCCGAGATGGCGCCGGCGCCGACATTGCCGGCCGGGCCGTTGCCGATGCGATAGCTCGGCGCATTGAAAATCGTGCCGGCATCGGGCCGGCGTCCGCATTGGCCGTCGCCGAAGCGCAAATGCGCGAGGCCTTCGTTGTCGATCTCGACGACAAAGTGCCGTTGATCGGCTTGGCTGGCCAGCAGGTCGCGTTGCGGAATCCATTTCCATTTTTCCGGCACGGGTTTCGGCACCGCTAGTTGTTCCGGGCCGGAAATTCCCTCCCGCGGGGGCCAGACATCCGGAACGCCGACGAGCGGAGCGAGACCGGGCAGCGCGGCCCTCGGGTCCTGCGTCAGCATGGAGGAGGCGGGCGCGCGGGCCGCGAGGGGGACGCTGAAGGTGAGCGGCCCCATGCTCAAAGTCGGCTCGAACCGGCCGGGGACGCGCCCGGTCTCGAGTACGCTTCCTTCGCAACTGCAGGCGCCCGGCACGTTCCGCCAGGGGACCGGCGCGAGCGGACCCGGCTCCGGCGTCGTGGCGCCATGGTCGACGAGCACGACGTTGCCCCACGCCACGCTGATGCCGCCGAGCACCCGGCAATCCGGCGCGTCCAGCCGCGCGGAGAGACAGAACGAAAAAGGCAAGGCGTCCTCGCGCGCCCAGCCGATCTCCACCACGCAATCGCCGGTGACCGCGTCCCGGGCCTGCTCCACCCGCGTGAGCCGCACGGCCCACCGGCGCGCCGCGTCGGCGTCGGCCGCGCTGCCGGTGCGCGGGCCGATGACCTCGGCGAAGACCAGGACGTCGCCCCGCCGCAGATGAAGGGATTTGCCGGCCGGCTTCTTCCCGGCCGTCGCGAGCTCGCCGCGCAAGGTCGCCCCGGTGGCGCCGCGGGGGAGGCAGCACTGCTCGTCGCCCCAAGTGTAAAAGTCGATCGCGTTGTGGCTCTCCCAGACGGCGATTTCCACCGTGCCCGGGGCGACGAGCGGCTCGTAGATTTCATAAGAGCCGGCCGGCCGCAGCTTGAGCTCGTCGTCCAGGAGCTGGGTGAGGTCTTCTCCCAGTCCGGCCGCGAAGGCCGTCTTCGAAATGTCCAGCGTCGTATCCGCCGTCGCCTGGAGGCAGACCCAGGCGCGGGCGTTGCATCCCTCGTGCAAGGTGTAGTCGACGAGCCGCGCGTGGCGCCGCACGGAGATGCGCCGGCGCGCGGTGCCGAGATACGCCTCGGTCCCGATGGCGTCCTGCTCGTAGCTGAGGTAGTCGCCGACATACGCCAGCAGCTCCACCAGCGTGACCCCGAGGTCGGGCACGTGCCGCTCCTGCCACTCGGGCATGATGAGCGCCAGCCGGTCGAACAGGAGCCGGCGGAAGCTCGCGTAATCCTTGGCCAGGTAATTGGCGGCCGGCTCGGTCAGCGGCGCGGGCGGGCACGCCGCATCCGGGCGGCAATCGAGCTCGCGCGGGCACTCGCTGTGGAAGCTGAAGGGCGCGCTGCTGTAGCGCGGATCGAAGCCGCGCAGCGGTTTCGCGGTCGGGCGGCCGTGCTCGAGCTCGACCAGGCGCAGGGTGTACGTGGAAAAGTCCCCCGCGGCCTCGAGCAACACGCGCAGGCGGGCGTCCTCATCGGGCCCGGCGGCGGGGAGCACCTCGACCTCCTGGACGCGGAGCCCGCCGAGGCGGCGGCCCCCTTCGATCACGACATTCCTGGCGGAGAGATGCGAGGGCGCCGCGGCGATGAAATACACGTGGAGCTCGCGGCGCTCGAAGGCGCCGGTCACTTCGATGTAATCGATGCCGTTGAGCTTGGCCCGGCGGACCCGGGCGTGGCGGCGTTCGACACGGCATTGCAGGGTCGGCGTGGGCATCAGGGCGTTCCTTTCTCAAAGGTGTCGGTGCGGCGTTCGCCCGTCCGCAGGATGGTGTAGCTCACCAGCACGCTCAGCGTCGCGTCGACGGCCTGCACTTCCAGGGCGTTCAGGTCGATCAGGTCGCCCAGCCAGCGCAGGATCGCGCCCCGCATCGTGAACTGGAGGGCCGCCGCGAGTTCCTGGCTGTTCGGCGCAAAGATGAGCTGCCGCAGGCCGCTCCCGAAGTCGGGCCGGTTGACCCGCTCCCCCGGGTCGGTGAACAGGAGTTGCTCGATCAGGTCGCGGATATGATCGTTGTCGCCGGTGCCGGCGATCCGCCCGCGGGCGTCGATCTGGAACGGATAATCGAGGTTCATGCTTTTAGATGGCCGTGACGCGCGGTTGCGTGGCGGTGATGAGGAGCGGCGTGCCGGTCGGCGCGCAAATGGCCTGGCTGTCGATGAGGAGGAGCGGCTGCAGGTTCGAGGTGACGCGGGTGGCGGAAGTGATGAACTGGGCGGTGACGCACGGTCCGCCGGAGACCGGCGGGAACGGGCAGCCGGCGACGACGTATTGGCTGGTGAGGAGCACGGTCGGCATTCCGTTCACGAGCACGCGCGGATTGGGCGTGACGGGTTGGGCGGGGCCGAGATGCGCGCAAGTGACGGTCGCGCCGACGTGAAGGAGAAATCCGGGCATGGCGTTAAATGACGGCGAGGGCGCCGTTGTTGATGGTGACGGCGTTGGCGACCAGGGTGATGGAGGCGCCTTTGCCGTTCTGGATGAAGATGCCGGCGTCGTTGACCACGATGGAGGCGCCGAGGGTGCTCTTGAGGACGATGCCGCCGGTAAGCGGCGTGGGCGGGGAATCGCTGAGGACGAGCGCGTTTTGGCCGGTCGTCTGGAGGACGACGGTCTGGCCGGGCGGCACCGCCGGTGGGAGGAGCGCCAGCTTCGGGACCTCCGCGACCACGCCCCAGAAACCGCCGACCCAGATCGGCTTGTCCGGGTCGCCTTCCTCGAACTCCATCCAGACGCCGCTCCCGAGCTGCGGGACCATGAAAAAGCCCTGCTCCTTGCCGGCCATCGGCACGCACGGCATGGCCCAGGAGGTGGGAATGATCTTCGAGACGGCCGGGACGATCGCCATGATCCGGCCGCGCTGCTCGGGGTCGATGTTGTTGAAAACCGTCCCCCGGAATTTGCCATAATATTTGCGGGGCGAACTCATGCGGCGACTCTCGGGACGGTGGAAACCAGGCCGTTGCGGGCGAGCTGGAAGTTCTGTTTGTACTCGCCCCGCTTGATGTTGTGGGTGACGCTTTTCACGTAGTAGAGGCCATCGAAGGCGACGCCCGCGCCGCGGACGCCGACGAGTTGGCGGGACTTCAAAATGCGGCCGTAACGCAGCACGTCGAGGCTGCCGGTGGCGGTGACGGCATCCGAGCTGCGGGCGGCCTCGGCGAGCCCCATCATGACGGCTTTCAAGGGCGACTCGAAGACGGTCTCGGCGAGCGGCTCGATGTTCGGGGGCAGCGGCGGGATGAGGCCGAGCGGCGGATTGAGCGGCGTGATGTCGGGGATCGGGATGGGGATGATCGCCTTGGAGATTTCCTCATAAAAGAAGATGACCGGCAGTTTCTTGTGCTCCTTGTCGAAGGTGAAGCGGAGCGCCTCCACGTTCGTGTGCGCGTCCATGTTGATGTTGAGCGCCGGCTGCGGGACGCCGATTTTGATTTCCGGGCCCCAGTAGGCCACGCTCGCGCCCGGCACCGGGCCGGGGTCGAGGTAGAAGACGTACCCGGCCTCCGCCGCGAGCTTCTGGACGTAGTCGAGGTCTTTGCCCTGGTGGACCGGGATGCGCGAAATCGGGATGGGAATGTCCGAGATGATCGAGGGAATGACGAGCGGCACGATGCCCAGCACGGCATACTTGGCGAGGATGAGGGCGACGCGCGCGAAGGTCGGCATCGCGGGGTAGGGGAGCCCGCTGAAATCGATGAACCCCATGACGGCGGTCAGGTCGCTCCCCTTGACCGTGAGGACGGAATCGCCCGACGCGCCCGGCACGACGTCGACCGTCCCCACCACCCCGTCCATGAGGACCTGGGGGGTGCTGTTCATCGTCGCCACAATGACGACCCGCAGGATGGGCGGCATCGCCCCGCCCGCGAGCAGGAAGAGCGTTTGCAGCGGCGAGCGGTGGCTGAGCGTGAACTGCAACTCGAAGCCGCTCGCGGTGTCGCCCGAGGCGACGGTGACCGTGACGCTGGTGAGCGCATCGAGCACCTCGCGCGGCACCGGCAGCGGCACCACGGGCCCGATCATGAGGGTGAGATTGATCCCCTTAAGCATTTGGAATTCCGGGAATCCCCTCGGGGAGGGTGATGCGCAGCCGGCGGCCGATCGTCCCGGTGAGGACGTCGGGCCGCACGGCGCCGTTGGCATCGCACAGGCGCCAGAACTGCTCCGGGTCGCCGAGGTAGCGCGCCGCGATGTGATCGAGCCGCTCGCCCTGGACGACGACGTGCTCCTGCACGGTGGCGAAACTCTCCGGCGCGGGCACGAAACGCCGGCGCAGGTAAACGACCTCGCCGCCGTCCGGTCCCTCGAGGGAGGCGATGGGCAGGCCGCAGTACCGGCTGTTCGGCGGGAAGAGGGTGTTGGCCGTCCCGGCCGGTTGCAACATCGCTTGCAGTGCTTCGTGGGGATCGCTCATGGAAGGCCTCCGATGCCGAGCGCGCCCAGGGTGCCGGCGGTCGCGCGCTGGGCGAATTGCTCTTTTTGCCGCAGGAAACTCATGAACAGACCGCCCGCGCGGTCATCGAAACCGACGTCGTCGACGCTGAGCACCCGCATGCCGAGGCTCACCTTGGCGCGCAGGGGATTGAGCGCCGCATCGAAGGACTCCTCCGTCACGCTCAGCTCGGTGATCCGCACCGGGACGACCCGGCTCTTGCTCCAGACGAAGATGGTGAGCGGCGCCTGCATCGGGGTGATTTCCAGCGTCCCCGCGCCGGCCAGGTTGTTGTTCGAGATGAGGTGCGCGCTCGTCGGGTAGATCAGCGTCTCCAGCGCCGCGAGCTGCGGATGCAGGCCCAACTGTCCCGTCTGCGCGTCGGCGACTTCCAGCTGGTCGGTGGCATCGATTTCCACTTCCAGCTTGAAGGTCTCCACCGGCGGCCCCTTCAACCGGAGCGCCTCCGAGCGGTCCCCGCTCTCCGCGCCGGCCCCCTTGACCTGGAAGGAGCGGGTCAGCGTATCGGGATTGTATTGCAGCGAGATGATGCGCTGCACCGCCCCGCTGTCCGGGTCGAGCAAAACAAGGCCGCCCTTGAGGAGGCGCGGGGAGTTGGGGAAGGCGGTCATGGGAAAACAGGTGTCTTGCGAGATTCAGGTGCTGCTAACTTGATGCCTAGGAAGGGCTTGCCGCGTCAGCTTCACGACGTGGATTCCGCTGGGATCCAACACTGGAAGGTAGACGTTGCCTTGTGGATCGATCTGCCATGACCGGGGCGCCTGGAGCTGGCTTTCTTTTAGATGGATATCGGGAGCGGGATTGGTTTGTTGAATGAGGCGACCGTCCGCAGAGTACGAGATTAATATCCCGCGCCGGGTGTCTGTTTCGCTGCCAAACACCTGAAAATTCCCGGCGTCGTCCCGGTAGAGGAGGTACCACAGCGAGCCGCCAACTCGTATTAGATCTTCGGGCACTTCAAGCACGATCTGACGTTCGTCCGCTTTCCTTTCGGTCCAGGCAGTCACCACTACCTGTCCGCGACCGCCTTGTTCGTGGAACCGACTCTCGAAAACGATACGTTCAGCCTCATCGACCACGACATTGTCGAACGTTCGAAGCAACGACATCGAGCCATTCGCCAAACACCCCAGGGTCCTGCCGCTGGTTGCGTACGCTCGACCGGCCGCATCGACACCGATGGGGGAGCCGAGGAAAGAATAAGCTTCATCTTCTCCAACGGTTATCTCTTCACGAGCGGTAGCGGGAAGATATTTGATCCAAGCCCGTTTGGCCTCTTTCGGCAAATATCGAACATAGTAAAGAGAACCCAAAGAATCCATCCAAACGTCGCCCACCTCGCGGGGAAGTACCGCAAACCGGTTCATCGTCCCGGCGACACTGTCGATACGAGCGACCAACCTTCCGTTGCGGGTCGCGGCGAGATATGCAATTCCCGCTCCATCCACCAACAACTGTCTGAAATCGCCGCTCAAAGTGTCGAGATCATCCTGCTCCGCCGAGAAACCACCCTGGCGCCCCCATGATACTTGGCCGGCGGGAGACAATTTTCTCAACCAATTGCGCGTAGCGCCTCTTTCGAGACATGTTTCCAGGAAGTATACATTCTCTTCGCGGTCGAGGGCGAAGTCCTGGACCCGCCACTGCGCCGGGTCTCCGGAAGGGCACTGAATCTCACGGCGGAGTTTAAGTTCTCCTGTGGAAGAGTAATCGACCAGATAACGTTTCCCGAGCCGGACGGCGGTCAAAACCGATATGTCACCCCAAGGCATTACCCGGAGCATGCTTGGCAGCCGGAGGAGGCGCGGAGGAGACGCATCTAACAATCCGCTTCGCGGCGCCTCTACGAATTCGTCAGCTGCCCCGTCAGACAAACGGTTCGCCAAATACACGATTGGCGTGGGTCGCCAGTCCTCTCCAGGCCCTGTGGAACTTGTCGACGCACGCATTACCAGGAAGGTTTGGCGAAGGTGATCAGGAAAGGAGGGTGCCGGCGGACCCAGAAGTCATTCAAATCCTCAACGGTTGTGACTTTCACTTTATCCACGGTGCCGCTGCCACCCATCACGTCTGGCGGCGGCCAAAAACTGATGATCTGGCTTCGGTTGCCCATGTCCGTTACTCCATTGGCCAGCGCAACATGGGCCGCGCCATTGAAAAACGTAATGTCACCTCGGGAAGGTCTGGGGGTGGTCGGGCTCCCAGGATTGTACGTGGTCGGCGATCCGCCGCTGAGGGCCTTCACAATGTCGAAAGGCGGTACGGTGTAGATCTTGTGAATCCTGTCCCATGTTGTCACCTGCGCCCGATGCGCTGCCAGGAGCACCATTTCCCAGCAGTTAATGGTGGTGCTCGGCGACACAGGCGGGGCGGCGGCCTCGGTGGGTGCGCTGGCCCAAGTGGCGAACGTGTTTACGGAACCCGGACCGGAGGGCACCCAGGTCATGGACTGGCCGATCATTTTTTCAGCCTCCATGGTTGCCTTCTCCGAGAGGACTTCTTTAATCGATTTTACCACGCGGCCGTCGCCGTCCGGTGGCACAGCCTGGATGGAGCCGGCTTTCAAGCTCAACAGATCTGAGGAAGCGAGCTTGCCGACCTTCAAGCGGATGTCGGCGTCGTTGAAGATTTTGAGAAATTCCGCCGCGTCCTTCCAGCGGCCTGCACGGCGTGCGGAGTTGTAATCGAAGGTCAACTTGCCGACGCGTGCCGCCTCCGTGTCGAGCTTTGCAATCTTTGCCGTCACCGTGGCGATCTCGCCCCAGCCCACTCCTTCGAGCGCGGCCGCGTGGATTTCGATGAGTTGATCGTGCTTGAACTGCCCCAATTTCGTTTCGATTTCCGCCTCGTTAAACCCATTTAGCCGTTCCGCCACTTCTTTCCAATTCGATGCGTTTACGGCAGCTTTGTAAGCCGCCTGAACCGCCGCGGCGTCTTCGGCCGCCGTTTGCGGAAGGGGCTTCCTGTTCACTTGGGGACGAGCCGTGCGAAGAGAGGACGGGCTGCGGGCGCCACTGGAGACTTGCTCCGCCGCACGATCGGCTTCCGCTTCGAACTGGCTGGTCGATGCGTCGACGCGCAACGCGGAACCCGGAGGTGTTTCCCCATCAGACTGCTGGACGACGTGCGCGAGTTCGTGCGCGAGCAAATGCTTTCCGCTCGCTGTCTCCGGGGCATAGCGACCTTCCCCGAAAACCATCTGTCGTCCAACCGTATAGGCTTCCGCGCCGATCGCCGAGGCGGACTCGGCGGCCCGCGGACCTGTATGGACTCGTGTGTGGCTGAAGTCGTGGTCGAAACGCGACTCCATAAATGCACGCGTGGCGGACGGGAGCGGTCGGCCGGGCGAGCGGAGCACTTCATCGACGATGGGCGGCGCCATGGTGCTGGTGGCGGCCTCGGTCGCGCGACGATGCAGCAGGCCGGGGCGGGCCGATCCATCGCGGCTCCGGGTGTTGGGTGCCATGGCCGGAATGGGTGGTCGTTCGCTCATGGCAGGAGTTCAGGGTTCAGGGAGCGGGGTAGAGAACCTGGCTGGCCCAGTTTTTGAGTTCGACTCGCGAGAGGCCGCAGAGAAGCAGTTTGGGTCAATGCCTTAAGTAGGACTTGCGCGATTTGTCCTGTCGTCTGTGAATGAGAGGCACGCGGTTTCATTTGAATCGGGTCCCCAATCAGCACCGCGTGCGCACAATCGGCGCGGGCCGGCCATTCAATCCCGGTGAGCACATTCGTAAGTTCGGCCTCCAGCGCGGTGGTGAAAACAGCACCCTGGCTTCGCTCCATGGGCAGGCCCTCGAGCACGATGCGCTCGATGTGCAGGTGAATTTCGCGCGGCGGATTCATGCGGGCTGGGGTTGGGGTGTCGGCGCTTTGGCCTGTCCGTTGGGTTGGACCGCGGGCCAGTGGAAGTCGGCGGCGTTGATGGGCCGCTGGAGCTTTTGAAATTCGGAGCGCGCCGCTGCGAGCACGAGTGGCATCGTCACGTTCGCTTGCGCTTCGGCGGCGAGGAAGGCGGCGTGGAGGGCGACGTTGTGGATGTTGCCGCCCGTGAGGTTGAGCCGCGCGAGCCGCTCGTAGTCGAGCCCCTCGACCGGGACGCCGAGCCGCGCTTTCTCCGGCTCAGCGACGGGGAAGATCTGCCGCCACATTCGCGTCCGCTCCTCGACGCCTGGGACCGGAAAATTCACGATGAAACGCAGCCGCCGCAAGAAGGCGCTGTCGAGCGAGCTCTTCATGTTGCTGGCGAGAATGGCGAGCCCGCGGTACCCCTCGATG
>DASYIS010000494.1:0-14673 GCA_035997375.1 Chthoniobacteraceae bacterium
ACCCACGGCGCGCGGTACGGCCGCGCGAGCAGCTTCGTCGCCTCCGCGTCGCCGGGGATGCCGCGCTTCGCCGGATCGTAGCTCAGCGGCCGCCCGAGCTTCATCGCCACGTTCGCCATGATGCAGCTCGCGGTGGAGATATGCCCCTGCTCGATGTCGGCGATCGGCCGGCCGCGACTCGCAATGGCGGCGAGGAAATCCAGCATGTGCAGGCGCGTCGCCGGCGCGGCGTTGAGCTCGATGTCCTTCTCCGTCACGTCCTCGGGGAACTTCTCTTTCTCGAACAGGCAGTCGAAGTGGATCGTCTCGCCCTTCGGGTCGTGCGGGATGAAATCCGCGCGCATGGTGCTCGCCTTGAGCACGCCCTTCTCCCCGTAAATGAAGAGCGCCCATGGGTAATCGGGATCGGGCGCGAGGCCCCAGGAGCGGTGCTGCCAGTTACAGTTGAAGTGCTCGAACTCGAAGACCGCGCTCTGCGTGTCCGCGATGTTCGACTTCCCCTCCTTCTGCACAAAGATGCCGCCGCTCGAGGAGACGCGCCGCGGCCAGCCGAGCCCGAGCATCCAGCGCGCGGTGTCGAGCATGTGGACGCACATGTCGCCCATGATGCCGTTGCCGTATTCCATGAAGGTGCGCCACCAGCGCTTGTGCGGCAGCCCATCGTACGGGCGCAGCGGCGCGGGGCCGGTCCACATTTCGTAATCGAGAAACGCGGGCACCGGCTCGAGCGGCGGGTTGCCGTTCGCGCGCATCGGGAAGTAACAGCACAGATCGACGTGGCCGATCTTCCCGAGCAGCCCGGCGTCGACCACGCGCTTCTTCGCGTCGATGAGATGCGGCGTGCTCTTGCGCTGCGTGCCGATCTGCACCACGCGCTTGTGCTGGCGCGCCGCCGCGAGGATCGCCTCGCCTTCCAGCACATCGACGCTGATCGGCTTTTGCAAATAAACGTCCGCCCCGGACTCGATCGCCGCGATGGCCTGCAGGGCGTGCCAGTGATCCGGCGAGCCGATGAGCACGATGTCGAGGTCCTTCTCCTTGAGCAACTCGCGGTAGTCCCCATACGTGCGCGGCGCCTTCTTCGACTTCTGCCGTTGGCTCGCGATCTCCACCGCCTCGGCCAGCATGTTCTTATCAGGATCGCAGAGGGAGACGATCTCGACCGGCGCCACCTGGACGAGCCGCCAGAGGTCGCTCTTCCCATACCAACCCGCCCCGATCAGTCCCACGCGCTTCGGCTTTTGATTCACCAGTTCCACCCCTTCCGCACCAAGCGCGGAGAGCGCGAGCGAAGCCGAGGCAGTCTGCAAAAACCGCCGCCGGCTGATGAACGGCGACGCGACGGAGGACGAGGGGGAGGCGGGGGAGTGCATGCGCGCAGTGTGCCGCGCCGCGCCGGCGAAGCAAGCCCGCCGGGCTGGCGGCTCTGCGAATCGCCGCTCCGACCGATGCATTTCCGCTCGAAAACCTCAGCCTCCTGCGCTCCGTCGATCAGTCCACCGAATGCATCAACGCCGTCGTCGCCGATCCGCTCGACGCCATCGCCGGCGGCAACGCCCGCGCGCTCACCGGCTACGACTTCAAGCTCGCCCTCACCGGCATCGAAGTCAGCGGCTCCGGCAACGGCGCCCGCCCCGTCAACAACCTCGCGCAATACGTCCGCCCCTTCGAAGCGCAAGCCGAAGCCATCATGGCCCTCGCCGTCAGCGCCGACCGCAAACTCCTCGCCGTCGCCACCCGCGCCCCCGAGCTCCGGCTCTACGACACCACCACCCGCGCCCGCAAAGCCACCCTGCCCAAAGTCCCCGCCCCCGTCCTCAGCGTCGCCCTCAACGCCGACGGCACCCGCCTCATCCTCGGCACGAAAAGCGGCCTCGTGCAGGTCTGGGACGTCGCGACCGCCAAGCTGATCAAGGAGCTCACGCCGGTCCCGGTGCAGCCGGCGGGGTTGGCGGGGAAGTAGGCGGGCACGTGAACCCTGTCGTGCGCCGGTGGAACCTTGCCTCAATCCCTGCTCAATTTAGCTGAATCAATTTGCCTCAAGATGCCCCCGGATGAATGGCCCATTCAAAGGGAAGCCGAGAGAGCTGTACGCGATACTCGACATCGTCGGGCTCGTAGACAATGTCCGCATGTGCGCGATTGTTGTTTCCCTTATCCGGAGTATGGATAACTTTCATGTGGCTTCCTAAGCGCCGGATTCCCCCAACTGAGAGGCTGATGACACCGTATCGAAGCACATCTGCGTTTGGTCGAAAGTGTAACACTCGCGCTCTTGTCTCCTCTGGACCAGATACCAATCTACTCCATTCGGTTGAAACTCCCCCATCAATGAGCCGAAACGCAGCAGGCTCCACGTTCCCGTCGGGCCGGATATGCGCGACGGGAACCCGCTTGAACAAGGTATCTAAATCTGGAATAGCCTGTGGCTCCCAGCCTAACTCGCTAGTTTCAGCCATAGCAGAAGGCAGTAATCATCCTCTTGGAGTTCAAGACTCCCCTTCACCTTCTGCCTTCCGAAGTTGTCACCATAGAATGTGGCAAGCAGGCTCGGATCGGAAGGTACGTTGATCAACAACTCGCTTTCGGCGGTTTTCCAGTGGATATCAATGCTGCCCTGAGAGACTGGTACGATCGACGGAGCAAGCATTGTCTTGCCGTGATTTTGCCAAAGCGAATTCAGGCAACCAGTGACAAACTCGAAAACCCTTCGCCAATGGCTTTCCTCGAATGCGAGACTTCCACAATCATCCCAGTCGTTTTCAAGATCTAAAATGGCCCGCGACGCATAGAGTTGCTGCCGAACGCGGTCGAGAGCTCCGTCGTCCACCTTCTGCGAAAGCAGCATCGACTTAAACCAAGTGGCGTAACGGGCAGCGTTATCAATCCATTCGACCTGAGTTGAGTGAGGATCGGCAAAATAATTTGCGAGGAAATGTCCTTCTTCATGAGCGTTCCATGAGCGTTCCTGCGTCCGGCAAATGATCTGAATATTATCAAGTTCAAAAAGCGGTCGACCTTTGAGGTTTGGAATTCCTTCTAGTCCGATACACCCAATGTTTCGCGAATGCGACGGTACTACGGGAGTTAGGACAGGCATCGGACCACTCCTTTCAGAAAAGCTTTCAGGCCCGCATCCTTCTTCAGCGCTCGCTCAACGGACGACTTCAGCGCCTCTAAATCCTCGGCATCTAAGCTAACGTAGAAATGGCGAAGTTCTCCACCTTCGTTGTAATTGATCCTCAGCTTGTGAATGATTACGGTCGCCTTCGGCGCAGAGTCGATATCGTCACCGAAGACAGGACGAATATCGCTCAGAATTCGGCATTCAGTAAATAGACGTTCTTGATCAAGCGAAACACTCAGCGCCTTGGCCGAAACACCAAATGTGTCGTCCATCGAAAGGGCCTCCTTGAGGAAGTTTCGGGCACCATTCCGCTCGTCATCGGTCAGTCTCGACCCAGAGGGTTCGAAGGCAACAGTGGCACGAAGAACGGCGTCGGCGAACTCGTCCACTGGCACTTCGCTCGAAGCCCGACTGGAATACATATTGTGGAGCATCCATACAATCGGAGCGGCCGAATTGATCGGAAGGCCGCTGCGGTCTGAAAAAGCCTGGGCCGTGTCCTGAATCTTGAGGCTCCCAGATTCAGTTTTCAACGCTTCCAGAAGGGCTTGCTTGGCTTCGGCGCTCAGGCGGGCGAACTCTAAAAGTGTCGCCTGCTGTGCTTTGGGGATTTGCAACTCCATGATATTTTGACCGTGCGCTTGCGATTTTGTTCAGGTTGGTCGCTCTGGACGGATGGCACACACGGAAGCTCTGTGGCTCGGCGTTTGCCGTCAAACTCTTTCGGTGGAGGGAAAGTAGGCGACGGCAATGGGGGCAGTTCTCCAAGTAGCAGAATTCCCTCTGGGATCGCTTCATCGACGTAAGCGCCTCGCTCTGTTACTCCCAGACCGACGCCCCTCCTCGCGTTCCTGCTGCATCTCCCCTTGCATCGGCGGCTCGCAGAGCGCGCCGAACCGGGCTGCGCGACAACGCCGTCGCAGCCGGTTTTGCGGCAGATGGGTTTGAACCAACCCGCCCTCACCCCGCGAAGACCACTTCCTTGATCTCGCTGGGCTCGCCGACTTCTTCGTCGTCGACCACGCCGTGCGCGACGTATTCGCGCACTTCCGGGGGTGCCGGCGACGGCGAGGGGGCTTTCGTCGTAGTAGGGGAATTTGCGTTTGCGGACGGCGATGAGTTTCCATTGCACGTCGCCCTTCTTGCGCGAGTAGATGTTCACCGCGTCGAAGCCGGGCTTGCGGCCTTCGATCTTCACCCGGCCGGGTTGCGGGGTGAGCTCGATGGTCGGGCGCGAAGTCTCGGGGTCGTTGTTTTGCGGCGCGCCGATCCACTCGAGGCTGGTCTGGATGGCCGGCGTGCGGTCGTGGCATTCGCGGTTGATGATGGCGACCGCATCCGCTACGATGGTTGCATGTCCGCGATGCTTGAAACCTTTACGACTGACGGTCGCGTGGTGATTTCCTTTCCTGAATCCGCCTTGTCGCCCGACAAGCGGGAGGAATTCCTGACGCTGCTCAAGTCCGAGTGGTCGGCCCGCCAAAGTCGGATGACGAAAGAGGATGCAACTCGGTTGGCGAAGGAACTGGACGCCGGCTGGTGGAGCCGGAATCGCGAGCGAATCCTCGGGAAAATCGGGGAGTCGTGAAGCGGCGTGTGGTGGTCGATGCGAATCGCATCTTTTCGGAGCTGATCTCGCCGCGAGGCCGTTTCCTTCGCCCGTCCAGCGTGGACGAGGTCGAGTTAGCGTGCCCCAAATACGTGATGGTGGAACTGTTCAAACACAAGGAGCGCATCGCCGAAGCGTCCGGTCTCGACGCGGACAGCTTGCTCGAGTTGCTGCGGACGGTGCTCGAGCAGATTACCTTTCATGACGAAGAATCGATCAGCATCGGAAGCTGGGCCGAAGCGTGGCGACTCTGTCGCGAGGTGGACGAGGACGACATCGCCTACGTGGCTTTAACCCTGGAGATCGACGGTGAGCTCTGGACGGGCGACCAGGAGCTCGAAACCGGGTTGCGCAAGAAGGGTTTCGCCAGGTTCTTCAAACCAGGCTGAGGTGATGCCACCTCCCACTCTGCCGCTTCCCATTCACCGCAGCCACGTCGCCCCGGAACTTGGGATCGACTATACGGTCGCGAGACCGTGGAATAATCCTGCGCGTGCCATCCCATGCAAAACCTCCTCGTCCAAAGTCTCCGCGAGACCTTAGCGGCTCCCGGCCTGGAAATCGTCATCGCGGTGACCGCGGCGCTCTGCGGCTGGATCATCGGGGCGGAGCGCGAGAAGCACGAAAAACCCGCCGGGCTGCGGACGCTCGTGCTCGTCTGCCTCGGCTCCGCGTCGTTTACCATGGCCTCCTACGCCTTCACCGATCGCGGGGACGCCAGCCGGGTGGCGTCGCAGATCGTCTCGGGCATCGGCTTTCTCGGCGCGGGGGCGATCCTGCACGGCACGGGCTTCATCAGCGGCATGACCACGGCCGCGACCATCTGGGTCACCGCCGCCATCGGCATGATCGCCGCCACGGGCCACGTCGCGGCCGCCCTCGGCCTGGCGATCTTCGTGCGCCTGCTCCACACCGGCATCTACTACTGGGAGAATCGGCACATCCTCAGCGTGCCAGCCTCGGTCGTGCACTTCGTCATCGACCCGGCGCGCGGGAAGACCCGCATTCGCGTGGAGAAAATCCTGGAAGACTACCACGTCCGCCAGGCCACGTTTGAGCAACTGGAGACCGCCGAGGGCCATATCAAGGGGACGGTCACTTTCGTCATCCCGCAGCGGCACCGTCGAGATCTCCTCTACGCCCTCGCCGCCATCCCGGAGGTCCTCGAAATCGTCCCGGAGCCGACGGACCGCTCATGAAATACATCATCCGCGATCAGAATCTGGATTCGGAACCGATCGCACCGGTCGAGATCAATCGGCGGTATGCGGCGGGCGAAATCTCCGCGGATGCGCAATGCCGCGAAGAGACCGAACCGGACCAATGGCGGCCGCTGCTGGAGGCTTTTCGCCACCTGAAGTTTATCCAACCCGGGCCACTGCCGGACGCAGCGGTGCATCCGCAAAGCGGGATTGATTACGGCTGGCACAAGTGGGGCGCGCGCGCGCGGTATTGCATGGCGGCCTTCATGGCGGTCGTGGCGACGGTGATCTGGTGCCTGGGGCCAACGATGAACGCGAACGACGACAGCCACCCCTGGCTGCCCTACGTCGTCGGCGGCATGTTCATGCTGGGCGCGCTCCTGGTGCCCCTCGACCGGCACACGCGGGTCGATCAGGCGTCCGGCACCGTCAGTTACGAGCGAAGCTGGTTTGGCCGTCCTTATGCGTGCGAGACGTGGCCGTTCAGCGATTTTGCCGCCATCGTGTACGCGCGCGATCTCGAGGGCTCCGACAGTGACGGCCGTAGTTCGAGCCACGATGTCGTGTGGGTGTGCCTTTTGCTGAAAAGCAGACGGGCTTTGCAAGTCACGTATTTCTGGAGTGAAGGCCAGGGCGGTCCCTGTGGCGCCGCGGTTGTTTGCGCCTACGATCTGGCCCGCAAGACCGGCCTGCGCATAATCCCGGAGGAGAGGGTCCCCAAGGGGTAGCGTCGTGACTCGTTCTCGTCCTCGAATTCGTTGGATGGTTTCGAGGACCGAGATGGCGAAGTTACTTCAAGCCAACTCCTGCCCGTGAGGCGCCTGGCCCGGCAGCAGGAACGTCTTCACCAATTCACCTTCGCCACAAACCGTCATGCCGGGGAAGCGCTTGAACCAGTGGCGCTCCGGCACTTCGGGGTTCGTGTCGAGCCAGGCGGCAAAGGTGATGAATTGAGCGGTCGAGAATTCCCGTTCGCGAGCGCGCGTGAGCAGGTGTTGCCACACCGCGTCTGGCAGGCGGGCGCGGAGGATCTTCGGCACGTCAGCGGCGGCCGTAGAAGCCCTGGGTGAGCGCCTGATTGAGCCGCGCGACCTCGGCCGGGTCGGTCGCTTCGATATATTGGTCGAGCAGCACGCCAAGTTCCTCCGGTGACAATTGGCGAACCCCTTCGAGCTCTTTGGCGTGGCGCACCACGGCGGCCAAATCCGCCGGCGGCAGGGCGTCCATCTCCCGGATGATGTCGGTGGCAGTCATGGTGGGAGAATAACCATGGACGAGCCGTGGTCAAACTTGGCCGGTGGGATTCCCTGTTCCCAAACTCGGCACCAGGCGCCCGCATTTTCCGCTAACCCATCCGCCCGCGACCGGTTATCAAGAGGACCGACTCGTTTCCCCCAACGCATGACCCAGCCGCCTCCCACCCGGTTTCTCGACGCGAAGATTCTTCGCTCGATCGCCGGGATCGATTTGAAGGCGCGGCTGCTCGTGGAGGGGATGTATGCTTCGCGGCACCGGTCGCCGGACTACGGGTACAGCGTGGAGTTCGTCGACCATCGCGAGTACGCGCCGGGGGATGAGTTGAGGACGATCGACTGGAAAATGCTCGGGCGGACGGAGCGCTACTACGTGAAGCGCTTCGAGATGGAGTCGAACATGAACGTCGTCTGCCTGCTCGATGTCAGCGGCAGCATGGGGTACAAACCGGAGGACCCGGAGCGGCTGACCAAGCTCGAGTACGGCTCGTATCTCACGGCGGCGATGGCGCATCTCGCGGTGCATCAGCAGGACTCGCCGGGGCTCATCACGTTCGACAAGGAGATGCGCGATTTCATTCCGCCGAAGCAGGGGCGGCGGCATCTCTTCACCATCCTCACCAAGCTCGAAAACCTCGCGGCCGGCGGCGAGAGCGATCTCGGGCCGACGCTCAAGCTCATCGTCCAGCGCCTCACGCGGCGCGGCGTCATTCTGCTCATCACCGATGCGCACAGCGGCACGGAATCGGTCATCGACGGCATCCGCCATCTCGTCGCGCGGCGGCATGAAGTCATCGTGCTCCATCTGCTCGATGCGGACGAGGTGACCTTCCCGTTCCAGGCGCTCACGAGCTTTCGCGATCTGGAGACGAGCCGGCAACTGATGACCGACCCGCTGCGGCTGCGCAAAGGGTACTTCGAGCGGCTGGAGAAATTCCGCGCCGCGATCAAGGACGGCTGCGCCAGCGCCGGCGCGGACTACCGTTTCATCGACACCTCGGAGCCGATCGAGCTGGTGCTGCGCGATTACCTCCTCTTCCGCCGGCAGCGCTCGCGTTAATCCCTTTCCACCGTGAGCTTCCTCTTTCCAGCGATGTTGGCCGGCGCCGCGGGACTCGCCGTGCCGATCGCGCTCCATCTCATCGCGAAGCACAAGTTTCCCGTGCGCGATTTCCCGACGCTCCGCCTGCTGATGAAAGACGAGCGGACGAACGTCTTCGCGCCGCGCCTCATCGATCCGTGGCAACTGTTGCTGCGCCTGCTCGTGCTGCTGCTGCTCGTCTTCGCGATGTCGCGGATGTTCGCGCCCGGCCTCTCCAGCGCACCCGCGCCGCGCAATCTCGTGGTCGTCATGGACTGCTCCGCGAGCATGCGCATGACCGTGAAGAATCCCACGGGCGACGGCGAAGTCGCGCTGATCGACCTCGCCCGCGGCAAAGCGCGTGAACTTTTGCGCGAGCTCGCGCCGCCCGGCCAGTCTGCGCTGGTGGCCGCCGCCGGCGAGACGCGCGTCCTTTCCGAGCTCCAGCCCGGCTCCTCCGCCGCGCTGGCCGCGCTCGACTCCGGCACCGCCGCGACCGACGGCTCCGGCCAGGGCTTGCTCCACGCCATCGCGACCGCGGGCGATCTCGTCCATGGCCGGCGCGAGGTGAAGTCGCAAGTCATCGTCCTCACCGATCTGCGCGCCAGCGCCTTCGCCGCGCGCAACCGCCGCGACCTCGAGCGCCTCGCCCGGACGCGCTCCGGCCTCGGCGATAAGCTCGAGATCGTCCTCATCGACCTCGCCGGCGCCGCGACCGAAAACATCGCGCTCTCCGAAGCCAGTGTGCGCGGCGGCCGCGTGAAGGTCGGCGACGACGCGCACATCCTCGCGCGCGTGCAAAACGGCGGTACCAAGGAGAAGACGGTGAAGCTTCAGCTCGCGGTCGGCAATCAACCCGATCCCGCCGTGCGCGAAGTCCCGCTCAAGCCGGGCGAGGAGGCGGTGGTCGATCTCACCACGCCGGTGAATCGCTCCGTCCGCACGATCGCGCAGGCGCGGCTCAAGGACGACGACGCGCTGCTTTCCGACAACAGCTTCAGCGTCCCGCTCAACGTCTCGGAGACGCGTCGCGTGCTCATCGTGAACGGCGCCTCGCAGGTGGTGACGACCGGCAGCGCGCTCGCCTCGCTTGGTCAGCCGGCGACTCCGTCCACGCAGTCCACTGACGACGCCGAAGGCAAGGTCGATGGCGCCACCATCCTGCGCTACGTTCTGAATCCCGGCCGCGAACTCGGCCATGCGCACGGCACGGGCATCGATACCACCGTCGTCGCGCCCGATGCGCTCATC
Source organism: Chthoniobacteraceae bacterium (assembly GCA_035997375.1). Classification (GTDB taxonomy): domain Bacteria; phylum Verrucomicrobiota; class Verrucomicrobiia; order Chthoniobacterales; family Chthoniobacteraceae; genus DASYIS01. The sequence continues at coordinate 9,524 of DASYIS010000494.1, forward strand.
AATCAAACGCTGAGCAAATACGAACTGGTCGCGCTCTACGACGTCACGAGCCTGCCCGCACAGGCCATGGACGATCTCAACACCTACGTCCGCCAAGGCCGCTCGCTGCTCATCGTCGGCTCCGGCGGCGTGAATGTGCTGCAATTCAATCGCCTCTTCTATAGTGGCGATGCGCAGCGGCCCGGTCTCTCGCCCGCGCAGCTCGGCAACGACAAGGAATTCACCCCCGCGCTCGCGCTGGCTGATGGCGCCAGCCCGCACCCATGGCTCGCGTCCTTCCGCGACAAGCTCCAGGGCGATCTCGCGACCGTGCGTTTCACCAAGGTGCGTGAGCTGCCCGCGCTCGCCCCCGCCGCCACCGTCATGCTCGCCGGCGCCGAGGGCCAGCCGCTCGCCGTGGAGATGCCGCTGGAACGCGGCCGCGTGGCGCTGCTCAGCTTCGGCTTCGAGCTGGACCGCGGCAACCTCGCCCGCACGCGCATCTTTCCCACGCTCATGTGGCGGCTCGTCGATTACCTCACCGGCCAGCTCCGCGCCCTCCCGCCCGATGTCCTCACCGCGCAGCAAGCGACCGCGCTCGACGTCTCCGAGCCCGGCTTCGCCTTCGCCACCGAGCTGGAGCTGAGCACCGCCGGCTCCGACGCCACGCCGCTCCGCCTGCCGATCGCGGCCGACCAGACCGTCCTCGTGCCGGGCCTGGCCGCGGGCGAGTACCAGCTCCACAAGCCGCGCACTGTCGGCGCAGTCAGCGGCTACGCGCGTAACCTCACCGTCCACGCCGATCCGCGCGAAAGCGAGATGGCGCGCGCCACCGAGCCGCAGCTCGACGAGTGGCTCGGCGGCCCGGTGCGCGTCGCCAACCTGGAAGACGCCACGAAACTCGCGCCGACCGGCGGCGAGCTTTGGAAGCTGCTCATCATTTTGTTGGTGGCCGCCTACCTCGCGGAAGCGGTCATCGGGTATCTGTTCAACGCGCGGCGGGAGAAGCTGCGAGCCGCGGAGGCTGGGGTATGACCAAGCGCTTCGGAGCTACTGATAACGCCGGCCTCACGAGCGCGCAGCGCTTTGGACTGCGGCAGCCTGCTGCCGCTTTGTGGTGGCCGCAGCCTGCTGCGGGTGGGGCGGAGCAGTGGTCCGCTCAGTCCCTGAGCGGCTCCGCCCGCCCCGTGGGACTCCCCCGGCCGCACAGGGGACTGTGCGGACCACGGCCTCCCCGCACGCAGCAGGCTGCCGAAGGCCCTGAGCTTGCCGTAGGGGCGACTGCCACGAAAGCGGCAGCAGGCTGCCGCAGTCCAAAGCCTTCGGCGCCGACGTTCCACCTCTTTTCGCAAGGAGGAGCCGTATGACTTTCCTCCTCCGCCTCCTCGGCATCGACTCCCCCTCGTCCATCTCGGGCGTGACCGACTGGGTCTGGCGCGCCGCTTCCCCTCTCCCCATCTGGGTCATCGTCCTCCTCGCGCTCGCCGGCCTCGCCGCGGCGGCGCTCAATTTTCTTCCGCACAACGTGATGACGTGGAAGACGCGCACGCTGCTCGCGATCATCCGCGTGGCGGGCTTCGCGCTGCTGCTGCTCATGCTTTGCCAGTTAGAGGCGCGCCTCACTTTCCAGCGTGAGCTGCGGCCAACGGTCGCGATTCTCACCGACACTTCGGCCAGCATGGGCTTGCAGGACTCCGGCAACCAGACGCGCCTCGCCGCCGCACGCGACTTTGCCAGCGGTCCGCTGAAGGCGCTCGCGGAGAAGGCCGACCTCGTCCGCTACCGCTTCGACTGGAAGCTCGACACCGACGCCGACGCGGAACCCGCCCGCCCGACGCGCCTCATCGAGGCCATCGCCGACGCCGCGCGTCGCGAAAACGACCTCCGCGCGATGATCGTCCTGACCGACGGCAACGACACCGCGGGCAATCGCGGCGAACTGCTCGCGCCCGCGCTGGCCGCGCGCCGGCTGCCGGTGTTCCCCGTCGTCTTCGGCTCCGCCGCCGCGCCGAAACTCGCTCGCGTCAAGATCACGAGCGCCGCCGATTACGTCCGCCTCGGCGATGAGCTGCGGCTCGCGGCCACGCTTTCCGCCAACGATCTCGGCGAGCAGAGCGTCACGGCGCGCTTGATGGAAGAGGGCGTCGTCGCGCCGCTCGCCGTGCGCGAAAATGTCCGCCTCGGCAAAGAGCCCGCGGACATTTCGTTCGTCATCAAGCCGGAGCGTGAGGGCGATCACACGTATCGCGTGGTGGTCGACGGTGTGAAGGACGCGGTCAGCCAAAGCCTCCAGGTCGCAGAGCATCGCGTGAGCGTCCTCAACGCAAAGATTCGCGTGCTCTATTTGGATATCCCGCGCGACGAGCGGAAGATCCTCGGCAACTGGCTGGCGCGCGATCCGGTGGTCGATCTCGCGACGCTGACCATGATGCCGAAGGGTGGCTGGTATGCCCAAGGCGCGCTGCAGCACAAGAACGCCGGCGAGGGCCTGCCCGGCGCCGAACCCGACCTGCACAAATACGATGTCATCGTGCTCGGCGACATTCCGCGGTCGTACTTCCGCGAGGGCGGCGACGTGGCGGAAACGAAGATGCAATGGCTCGCGGAGTTCGTCAGCCGACGCGGCGGCGGGCTCGTGATGCTCGGCGGCCGCAGCGTCTATGCGGCGGGCCAGTATCAGGATTCCACGCTCGCGCGGCTTGCCCCTTTCACGATCGAGGCGACGAACGAGCCGCAGGTCATGAAGACCTTCAAAATCACGCCGACGGTCTCCGGCTTGAGCCACCCGCTCATGGCGCTGGCGCCCGACGCCGCGGCCAATCGCGAGGCGTGGTTCGACCTCCCGTCGCTCGACGGCAACAACCGCGTCGGCAAGGTGAAGCCGGGCGCCAGCCTGCTCGCCGTGCGCGATCTCGCGGAAGGCCCGATGCCGATCATCGCGCTGCAAAACGTCGGCAAGGGCCAGGTGCTCGGCCTCGCGATCGACACCACGTGGCGTTGGGAAATGATGCGGCCCGCCGAGGGCGAAGATTACTTCCGCAAGTTCTGGGGCAACGCGCTCCGCCTGCTCGCGCCCGACCCGCGCGTCGAGCCGGATCGCCCGCAAATCCTGCGGCAGCAATCATCCGCGGCCGTGGGCCGGACCATCTCGCTCTCCACGCGCCTCGTCGACAGCGTCTACCAGCCGGTCCGCAACGCCGAAGTACGCGTGAAAGTCACCAGCCCGAGCGGCCGCGTCACGCACTTCCTCCCGTGCGACGGCCGCGATTCGCCCGGCCTCTATCAATACGACATCGCGCTCGATGAGCCGGGCGACTGGCAGGTCGCGGTCACCAACAAGGACAAGACCGTCACCGACAAGATCACCGCCGGCACCGGTCTCGAGGAGCTCGACGATCCGCGCGCGAACCTCCCCGCCATGACGGAGTTCGCGAAAGCCACCGGCGGCACGGCGTTTGTTGCGGGAGACGCGGAGGGGCTGCTGCCGGCGCTCGATCTCACGCCACGCCGTGTCACCGAAACCGCGACCATCGCGGTATGGAATCTCCCGCTGACCATGATCGCGATGATCGTGCTCGTCTGCCTCGACACCTGGCTGCGCAAACGGAGGGGGCTGGTATGAGCGTGGAGCGCAAAGAAACCGTTGTAGCCACGGCCCTATGGGCCGTCTCAGCGAGCGCAAGCGAGCAAAGTAGCCGTCACGCTCCGCGTGACGAGCGAAAGGCGGCGCATGCCGTCGCGCGTGCTTTTGGGAACAATCGTTCTTCCCCTCTCGTTCCCAAAGTTAGCGAAGCGCTTTGGGAACGCAGCCGCCGCCGAAACTCCGTTTCAAAAACGGCCCGGTCCTTGAAGCGACGCCCGTATTTTACATCAGCGCGCCGGGGGAAACAGAGTTTCAAGACAGCGCCGCGTTCCCAAAGCGCTTCGCTAACTTTGGGAACGAGAGGAGTTCTATGCTGGGTGTGTTGGTCGCGCGCAGACGGCCCACAGGGCCGTGGCTACAACTGGGCTGCGCCGCGCAGCGGCTTAATCCCAAACCGGAGGGGCCTCGTATGAGCACAGTTCTCGAGCCCCCACCCGCGCCCACCGTCGGCCCGTCGCTGAACAGCCTGCGCACCGCCGTCACCGATTTCGGCCGCTATCGCAAACGCTGGGCCGTGCTCCACGCCGCCTCCGTCGCGGTACTCGCGCTGCCTGGCGCGCTGCTGCTCTGGTTCGCGCTCGATTGGGCCTTCAAGCTCCCCGCCTGGCCGTTGCTCGGGCTGTTCGTCATCGCCCTCGGCGGCGGGCTCGCGGTCGCGATTTATCGGCTGATTCATCCGTTGCGCCAGCGCGTCGAGGCGGAGCGCGAGGCGCTGGTCATCGAGTCGCTGCACGGCGGACTCGACAACCAGATCATCGGCGCGCTGCAACTCGGCCGCGAAGTCCATGAGGGGAGCGCGCGCGGTTATGCGGTCGATTACGTCGCCGTGCTGCTCGAGCAAACGCGCGGCCGCGTCTCCGATCTTCGCCTGCCCAAGCTCGTCGACCTCACGCGCACCAGGCGTTTGCTCGCCGCAGCGTCCGCTGTCTTAATCTTACTCTTGCTCGTACTCGTAATCTTTCCGTCCGCTGTCACCGAGCGCCTGCACCGCCTGCAAAACGCCTACGCGACCGTGATGGACACGCTCTTCCCCGTCGACCTTCGCGTCTCGCCCGGCGACACCGCAGTCGTGCGCGGCCGGCCCATCACCCTCAGCCTCGAAGCCGTCGGCGCGCGCCGCCACGAGGTGGTGCTGCGCCGCACCGATCTCCAGACCAAAAAGAGCTACGACACGCCGCTCCTGCTGCAGCAGCAAAGGGCCGCTTTTACCATCGAGAAGACGACCGACTCCTTCAGCTATGAGTTCGAGTACGGCGGCCGCCGCACGCCGGCGCATCGCGTGCTGGTGGACGATCTGCCCGAGATCAGCGCCATCAATTACGAGCTCGCGCCGCCCGCCTATACGGGCCAGCCGACGCGCACGCTCACCGGCCGCCTCCCGCGCGTCGCCGGCCTCGCGGGGACGAATGTGCTGGTGAGCTTCGCCGCCACGACGGATCTGCATCCCGAGCTCTGCTTTGTCGAGTGGGCCGACGGCTCGAAGCAGGCGCTCTCGGTCAGCGGACGCTTCGCGCATTTCGGCTTCACG
>DASYIS010000495.1:0-2372 GCA_035997375.1 Chthoniobacteraceae bacterium
CATGCCGCGCACAACGGGATTCGGCGGCTCGCCCGCCCGCCATCCCCCGCTATTCCCCTCCGCCTCCTCGGAGGGCGCCGAATCCAGCACGCGGGGCGCGTGCGCTCCCCGGGCCAAGGCTGCCTGCGGCAGCCGCGCCCCCTCACCGCGGAGCCAGCCGTGCCGAGGCGACCGACTCCCCGGTCGCGAGCGACGCGTCGGCGAGGCCGAAGGGCGCCAGCATGCGGCGGCGCGTCTCCTCCGGCGAGCCGAGGGTGGCGAGTTCCCAGCCGTGCTCGCGGAGAAAGCCGGCGACCTTTTCCGGCGCGAGCCCGGACCGAAACGACTCGCCCCGCCAGCGCAGCCACCAGCGGCTGAGGCGGGCGGACTGCTGGAAGCCGAGCGGCCGCCCTTCGTGCGCCTCCATATAGCTGAAGGCCAGCCGGCTGCCCGGCGCGCTGAGCTCGGCCAGCTCGCGCAGCAGCGACGCGACCGTCTCGATCGGCAGATACATGAACAACCCCTCGCAGACATAGAAGGTCGGCTTGGCCGGGTCGAACAACGGCTGCCGGCGCAACAGCGCGGCCGTGGAAGTGTCGATCAAATCCAGCGGCACGAGCACCGGACCGTCGGGGAAAGCGGCGCGCTTGATCTCCTGGGTGGCGGGGTGATCCAGCTCGAAGCAGACCGCCTCCTCGTGGTAGCGCTGCGCGAGCGTGTCGAGGCCGGCGCCGAGGACCACGATCTGCCGGCAGCCGGCGTCGAGCGCTTCGCGGGCGAAGAAATCGAACCAGCGTTTCCGCGTCAGCCAGTACATGAAGGCACCCGGCGTCCAGAGCCGTTCCACGGCCCGCAGGATCGCGCGCACCGCCGGCCGCCGCCGGATGAGGTCGCCCCATGGCATCCCATCCACAAACGAAAGCACGCGCCGCGTGAGCGCCGCCGAGTCGCCCACGAGCAGCGGCCGCCACGCCGGCGTGGCATCGCCCATCAGCAGCGAGCGGGCGATGAGCAGAGCGGTGGAGCTGACCTGGCCGGTTTTCATGGAGGAAGAACGATACAACCTCAATCGGCTTTCCTCCACCGTCTGGTTCCGGCGACGGGGAAGTAATCCGTAATCAGTAGGTCAGTAATCAGTAGGTCAGTAATCAGAAAACGGCGGCGCGCCGCAGGCTGCCGATTACTCCCGCCAAAACGCGGCGTCTACTTTTTCTCAGCAACCGTCAGGCCGGCGATGTCCACCGTGCCCGGATCCCTCATCACCAGCATGAGCAGGGCGTCGCAATCCTTCTCCGGGGCGAAGAGCAACTCGAAGGGCCGCCACACCGGGGTGCCGGTGAGGTGGATTTCCTCAAGGAAAGCCTTCGGTTCGCCCTCGTCTCGCAGGCCCACCTTGACGGTCGAATTCATCGTGCCACGGATCCAGCCGGTGACGACGTACTTCGTTCCCTTGAAGTACTTCAGGTCGCCCTCAAAGGTCGTGAGCTGCAACTGGCCGGAGTCGATGTTTTTCCCCTCGATGCGCACGGCGCCGACCCCCTTCTCCGGAGGGTCGTCGAGCTTGGTGTAGGTGGCGTTGACCGCCGCCCATTTCGAGTTGTCCACCCAATCCTTCGGGAGCCAGCCCTTGACGACGTGCTCGTCCTTGCTGGCACGGTTGAACTGGTAGCCGGCGGTGCCGAAGGCCGGCAGCCGCCCGCCGGCGGGCGGCTCCGCTTGCACGGCTCCGCCAAGCCCGCCCGCCAGCAGGGCGGCGAGCAGCAGGTTGCGCAATCCGGATCGATGATTCACGGCAAAGCCAAGGGGTTTCATGGGAAGTCGAGTGTTACCGGGCGGAGAGCCGGGAGTCAATCGGTCCTCTTGACAAAACAGCGAGAGTGTCACTTACGGTTTGCTCCGGCTGATCCGGGAGTAGCGCTCGCTGTCCTCGGGAGTGAAGGCGGCGCCGCAGTAGAGGGCGACGTAGAGCCGGCCCGTTTTGGCGGAGGTCGGGAGATAGTGAACCTGCACGTCGCCCACCCACTCCTCGGGGCCGCCGCTGATCCGGGCAACCTGCGGGCCGCGGAGCAATAGCCGTCGCTGGTCGCGGCCGCGATTTGTGGTGATTTCGAGCACGGCGTCGCCGTCGAGATCCCCCTCCACGATCACGTAGCAGGCGCCGTTGAGGAAGCCGAACGCGCGTGACTCGGCCGACACGGAAAAGGGCTTCGAGACCTCGCTGACGACCATGGAGCGGTGTCCGCTTTGAGGGAAGCGGAACGTCGGGAGCCCGCACTGCGCAAAGCCGGCGGCGAGTAGGAGGATGATGAGGGCCGTGAGATGTGGACGCCGCATCGGCAGGCCGGCCGGGTGGTCGCCGGGTGGACGGACGCAGAAGCGCGACAGCATGCGTG
>DASYIS010000496.1:0-26682 GCA_035997375.1 Chthoniobacteraceae bacterium
GTGCTGCGGTTCCATCCCGACGGTTCGGTCGACGCGCCCGTCCATGCGTCGCCTCAGTTCGCAAGCTGCTACGCGATCGACAGCACGGCCGAGCATGGGATCAGCACGGCCGCGTTGGATTTCCTGCTCGACCTGAAAGCAGGAGTCGTCCTCGGGAGCGCCCCGTCCGGGGAGCCCCTGGCCGGCGCGCCTTTCGTGCATGATCGCGCGGGCCGGATCTATTCGGCGCGCGCCGACATTTATTTTGACGGGATCGAAGTCACGCCCGCGGATTTGCTCTACGCGCGGTGGCCGCAAACCGCGGACGTGCTTCCAGGAACCCCGCTGATGATCGCGAGCGCCACGGGCACCGTCTCGGCCAATGCCTCGATCACCTCACCCACCCAGGCTACCGTGCAGGTGAGCCTCCGCGGCACCGCAGGCGGGGCCGGCCTTTCCGGCGCGCGCGGGCGCGACCTGGCCGCGGGAACCCCGGTCGCCCTGGCGGTGACCTCTTCGAAACCGGGAGCGGAATTCGTGACGCTGAACACGGAACGCACCGCGGGCGGCGCCGGCGCGCCGGCGGTGCAGCCGATGCTGCTCGTCGTCGAACCGCGCAGCCGGCTCTCGGCCGTGCGGGCGGCGGAACTCGAGCAGACCTATGCGGATACCATCGCCGGCGTGCTGGATCCGCGCATGCTCAACCTCCTGCTCGATCTGCCGGTGACGGCCTTTCGGGTGGGCAACGGCAACCTGCCGTCGGCCCGTTTCTCGAACCCCCACGAGTGGACGCTGTGGCTGCAAACCATCGCGCAAAATGCCGCCAAATCACACCCGGAACGGTGGGATCGGGTGGCGCATGGCCTCTCCTCCATTTTGGCGATGATGGCCGACCCGCGGCTCTTCGATTCGACCAAGCGCGTTTGGAAATATCACTATTATACACTCAAAGACGAGACGGGCGCGGATTACCGCGTGAGCGAGATTCCAGAGCGCATGGATGGCGGCCCCTCGGCCGACGATGTCGGGTTGAGCGTGCATAATGTTTGGCTGATCAAGGCGATGGCGGCGGCCGCCGGCCGGCCGGACATTGTCGCGCAGTGCGGCGCCTTTCTTAACCAGGTCAACGTCGCCTGGTTCCTGCGTCCAAACGGCTCGCACGATAAGAACGGCACGCCGTTTCCGGATGGCAGCATCGCCCAGGTCCGCAACCTCGACGGGACCTATCCCTTCGACACAAATTTTGACACGCGGGGCGATGAAGGTTGGACGATCTTGACCGCAATGGCTTCGCTCGGCCAGATCAGCCGGCCCGGGCTGCTCACCTCCATGAAGGCGCTCAAGGCGGGAACCTCGGTCTGGCGCGGGATCGGCACGCCGTCGGCGGATTTTGATTCCGGGCTGTTCCTGCGGGCCTTGCAGCCCATCCTCGGCCACCCGGTGACCCCGGAGGAAGCCGCGGGAGCGACCGGCTTCCTGGGGACGGTGGCGGTGGCCGAGGCCAACCGGCAGTTCTGCATGGAGATGGGACTGGATGCGCCATACAGCCCGGCGATGGATACCGGCGTCGCCTTCGACCCCACCACGCATGATTTCACCTTGCCGATCCAGATTCGTGGTCCGGGAAATTTCACCGGCGAACCGCCGACCGATCCGGCGCCGAGCGCCGCCGCGCCGAAGGGGCAGGCCACCGCCTCGATCGCGCCGTTCGCCGTGCTGGGCCGGATTGGCTGGTGCCCGGACGCGTTGCGGGACTGGAGTTTTGCGGTGCTGGACAAGTATCGCGCCGGCTATTACGTCAACGGTCTCGGCTGGATCTCGAGCTGGCCCTTCAAGAGCGGCGATCCGTTTCCCGGCTATGACGGCAAGCGCATCGGTCTCCTGAATTCCTGCTATATCGCCCTGACTTGCCGCGAAGCGCTCGACACCGCGACTCCGCTGTCGGCGATTCATCCCGCCAAGGCGTTGCTGGCCTCCATGACCACCGCGATCGATGGCGGAAATATCGATGCGCTGCCGGCCCTGGCGACCGTCGTCACGGCGGCTCCCTCGCCCGCCGCGGGCGGCACGACCGGCGGGGACGGCACCTTCGACTTGGGTTCGAGTATCACCCTGTCGGCCGTGCCGGCGGCGAAATATATATTTGTGAATTGGACGGAGGACGGCATCCCGGTCAGCACCTCCGCGAGCTACACTTTTAACGCGAGCGCCAACCGGACGCTCACGGCGAATTTCATCTCCACCGATGCCGATCTTGCTTCCTTGGTCTGCAGCTCTGGGACGCTCACTCCTCCTTTTGATCCGAATACGGCGCATTACACCGTCGACCTTCCGCACTCAACCGCGGCCATCTCCTTGACCGCGACCGCGGCCAATGGCGCCGCAGCCGTGAACATCGACGGCATGGCGGCGATTTCCGGCACGCCCACCGGCCCGCTCGACATGAAAGTGGGGCCAAACACCATCGCCATCCTGGTCACGGCGCAGGACCCGAGCAGCACGCAATCTTATACGATCACCCTCACGCGCGCGGCGCCGTCCGTCAATCTCGCCACCGTGGCCGGGAGTTATCGCGGCTTGCTGGCGGCGACGGTCGATTCGCCGGCCCCGATCGCGGACGAGGGGTTGGTGCAGATCAATGTCCTGGCGACCGGGACGTTCACCGGTTGGATCAAACTAAGCGGCTTGACGATCCCGCTCGCCGGCCGCGTGGTCGCCGATGGCGGCCTGCGCTTCGGCGCGCTGCGGACCTCTTCGTTCGAGCTCATCCGCAAGGCCAGGCCGGTGAACGTTTCGCTCGGACTTCTCGAACTGACGCTGGACACGGATGCCGGCCGCAACCGGATCACCGGCCGGCTCCGGCGAGCCGGCACGATCGTGGCGGAATTGGCGGACGCCGACCGGACACTCTATACCGCGAAGAAAAATCCCGTTCCGCCGTTTAAGAACGTGCCCACGACCCTGGCCGACCCGCTCGGCAACCAGGGCAAATACACCGCCCTCTTTCGCCACAACGACGCGCCGAATCACGGTCTCGCCGCGGATCGCTTCCCGCAGGGTGACGGCTGGGCCCGGGCGACGCTCGCGGCGTCGGGCTATGTGGTGGCCGTGGGACGCCTGGCCGACGGCACTCTGTTCAGCTACGGCGGACCGCTCTCGAGCATGAACGCCCTGCCGTTCTACGTGCCGCTCTATGTGGTGAAGCATGGCTTCGGTTTCGTCTCAGGCACCGTCGTCTTCGACCCCACGCAAATGAAGACGGACGCCAGCGCCGACGGGATGAAATGGTACAAGCTGCCCCTTCCCAAGGACACCTGCTATCCCGACGGTTGGCCCGACGGCATCGGCGTGGATTTTGCGGCCTCGAAATTGACGCTCCCCATCAAGCCGACGCGCACGAATTCCCACCCGATTTATCTGCTCGGCACGGACAACATTCTTGGCCTCCCGGCCGCGCCGACGCCTGCCGCCGTCACCCTGGCGCTCGCCGACGGCGGCGTGCCGGCCTTTGCCAAAACCGCGACCGTGAATGCGCTGAACAAAGTCACCCTGACCGGACCGGGAGCGACGCTGAACATGGCCGTGGTGCTGGCCGCCGGCAACGGCACGCTGACCGGGAATTTCAAGCACCCGGTCGGCAACCAGACGGTCAACTTTGGCGGAGTCGTCTATCAAAAAACGCACACGGCGGGCGGCTATTTCCTCTACTTCGCCGCCCCGCCACCCCGCCTCCCCGCCCCCGGCGGGGTGAGCGGCAGCGTGGGGATCGCGCCGTGAGCGCTCGCGAAGCAGACGGCAGCGGCCGCCGAAAGCGCACCCGCGTCGTCGACCTCGCTTTCAGCCCGGATGGGACAAAGCTCCAGGCGGGCAGGATGGACCAGACGGCCCGCCTCTGGGACGGCGAGCCGACGAGTGGGGGATGCTGCTTGAGCTTCGCTGCCAGTGTTTCTTACGGTAAGTCCATTGTGAAAACCATTCCGCTCACGCTCGCCCAGATTGGCAATTCGCGCGGCATTCGCCTGCCGGCGAGCCTCATCCGCAAGCACGGTTTGGAGGCGGGGCTGGTGCTCGAGGACCGCGGCCACGAGATCGCGATCAGGTCGAAGGCGCCCTTGAAAAAGCTTTCGTGGGAGGAGACCTACCGGCAGATGGCAGCCGCCGGCGAAGACTGGTCGAAGTGGGATGCGACGGTAGCCGATGGTCTCGATGAAATCCCTTGTGAGGGCGCGACCCACGCGAGTTATCCCCTGCGGCACATTCTCTGAGGCGGAAGGTCTCCGACATGTGAGCACGCGCGGGCACAATGAAAGAAAGTTTGGGGCGTGGGACGAGCTGCCGTCCGGCGGACGCCGCTACTGGCTGGAGGTGGCAGGACGGCAAGGCTGGCGCGCTCGCTATCTGAAAGAAGTGGACGCCGGTGAAACGACCCTTCGCTTCTGGCAGGAAGTCTACGATGACCAGAATCGGCTGGTGGAGATTCACGAGAAATTCCCCGTGGATAAAGGCCACTGGAAACTGTAAGTACTTTTTCATGGCGATCACGAAACAAGCTGTTGCGGAAAAACTTGCGGCCTGGCTCCATCACGAACTGACCCTCGCGCAGTTGGTGGACTGGGCGGAGGGCGTACTGTTGGATGGAGAACTGGCGGAGTGCGATGCGCCCACGCTCTCGAGCGTCATCGCCCGGATCGGGATGGCCGACGTGCGCGCGTTTGGCCTCGCTTGGGAGGATTGCGAAGAGCTACTGCACAAGCTCGGGTTCTCGCCCCGCGTCGAGGTCGGCGGGCCTTTGAATGCCGCTGCCAAGTGAAAAGCCTACATTCAAAACTCGTCCACCTCCCTTGAGAGCTGGCATACCTGCGCTCGCATGCCCGACGAATCCGAAACCCCTCCCGAGCTCGGCCCAGCCGTCCGCGCGCTCGCGGCGGGGCAGGTCGTCTTTGGGCGGTACGAGTTGCGGCGCAAGCTCGGCGAGGGCGGCCAAGCCGCCGTCTGGCTCGCCCACGACCGCCGGCTGGGTGAGGAAATCGCGCTCAAATTCGTTCTCCAGGCCGTCGCCGCCTCTCCCGAGGCGATCGATGCGCTGAAAGCCGAAGCCACGCGCAGCCGCCGGCTCACACACCCGAACATCGTCCGTATCCATGACTTCGTCTCTGATGCCGTCGGCGACGAGCACCCCACGCTCGCCGGCATCTCCATGGAATACGTCGACGGCGAGAGCCTCGCCGATCGCCGCCTGCGCGAGCCGGGCAAGTGCTTCGACGTCGAGCAAATCGCTCCGTGGATCGACCAACTCTGCCAAGCGCTCACCTACGCCCACGACCCCAAGCGCCGCGTCATCCACCGCGACCTCAAACCCGGCAACCTCCTCATCTCTAAGGACGGCGAATTGAAGGTCGCCGACTTCGGAATGGCCTGTTCGCTGGTTACCTCCTTCAGACGAGTCGCGGACGGTGTCCAGGGAGGCACCCCGCCCTTTATGAGCCCGCAGCAACTCCGCGGCGACACACCGAGCGAGAGCGATGATGTCTACTCCCTCGGCGCCACGATCTACGCATTGCTCACCGGAAAGCCACCGTTTCACCAGGGCGACATCGTCGATCAGGTGAAGCACAAGGCGCCGGAAAGCATGAGCGAACGGCGCGCGCGGCTGAACATCACCGCGCGAGCCGCCATTGCTCCGGCTTGGGAGGAAACCGTCGCCGCATGTCTCGCGAAGGACGCCGGCCAGCGCCCGGTCAGCGTTGACTCCGTCGCACTCCGGCTCGATGTGCGCGGCCTCAAACCGGCACCCGCCACCCCGCCCGCCCGCGAGGCGATCCGCGTTGACGAGCTTCGGCTGGACCACCTCCAGACCCTTCCCACGCAGCCTGCGCCCGCGGGCATGGAGCCGCCTGAGTATCTCCGAGTTCCCACGGCGCCATTACCGCCGCCTCTCGTTGCTGCAAAAGCTCAGTCTCGCTCGTCCACAACCTCTTTCGCAGTTTTGTGGGAGTGTCTTCGGTGGTTCGGAATAGCAGTCTTCACCGCCCTTGCTTTTTCCGCGTTCGCTTTTGGAGTACTCTTCTTACTCAGTACTACCGAGAACAAGGCCATCGCCTATTCCTTCTCATTCGTTTCGTTTTTCATCGGCGCCGGGCTAACTTGGGTTGCGTATCGAGGCATCCGGCGGGGACGTAGATAGCTCGAGAAACCCCATCTAAGAGCGTCGCCCTACTTCCGCCGCCGCCCGCCGCTCGGCCGCCCGCCGCCTTCGCTCTCCACGAAGTACATCGCGATCTCGCCTTTGTTTTTCGCGGCGATCTGGCCGCGGTGCGTGCATTGGAAATGGTGCCGGACCAGCTCGAAGGTCGCGCCGGAGATGTTGACCTTGCCGACTTCGCCGCTCGATTCCAGCCGCGCGGCGGTGTTCACGGTGTCACCCCAAATGTCGTAGGCGAACTTTCGCACCCCGACGATCCCGGCGACCAGCGGGCCGGTGTGGATGCCGACCCGCATCTCGAAAAACTCGTCGCCGTGCTTCTTTTTTTCGGCCGCGAGCACGGCCATGTATTTCTGCATTTCCAGCGCGGCGCTCACGACGTCGCGCGGATGCGTCTGGTTCGTTTTCGGCAGGCCGCCGACGCAGAGATAGGCGTCGCCGATGGTCTTGATCTTCTCGATCTGGTAGCGGCTCGTGATGTCGTCGAAGGCGCGAAAACAGAGGTCGAGCTCGGAGACGAGGCGCTGCGGCGAGAGCCGCTCGCTGATCTTGGTGAAGCCGTGAAAGTCGGTGAACATGACGGTGACCGACTCGTAGGAACGCGCCGGCGAGACGCCCCAGCGTTTCAACTCCTCGGCGGTTTCGGCCGGCAGGATGTTCAGCAGGAGGTCGTCGGATTTGCGCTTCTGCTTCTCCACCTCGGCGGTGCGGTCTGAAAGCTGCTCGTCGATCGCCTCGCTATGCGCAATCGTGTTCTCCAGGATGATCTGGCCTTCGCTCAGCTCATCGCGCAGTCGTTGCACCTCCCGGCGCAACTCTTCGTTTTCGAGGGTCACGCGTTTGAGCTCGTCGCTGAGTTTCATGATCGGCCGTGAGGCTAGCCAGTTCCGCGCCAACAAGATAGAAGGAAGCTCGCATGAAATGCCAACGAATCACACGAATTGAAACGAATCGGAAAGGGCGTTCTTCGTTCTTTGTTCTTCGTTCTTCGTTTTGTGACTCCACCTCGGTCCCGCGGGGCGAACGCTGAGAAACGAAGAACGAAGAACGAAGAACTTCCCCATGCCTGCCCCTCTCGTTGAACTTACGTTGGAAGCCGACGCTTTTGCCGCCGACTGGCGCCATTGCGACCAAGTCGCCAACTACCTCGCGCAGCTCGTGGCGCACGATCGGCCGGACAGTTTCCTCTACGCCAACCTGCTCTCCACGGTGCTCAACGAACTGCTCGAGTCCGTCTTCGCGCGGCATCGCCGGCCCGGCTCGGTGCGGTGTACGCTGCTCCGCGAGGGAAGAAATGACCGCGTCGAATTGGTCGTCCCCGTCGATGCGTCGGCGCGCGCCTTTTACGAGGAAACCGTCGCGGCCGCGCAATCGGCGGGCGTCGCCGAAACTTACACGCGCACGTTGTTAGGCAAGGAAGCGCCGGCAGATTTGCTCGGTCTGCTCGAGTTGGCGGCGGATTACGGCGCGCGGCTTTCGGTCGAAGAAACCGGCTCCGCCGAAGAGATTCGCCTCGTTTTGCAGGTGACCCTCGCGGACGGTGGAACGCCCGCCATCGCCCTATGAGCTTCACTGTCCGGTTCGATGAGAACAACCAGGAGATCGTCTTCGGCGGCGTCATGCGTCCGAAAGCCGCCGACGAACTGGCCGTGGTCTGGGAGACCCTCCATGCCGCGGTCCGCCGCATCTCCGGCACCCTCTTTCTGAATTTTCGCCGGCTGACCAAGCTCAACGCGCTCGCCTTTCGCGAGCTCGCCGGCATGCTCGGCTCGATCTGCCAGACGCAGCCGGAGCTGAAAGTGCGCGTCGTCTTTTCGAGCGTCGTCGGCTGGGCGGCGCGCAAGTTTCGGGTGCTCGGCACGCTGAGCCCGAACATCCTGCTCGAACAATTCGACCAGGAATTCTATCCCGGCCAGGGGGTGCTGGAAGACGCTGGCTTCGTGCCGATCCTTCGCACACAGACCAAGATGACGTGGCGGCACGAGCGGCAGATCCTCGGCCGGCACGGGCTGAAATCCGGCATGCACGTGGCGGACATTTGCTGCGGCATCGGCGACTTTGCGGTGCTCTTGCAAAAGGAGTTTCAGCCGGCGCGCCTGCTCGCGCTCGATCATGCGCAAGGCAGCCTCGCTTATGCGCGCCGGGTCGCCGCGGACTTTGGCATCGACGAAATTGAGTATGTCTATGGCGACGCGTCGGCGCTGCTGCTCGAGGACGACACGTTCGATTTCGTCACCTGCCGCCACGCGCTCCAGGTCTTTGACAAGCCCGACCTCATCTTGAGCGAGCTCTTCCGCATCTGCCGGCCGGGCGGGCGTGTTTACATAACCAACGAGAAAAACTCCCACTGCCTCGGCGAGCCGCGGGCCGATTCCATCCAGTGGACCTATAACGAAGTCGCCCGGCTCTTTGAGCACTTCGGCATGGATGTCGAGTCGGGTCCGAAGGGCCGGCGCATGATGGAGGAAACGGGCTTCGACGACATCAAGATGGAGTCGTTCATGGTCACGAATCTCGACGGCGACCCGCAGGATTTCGCGGATGTCATCCAGGCATGGGAGGATGTCTACGCGGGGAAAATGTCGGTGGAGCGCGGCGACGACGCCGAATTCCAGGCGCGCTTCCGCAAAGGATTTCGGGATCACCGCGCCGCCGCGCTGCATCCCCACGGCTACGCCGGCTGGCCGATCTGGGTCACCTCCGGCCGGAAACCGCGATGATGGGCCTCGTCGTTCCCGCGCCCGAGACCGCCACTCCGAAGCGGCCGTGGTATTCGCCCAAGAGTTTCCGCACGAAGTTCATCCTCGTCGTCGGCGCGGCGGTCATCTTCGACCTGCTGCTGAGCGGCGGCGTGGCGCTCTGGAACGTGACGCGCCTCGGCCGCGATGCGTCGGCGGAAATCCGCGGCGGTCTCGAAAGGGCGAGCGACGAGTATCTCGCCAACTACCTCGGCACCACCGCACTGCGCGCGAATTCGCTGCTCGGCCAGGTCGATGCCGAGGTCTCGGTCCTGGCCACGGCGATGCAGGCGCAAATCGATCGCCCTGCCCCACCGCTGGCGCCTGTGGAACTGGCGTACGATGAAAAGGGCAAGTGGGCGCAAAACCGCGAGGGCACTTCGGTCCTCAGCGTCTGGGGTTACCTGCTCGACGAACAGCACAAGCCGCTGCCCGAAGTGCAGCGCGAGATCGAGCAGAGCGGCGCGTTTGACGCCATCGGCGCGAGCCTCATGGCGCACGGCGCGAAGAAACTCCAAATGTATTACCTCGGGCCGAAAGAGCGCCCGATCATGCGCACCACGCCGTACTCGGAACAGGCGCAAACCTTCGACAAAATCTACCCCGGACATAACGACAAGAACTTCTGGGACTTTTTCTTTCCCGGCGTCTACGAAACTTGGGAAGGGTGGATTCGCGATCCGTCCACGCACCCCGGCCAGAGCTACGTCACCGGCACCATGCCGTACATCGACGCCATCACCGGCAACACGATCATTACTTATTTCCATCCGCTCTGGAATCGCGAGCGGACCGGGTGCGCCGGCGCGGTCGGGGTCGATATCACGCTCGAGCAGATGTCCGCGCTGATCACCGAAGTCCACCTGGCGCGGACCGGTTTCGGCTTCCTCACCAAGACTGGTGGCAACGTGCTGGCGATCAGCAAGGCCGGCGAGAAGACGCTCGGCCTCTCGATGAAAAACCTGAGCGATACGCCCGGCGTAACCGGGATGGATCGCAACTTCGCCAAGAGCAGCCAGCCGGAGATCGCGAAACTGCGCTTCCCGACGAATCCGGGAGTGCTCAAGCAGCGCGTCACGCTCATCGAGGACGGCCAGCCGCAGCGGTATCTCATCGTGCAACAGCGCTTGCGCGGCGTCAGCCTGTGGGTCGATGGCCCCGTAACCTGGGATTACCCGAACCTGGGCTTCGTCGTCCCCGAGCGCGAGTTGCTCGCGACGCTCACCGCGGCCGAGGCGAAGATGGACCAGGCCGTGACGAACATCTGGGATGGGCAGATCGGCGTGCTGGTGGTCAGCCTCGCGGTCGTCATGGCGGCCGTCTTCGCCATCTCGCGCCGCATCACCGCCGGCCTCACCGCCCTGGCCGGCGCGGCGCGGAGCATGGAGAAAAACGACTTCTCGGTGCGCGTCGCCATTCCCACGCACGATGAGGTCGGCGAACTGGCCCATGCCTTCAATGCGATGTCGTCGCAAATCGAGTCGTACACCACGCACCTGGAGGCGAAAGTCGAGGAGCGCACGCGCAAGCTGGCCGCCGCCGGCGAAGAGATCCGCGCGCTCAACGAGCAGCTCAAAGGCGAGAACCTCCGCATGGGCGCGGAGCTCGATATCGCGCGCCGCTTGCAAATGATGGTGCTGCCGAAACCCGAGGAGCTGACCGCCATTCCGCGCCTCGATATCGCGGCGCACATGGAACCCGCGAGCGAAGTCGGCGGCGACTACTACGACGTGCTCCAGTGCGGCGCGCGCGTGAAGATCGGCATCGGCGACGTCACCGGCCACGGCCTGGAAAGCGGCGTCCTCATGCTGATGGTCCAGGCCATCGCCCGTACGCTGCTGGAGAATGGCGAAAATGACCCGAAGCGTTTCCTCGACACGCTCAACCGGGTGCTGATCAAGAACCTCTGCCGCGCCGGCTCCGAGCGAAACCTCTCGCTTTCGTTCCTCGATCTCTCCGAGGACGGGCTCACCCTCACGGGCCAGCACGAAGAGGTCATTCTCATCCGCGCCAACGGCGAGTTGGAGCAGATCGACACCATCGACCTCGGGCTCCCCATCGGCCTCGAGGAGGACATCACCGACTTCATCCAAAGCCACCGCATCGACTTCGCCGCCGGCGACACGCTGATCCTCTACACCGATGGCATCACCGAAGCCGAGGCTGCCGACGGCACGCTCTATACCATGGAGCGGTTGTGCGAGAGCGCGCGCCGCTGCCATCGCGGCACCGCCGAGGAGATCCGCGCGGCCATCATCCGCGACGTGAAGGCGCACACCGGCGCCCATGCGTTGCGCGATGACATTACGCTCGTCGTCATCAAACACCTCGCGCCATGACCACCCCGCAAGTCTTTGGCGAGGAGATCGCCCTGCCCGCCACGCTCGAGCGCTCGCTGCGCCTGGTCTTCCACACCGCCCGCCTTCCCCTGCGCTGGAGCGATTGCAGCGCCACCGCGAATTTCCTCAGCGCCTACTACGCCGGCCTCTTCGAGGCCGAGTACTCCGCCGCGCAGACCGTCGACCTCACGCACAGCCTCGCCTACCTCGCGAATGAGCTGATCGAAAACGCCGTCAAGTTCCGCGCGCCCGGCGACGTCGTCGTCGAGACCGGCCGGCACGGCGGCGAGCTCATCCTGCGCCTCACGAACTTCATCGCCCCTGAGACCGCCGGTGCCTTCCGCGCCCTCCTCGCCGAGCTCACCGCCGGAGACCCCGGCGAGTTGCTCCTCGAGCGCATCGAGGCCAACGCCGCCGACGAGACTTCGAGCGGCTCCGGCCTCGGCATCCTCACGCTGATGAACGACTACGGCATCCGCTTCTGCTGGACCTTCCGCCCCGCCCCGGCGACAGATGGTGCCATCCACTTGGAAACCATCGCCCGCCTTCCCCTCCCCGCCGCTTAGTCATCGCCATGGAAATCAACACCAACGAATACCAGGTCTGGACCGAGGAGAGCACCGTCTACTTCGAGGGGACCATGCGCCTCGGCGGCACCGACTCCTACGCCCCGGTCAACGACCTCCTGACCCAGGCCCTCGCCGCCAACCCGACGGCCCTCACCCTCGACCTCACCGGCCTGGAATTCCTCAACAGCAGCGGCATCAACCTGCTGGCGAAATTCACCATCGCCGTCCGCAAACAAGGCGGCGTCCTCCTCACCGTCCGCGGCACCCCCCGCATCCCCTGGCAGGGAAAGTCGCTGCCGAACTTGAAGAAGCTGTATGCGGATTTGGTGTTGGTGATTGAGTAAGGGGGCGGGAGTGCCTGGCAGCGGGATATTGCCAGCCGCCCAACCCTCCGTTACTCTCATGATATGAGCTTCACCGAACTCAAAGAAAAGGTCGCTCAACTCACCCCCGCCGAGTTGGCTGAGCTACGACAAGTGATGGAGACGGCTGGCGATCGGCCGCCCGTCCGGCGGGCGACCCCGGAGATGCTCGCGGAACGGCAACGGCTCATGGACCAAGTCCTCACCGGAGAATGGAGCGCCGACTTGCCGCCCTGGCAGGAAACGCGCGCCCGCGATAAAGTAAAGGATCCGTGGAATACCTGATCGACTCTACACTCTGGATCGACTCCCTGCGCCCGAAATCCTCCGACGCACTCAAGGCGCAGTGCAGCGGATGGATCAAGCAACAGGAGGGCCATCCCGCGCGAACGCGAACCGATCGCGCTCGACACTTGGCCAAGGCGCGGGCTCGTGGTCCGCACAGTCCTCTGTGCGGCCGGGCGGGCCAGGCGCTCACGCGCCGGACGGACGGTATCCGTCCAGCCGCACAGAGGACTGTGCGGACCACACTTTTGCGATTTCGCCAAAATCGTGCGATTCCCATTATTCCCGAAAATGGGCGAACGGAGCGGGACGCCACCCGGTTCCAGAAAATGGCTGAGTGAAACAAGCCCGCCCCGGATTGGCCGGGGTTTGCCCGCCTAACCAAGGCCCGCGATGTTCTTTGTCAATCGAAGGGCTGCGGTCGACCGAAACCACCGCCATGCGTTGCCATCCCGGTTCAGCCGGCGATGCCCGCCGCATGGCGTGTCCGCCCCTGGCAAAAATCGGAGATGGCCCCGGCCTCCGGTTTAACATTAGCCTGCGCGCGTGAATATCATGGTCCACCACGGCGGCCGGCAGCTCGGCCCTTATTCGATCGACGAAGCCCAGGCCCGGCTCGGGGCCGGCGAGTTCTTTGCCACCGACCTGGCTTGGGTCGAGGGAAGCCCGTCGTGGGTTCCGCTCTCCTCGATTCTCTCCGGCGGCGTCGGCGAAGCGAATCCGGCTTTGCCCGCTCCTTACCCGCCGGCGGGGTACGCGGTGTACCAGACGCGGTCCACCGAGCTCGCCACGACGAGTCTCGTCCTGGGGCTGCTGTCGTTCTTTTGCTTCAGCTTCCTCGCCGGCATCCCGGCCATCATCTGCGGGCATAAGGCGCGGGGGCGCGTGCAGCGGGCGCCGGAGCAGTTCGGCGGCGCGGGCATGGCCCTCGCCGGGCTCATCCTGGGTTACTTCAGCCTGCTGCCGCTCGTCTTCATCCCGTTCGCGATCGTGCTGCCGATCCTGGAGGGCCGCGGGGAGATGGCGAAAACCACCGCCACCCGCGCCCAGATCGGCGCCTTCACGAGCGCGCTCGAGGCCTTTGAGATCGATACCGGAAGCTATCCGACCTCGAGCGAGGGACTCGACGCCCTCGTCGGGCAGCCGGCGAACCGGCCCAACTGGAAGGGACCGTACTTGAGCGCCATTCCGCAAGACCCCTGGGGCCATGCCTACGTCTACCGCTACCCGGGCAAGGAACACCCGAAGTCCTTCGACCTGGTCTCCGGCGGACCCGATGGGCGCGTCGGCACGACCGACGATGTCGGCCCCGGAGACGAGGGGCGACTGAACGAGGAAGTCGAGGACAGCTCGGAGGCCAAGGGGAAGTAAGCCTGGATTCGGGATTGGGAGGCCAACGAATTGAGCGAATTGGAACGAATGCAGTAAGTTAGATCCATGTCCTCCTCAGGCCAACAAGAGCGCGAGGGCTTCGATTCGTTTCGATTCGCGTCATTCGTTGGCCTTCATTCCGGCATTTAAGGTCAGCGTCGACCACGGATGTCGGAAGCGGCGCGGCGCGGCGCCCGGCCATGGCCCCCGCCTCACTGCACCGGCATCGCCAGCGGCACGCGCTGGGTGCCGCGCAGGACGACGGTCTGCACTTTCGCGCCGGGTTTCTGCTTCTCGAGGATTTGGCCGATCAATTCGCTTTCCGTCATCGGCTGCGATTTGCCTTCCACCTCGACCAAGACGTCGCCTTGCTGAAAGCCCGCGTTCTTGGCGGCGGCGTGCTTGCCATAGAGGCCGAGGTGCGTGACGACCAGCGCCAGCTTGCCCTTCAGCCCGCGTTGCTCGGCCTGGTCTCCGGGGAGCACGTCGAGCTTCAGCCCGCCGGTCGCCATCGCGCGCATCGGCCAGGTGCCGACGCGGCGGCCGATGTCGGAGTTCTTCCGCCAGCCGTCGGGCAGCGCAAGGCTCAGCGCCTTCTCGGCGCCCCCGCGCTTCACCACGGCCGGGAGCGTGCCGGCATCGGGCGTGTGATGCAGCACCCAGCTCACGTCCGCGATCGAGACGAGCGGCTGGCCGGCGAGCGAGACGAGGTCGTCGCCGGCGAGGAAGCCCGCCTTCGCCGCGACGGAGCCCGGCGCGACGCTCTCGACCCGCGCCGCCTGGTCCGCCGCGAGGACGAGGCCGATCGTCTCCGGCTGCGGGAACGGGTAGATGAGCGAAAGCGGCAGCGGCTGATTCTTCGAGCGGACCTGCTCGCGAAACGCATCGCCGACCTGGTGGCAGTGCACGCAGCTCTGGACGACCTTCCCCTCCCAATCGAGGTCGCGCTTGTAACGGCTGGAGAGCTCCGGCATGTCGACCGGCAGCTTGTACGCCACGGGTGTCCCCTGCTTGCCCGCAAGCGCGGCTTTGTTCGCCGGATAGCCCTTGTGCAGCGCGATCCCCTGCTCCAGCGCGCGGCGGAAACCGGCGGTCGCATTTTCCTGCGCGTCCTTCTGGTGCAGCCACGAGTTGTACCGGCCGTAGACCGTGCCGTCGCCGTTGAAGAGGAGGACGTTGAACGAGAGATCGTAATCGAATTGGAAGCGCGTGAGGTCGAGCGCATTGGCGTTGATCACGCGGACGCAGACGTACTGGTCGAGCAGCGGCTTGATCTCCCGCTCCTCGAGCAGCACCTTGGCATCGAGGGCCGAGCACGCGAGGCACGGAATGCAGCGCAGCACCACCATCAACGGCTTGCCGGTCTTCTTCGCCTCGTCGAAGCCCTTCTGCCAGTCATCGTAAATCCAGCGCGTATCCTTCAGCCAGGTCGCGCGGTCGGTGCGCACCGCGCCTTCGCGGTCTTTCACGGTTTCCGCCAGGGCGGGGGAACAGAGGAGCGCGAGCGCCAAAGCGGGGAGGAAGCGGGGGGTCTTCATCCCGCGAGGCTGGCAGCTTGGCCGGCCGAACGCAACCCGGAGCTTCGTCCTCGTCCTCGAACTCCGGAAGGCGAGGACGAGTCCGGCGGCGGTGACGTGGCCGATGCCGCCTGAGACCGGCGCGCGGCTGCGCCGGGGGTTACTGCCGGCGAAAGAGGCCTCGCAGCTTGCCGCCCACCTTCCGGAAAAACGACGGCGGCCGCTCGGCGTTCTTCTCGGCGGTGACGTCGCGGATGTGGGAGACGAAACAGAGGAGCCCGCCGGCCTCGTCGCGGCGGACGGAGCGGTTGAGGACGCCCCACACGAGGTGGCCCGCCTTGTGGAAGTAGCGCTTCTTGAGCTGGTAATGGTCGATCGCACCGGCGGTCAGCTTGAGCAAGTAGGGCTGCTCGATGGCGAGGTCTTCGGGGTGCGTAAGCTCCTGGAAGGTCATGCCGAGGAGCTCTTCTTCCTCGTAGCCGAGCATCTCGCAAAGATAGGCGTTCACTTTCAGCCATCGGCCCTCCGGGCTGACCACCGCCATGCCGACCGCGTGGCCTTGCGCTCGGTTGAAAGAAGACTGCAGTTGCTCGTCGGAAAGGAGAAGTTCGCTCATCGGGGGGCAGCTTCTCCGGGGTGGCGGAGTTGCTTGTCCACATAAAAATGAACGGGGGTTGAATTACAAGATATAACGAAGCAATGACGGAACCGTCATCGGAAATACATTTCGGGGTCCCTGCCGCCGGCGATCTCGTCTGCGTTCGCGCGGCCCTCGAGAAGGGCGTGCCGCCGGCGCCAAGCTCCGCGGAAAATGCCTTCGACGCCGCAGCCTCTGAAGGCCAGCACGAGTTGCTCGCCGAACTGCTCGCCGTTTGCGCGCGCGCTCGGCAAGTTCGAGGACGTGATGGCATTGCGCGCAAGAGGCGACAAAACACTTCCCGCCGTCGCACCGCCCGTTCAGGATCACGCTGGCATGCCCCACCGCCCGAATTCTCGTCCCTGCCTCCGTCCATGAGCCCCGTCGAGATCGAAGAGGCCGTCTCCAGTCTCGCGGAAAAGCCGTTCGATGCGGCGAGCTTTCCCTACGCCTTTCTCGAAGCCTTCGGGAACAAGGAGACCACGCTCAAGAAGCTCAGGAGCGGCCACTCCAATCACTCCGACGTGCCCGGGGGAGTGCTGCAGCGGAGCAACATCCACCTGAAGGCCTGTCCCGCGGGCGAGGTCGGCGGCACGCTCGCCGCCCTGCGGGAGAGCCCGGCCACGGCCCGGCACAAGGTGAAGTTCATCCTCGCCACCGACGGGGAGATGTTCGAAGCCGAGAACCTCGTCGACGGCACTCCGCTCGCCTGCACCTACGCGGACTTTGCCGAT
Source organism: Chthoniobacteraceae bacterium (assembly GCA_035997375.1). Lineage (GTDB taxonomy): Bacteria > Verrucomicrobiota > Verrucomicrobiia > Chthoniobacterales > Chthoniobacteraceae > DASYIS01. The sequence continues at coordinate 16,734 of DASYIS010000496.1, forward strand.
CACTTCGGCTTCTTCCTGCCGCTCGCCGGCATCACCACCGTCCGGCAGATCACGGAGAACGCCTTCGACATCAAGGCCACTGGGCGCCTGAACAAACTCTACATTGAGCTGCTCAAGGACAACCCCGAATGGGCCACCGCCGCGCGCCGGCACGACATGAATCACTTCATGGCCCGGCTCATCTTCTGTTTCTTCGCCGAGGACACCGATATCTTCAACGGCAAGGGGCTCTTCACCGCCACCATCGAGCAGATGAGCGGGAGCAACTCCGCGGACACCCACGAGGTGATCGCCGAGCTGTTCCGCGCCATGAACACCAAGATTGAGGAGCGCGCGGCCCCCGGCTTTCGGAACTGGGCGAGCAAGTTCCCCTACGTCAATGGGGGACTCTTTTCAGGCAGCCTGGAAGTCCCTCGCTTCAGCAAGATCGCCCGCATCTACCTGCTGCGCATCGGCAGCCTCGATTGGACGAAAATCAATCCGGACATCTTCGGCTCCATGATCCAGGCTGTGGCCGACGACGAAGAGCGTGGCGCCCTCGGCATGCACTACACCAGCGTGCCGAATATCCTCAAAGTCCTCAACCCGCTATTTCTCGACGATCTGCGAGAAAAGCTCGCGGAAGCCGGCGAGAACGCGCGCACGCTTCTCCACCTGCGCCAGCGTCTCGCGAAGATCCGCGTATTCGACCCCGCCTGTGGCTCCGGCAACTTCCTCGTCATCGCCTACAAGGAAATGCGCGCCCTCGAGGCGGAGATTAACGAGCGCCGAAGTGAGCGCGACCGCCGCTCCGACATCCCGCTCACCAACTTCCGCGGCATTGAGCTTCGGGACTTCTCTGCCGAGATCGCGCGGCTCGCTTTGATCATTGCCGAATTTCAGTGCGATGTGCTCTATCGAGGGCAAAAGGAAGCCTTGGCCGAGTTCCTTCCGCTTGATACCCAAAACTGGGTCACTTGCGGCAACGCCCTGCGCCTCGACTGGTTGAGCATCTGCCCGCCCGCCGGCAAACGAGTTAAGAATCGCGCCGACGACTTCTTTGAGACGCTGCTGGATCAGGCGGAGATCGCTTTTGAGAATGAGGGCGGCGAAACCTACATCTGCGGAAACCCTCCTTTCACCGGCACGCGTAAGCAGACCGCTACCCAGAAGAGTGAGTTGGAAATGGTCTTTGCTCCCATTACCAACAATTGGGGAAATGTAGATTACGTCGGTGCATGGCTAATCAAGGCGACGCAGTACAATGCGCACTGCCGCGCCTCCTTTGCCTTCGTGGCGACGAACAGCTTGTGTCAGGGACAACAAGTTCCTATTACATGGAGCTTGCTTCTGAAGATGGGCTGTAGAATTCGATTCGCATACACATCGTTCCTTTGGTCGAACCTCGCTCGGAACAGAGCGGGAGTTACGGTAATCGTGGTCGGACTGGACTTCAATCCAGGCGGTCCGAGATTTCTCTTCACCGAAGGTAATAAGAGGTTGGTGCAGCACATCAATCCTTATTTGACCGAGCATGAAATCGATTTGGTGAACGCATCCAAGCATCCAATGTTCACGGAGATCGGCATGAGCCTTGGCGTATATTATTCAAAATCGGCAGGACTGATTCTTAATCTACATGAAAAACAGGAGATCCTTGAGGCCGGATTACCGCGGCGACTTACAAAGCGGTTTCTCGGGTCAAGTGAGTTCATCAACGGCAAGGAGCGCTATTGTCTTTGGTTGGATGATCACGAGGCAGCAGAGATGACGACGCTTCTTCCAGAGGTCCGGAGCAGGATTGAGGCCGTTCGAAAGGAGCGCCAAGCAACCGTTGACGTGGCGGTCAACAAACTGGCTTTAAGGCCGCACCAATTTCGCGAAAGGAAAGGCGATGGCAAGGAGAAGGTTTTTGTGCCGATTGTTTCATCGGAAAACAGGGAGTACTTCCCGGCCGGATTAGCTAACGAAACAATCATTCCGACGAACAAAGCCTTCTTCATCGACAACGGGCCCCTCTGGTGCTTGGCGATGCTGTGCTCAAAGCTGCACTTGGCTTGGATCGCCACCATATGCGGCAGGTTGCGTTCTGACTACTCGTACTCCAGCACTCTAGGCTGGAACACCTTTCCAGTGCCGACGCTCACCGAGCAAAACAAAGCCGACCTGACGCGATCTGCGGAGGACATCTTACTGGCTCGCGAGGCGCACTTTCCCGCGACCATCGCCGATCTCTACGACCCGGAGAAGATGCCGGCCGACCTTCGCGAAGCGCACGAGCGGAACGATGAGACGCTGGAGCGCATTTACATCGGCCGTCGGTTCAAGAACGACACGGAACGGCTGGAGAAGCTGTTTGAACTCTACACCAAGATGACGGCCGGACAGGTTTCACGAAAAAACCGCGCGGCCGCAAAGCCAAACCATCCGAATCATGAGCGATAAGCGCACCATCCCCTCCGTCTCCGTCACCTACGCGCAGACCGGCCGCTCGACGCAGGCGAATGCTTTCGGCATGCGGGCGATGCAGGAGCGGGCCTTTCAGAAACGGGGCGAGCAGTACCTGCTCATCAAGTCGCCGCCCGCCTCCGGCAAGAGCCGGGCGCTCATGTTCATCGCGCTGGACAAGCTGGCGCACCAGGGCGTCAAGCAAGCCATCGTGGTCGTGCCCGAGCGCTCGATCGGCGCGAGCTTTCATGACGAGCCGCTGAGCCGGTTCGGGTTCGAGGCGGACTGGAAGGTCGCCCCGCGTTGGAACCTGTGCGATGCGCCGGGCTCGGACAACGGCGGCAAGGTGGAATCGGTGAAGGTCTTTTTGGAAAGCAGCGACCAGATTCTGGTCTGCACGCACGCCACCTTCCGCTTTGCGTTGGACAAATTTGGCGTGCAGGCGTTTGACGACCGGCTGATCGCCGTGGACGAGTTTCACCATGTCTCGGCAAACCCGGACAACAAGCTGGGGTCGCACGTGGGCGAATTGATGGCGCGCAACCGGGCGCACATCATTGCCATGACCGGCTCGTATTTCCGGGGAGACGCGGAGGCCGTGCTGCACGCGGAAGATGAGGCAAAGTTTGAGAAAGTCACCTACACTTATTACGAGCAGCTCAACGGCTACCAGTATCTCAAGCAACTCGACATCGGCTACTACTTCTACTCCGGCCAATACACGGAGGAGATTCTGAGCGTCCTCGATCCGCGGCAGAAAACGATCGTCCACATTCCGAACGTCAACGCGCGGGAGAGCACGAAGGACAAGATCAAGGAGGCGGAGCACATCATCGGCGAGCTGGGCGACTGGCAGGGCTCGGATCCCAAGACCGGATTCCAGCTCGTGAAGACGGCGGATGGCCGGGTGCTGAAGATCGCCGACCTGGTGGACGACGACCTGGCCAAACGCGAGCGCGTGATCGCGGCGTTGCGCGACCCGGCGCAGAAGGACAACCGCGACCATGTGGACATCATCGTCGCGCTCGGGATGGCCAAGGAGGGGTTCGACTGGATCTGGTGCGAGCATGCCCTGACGATCGGCTACCGCTCCAGCCTCACCGAGATCGTGCAGATCATCGGGCGCGCGACGCGCGACGCTCCAGGGAAGGTGCGCGCGCGTTTCACCAATCTCATCGCGGAGCCGGATGCCTCTGAGCAAGTGGTCACGGAGGCGGTGAACGATACCCTGAAGGCCATCGCCGCCAGCCTGTTGATGGAGCAGGTATTGGCACCGCGCTTTGAGTTCCGCCCAAAGAACCCGCAGAACATGCCGACCCCAGGCTTCGACTACGGCGAGAGCGGCTACGACCCCGACAAGTGCAACGTGGGGGTGAACGAGCAGACGGGCCTGATCCAGATGGAGATCAAGGGCCTCGTGGAACCGAAGAGTGAGGAAGCCACGCGCATCTGCCGCGAAGACCTGAACGAATTGATCACCTCTTTCGTCCAGGACAAGACGACGGTGGAGCGCGGATTGTTTGTCCAGGAGGAGCTGGTGCCGGAAGAGCTCACGCAGGTCCGGATGGGCAAGATCGTGAAGGAAGCCTATCCTCATTTGACGGAGGAAGACCAGGAGGCCGTCCGTCAGCACGCGATTGCCGCGCTGAACACTGTGCAGGAGGCAAAGCGGCTGCTGGCTCTGGACCCCGTGGAGCCGACCAAAAACACCGCGCTGATCGACGGCGTCCGGAAGTTCGCCATGGATGTGCGGGAGCTGGATATCGATATGATCGACCGGATCAATCCCTTTGGCGAAGCCTACGCCATCCTTGCCAAATCGATGGGTGAAGAGCGATTGAAACGAGTGCAGGAGATCATCGCCGCCCGGCGGATCAACCTCACGCTCGAGGAGGCCCGGGAACTGGCGAAACGGGCGCTCCAGTTCAAAAAGGAGAAGAACCGGCTCCCCTCGCTGACCGCCGCCGACCCTTGGGAAAGGCGCATGGCGGAAGGCGTTGCGTTTCTCCAGCAGAAAGCGAAAGGTAGCCAGAATGGCTGACCAAATCACCGAGGACGATCTGGACCTGCTCGGGGAGCTCGGCGTCGAAGCCGAAGCGGTCCAGAGTGGCGGCCGATCCGCGCGGGAACAGCGGATTATCGCCGGGTACGAGGAGATAGAGCGCTTTGTGCAGGAGCAGGGCCGGCTGCCCGAGCACGGAGAGGGGCGCGACATTTTCGAGCGGCTGTACGCCGTGCGGTTGGACCGCCTGCGCGCCTCCAACGAGTGCCGCGAGGTCCTGGCGCACCTCGATGAGCGAGGCCTGCTGCGCCTGCCGACCGACGGCGAAACGAGCCGCGTCAAAGAGGAAATCAGCGACGAGGAGTTGCTCGCCTCGCTCGGCGTGGAACCGGCGAACGGCGACGTCGCCCAACTGACGCACGTCCGCTCGCGGGAAGAGATCAAGGCGGCGGAAGAAGTGGCGCAAAGAAACCCGTGCCCGGATTTCGATGAGTTTCGCCCGCTCTTTGAGAAGGTGCAGTCCGACCTGGCCTCCGGGGGGCGGCAAACGGTGAAATTCAAAGACAACGCCGGGATCACCACCGGCGACCTCTTCATTCTGGATGGACAGAAGGTGTATGTCGCCCACGCCGGCGACTCGTACATCAACGACTATGGGCGCCCTGATCGGCGGCTGCGCGTAATTTACGACAACGGCACCGAGAGCGATCTGCTTCTCCGCTCCTTGCAGCGCGCCCTGAACAAGGACGCGGCGAGCCGCCGGATCACCGAGCCCGATTTCGGCCCGCTCTTCTCGGGCGAAGAAGCGGAGGACGATTCACCCTCGGGCACCATCTACGTGCTGCGGAGCAAATCGGAGCACCCGTTCATCGCGGAAAACCGCGCGGTCATCCACAAAATCGGCGTCACCGGCGGAGACGTGAAAGCGCGCCTTGCGAACGCCCGGAAAGACCCGACGTACCTGCTGGCAGACGTCGAGCTTGTCGGGACCTACAAGCTCGCCAATATCAATCGCGTGCGGCTCGAGGCCTTGCTGCACCGGTTTTTCGCCGGCGCCCGGCTGGATGTGGAGTTGAAGGACCGCTTTGGCGGGCAAGTGGAACCGAAAGAGTGGTTTCTGGTCCCCCTGCGCGCCATCGAGGAGGCGATCGAAAGGATCAAGGACGGGAGCATCGGGAACCACCGCTACGACCCCAAGATTGCGGAGTTCGTGTGACAGCTCGGAAAACTTCGCGGCTGGGGTGCTGGGCGGTGAAGATTTTGTTCGAAATACCAATACAAAACCGTAGGGCGGCGTAACCAGCTGGCCGCGAGGTGGTTGCATCTGGAAATGGGCCGCGGATGGTGAAAACGGCATGTTAGGATGGCGGACATGCTCCGCTGCTTCGTCTTTCCACCCTCCGCGTGCCGCCGCTCTGTAGGCGGCGCGGTCGAAAGCGTTGTCGTCACGAGCCTGCCGAGTCTGTTGGACTTTTTCAATCCGGCACTGCCACCTCTCGTTCCCAAAGTTCGCGAAGTGCTTTGGGAACGGCACGCGGTCTTGAAGCTCTGTTTCCTTGAGCGCGCCGATGCGAGCCGCGGTCGTCGCTTCGGCTGGCGACTCGAGGACCGAGCTCCCTTTGAAACTGAGTTTCGGCTGCAGGCTGCATTCCCAAAGCGCTTCGCTAACTTTGGGAACGAGGACGGATCGTGGTTGGGGCTCGATGCCCACGCGTTGGTAGCATTCCCGAAAGGCCGCGCAAAACGTTACAATTCGTCCCGAAATTCCCGCTCACCCTCGGTCGCGAGGAGCACGCGCCCGCGCACTTCCTCTGCGGACCCGTTGCAAAATGTGCAAAATCCCCGGCTGGCGCAAAATGAGCATTCCTTCCCGAAACTCTCTGCACGCCCGGTTTCGCCTGTCCACGGCCTCCAGCGGAGCCATTGCGCCCCCGAAAGGCCGCGCAAGACGTTGCATTTCGTCCCGAAATTCCCACTCGCCCTCGGTCGCGAGGAGCACGCGCCCGCGCACTTCCTCTGTGGACCCGTTGCAAAATGTGCAAAATCCCCGGCTGGCGCAAAATGCGGCATTCATTCCCGAAACTCCCCGCGGGCCGGTTTCGCCCCTTCACGCGCTCCAGGAGAAGCCTTTGCAAAATTCCCGAAATGCCCGCGCAAAACGTTGCATTTCGTCCCGAAATTCTCGCTCGCGCCCGCCAGCGGGCCGCCACGAGCCACCACTCCATCACTCCATCGCTCCCCTGAAACCCGTTGCAAAATGTGAAAAACTCCTGCTCGCCGTCGCCGCCGCACCTATGGCGTCTATAGCTCCTATTGTGGAACACGCCGCCGCCTTCCACAATATGTAGAGATTTCCTCTTGACTCCCACCCCTCCAACCCCCACAAGTCTCGTGGTTCGCCCCCTGTCACGCTCTCTTCTTATGAAAACGGGAATCTCGTCCTTCTGCGAAGCCTGTTCGGAAGCGCTGGCCGCTCTTCCCGCCGCCCTGGAGTCCGCCGCCGCCGAGCTGGTGACGCGTGGATCGGAGGGCTCGCTCGCCGGCCCGCTGTCGGCGATGAACGACCTCCGCGCGCGCGTTCGCTCGCTCACCGACAAACTCGCCAGCCAGCAGGCGTATCTCCTCATCTTCGGCCCGCTGAAGAGCGGCAAGTCGACGCTGATGAACGCGCTCAGCGGCGCCTACGTGAGCGAGGTCACTTCGCTGCCCGGCTACCCCTGCCTCGTCTACGTGCAGCACGCGGCCAAGAAGCGCATCTCCGTCACCCGCTACAATGGGCGCGAGTCCGTCTCGACCAATGGCGACGTCCTTCGCGGCGTGCTGGCCGACGGCCACCTGGCGCTTGCGCAACAGATCCGCGCGGCCGAGCAGCGGCAGGTGCCGTTCGACCCGACGGCCGATTTCCCGGAGGCGATCCGGCGCATCGACGTGAAGCTGCCGGTGCCGAGCCTCGAGAAATCGAGCACGGTGCTCGTCGACACCCCCGGGCTCTACAGCCGGATGAATTTCGGCTACGACACGCTGACCCGCGAGTTCCGCAACAGCGCGGCCTGCGCGGTCTTCGTGGTGAAGACCGACAACCTTTTCCTCGAGCAAGTCTTCGAGGAGTTCAATCAACTGCTCGCGCTCTTCAGCCGCATCTTCCTCGTTATCAACGTCGACTCCAGCAAGCGCGACTTGCAGGCGAACGGCGAGCTGCGGCCAAGCGCGGAGAGCCTCGATCCCGACCAGATCGTGGAGGCCTTCACCACGCTCTCGATGAACGGTCCGCTGCGCCAGGCGTACGAGCAAAACCGCGTTCGCATTCACGCGCTCGACCTGATGAATGCCGCCTCCGAGCGCATCCTCGCGGAACGTCCTGAGCCTGTCGAAGGGGCCGGCGGCGCGGACGCCGCAGAGCCCACGGACACCGGCCGGCGCTTCGAGGCCTTCACGAAGGATCTGACCGAGTATCTCAACAGCAACGACTACACGCAGGAGTTCATGCGCGACAGCGTGCGGCAGGCGCGGCTGCTCTGCGGCGAGACGCTCGAGGTCGTGGGCGGCCGCGAGATTCAGGAGGTTTTTTCGCAACACGAAGAGCTCGGCGCGCGCCTCGCCGATCTCGACGGGAAGATCGCCGCCGCGGACCGGCTGCTGGCGATCGACTGGGAATCGACCTTTCAAAAGGCGAAGAGCGAAAGCTCCAAGGATGGCCGCATCCTCGCGGAGACGGAATCGACTTCGCTCGCGGAAGAGATGCGCCAGGCGCTCGACCGCTGGTTCGGCTCCGGCGACAGCCTGCGCGTGCTCGAGGAGCAACTCTGGGCGCCGCTGCTCGTCCACAGCGCGCTCACCATCGCCACCGGTCTGCGCACCCGCATCTTCTCGCTGCTTTCGACCGCGTTTGGCGGCGTGGAAGCGACGCCCTCCATGGTGACCGATCTCCAGCGCGTCGGGTTGAGCCTCAGCCACGTCGCCGCCGGCTCGCTCGCCACGCTGCACGAGAGCGAGAGCATCGATCCGTACCTGCTCAAGATCGCCCCGGAGAAACTCCCCGTCCGCCGCACGTTCGTGGACGTGCTCCTTTTCCGCTCGTCCGCGAAGCTCCGCCGCCGGCTCTTCGGCGAGGCGAATGCGATGCCGATCGACCCGCGCGACAAGGCGATCCGCCTCTCCAACAAGGCGCGCCTCGTGTTGCTCCAGATGATCCACGAAGACGTGCAGCCGCGCTTCGCCGCCACGCCGCTCACCAGCTCGGCGGAGCGTTTGCAGACGTACATCGCCGGCTTCTGCGGCGAGGTCCGCTCCACGCTCGAGTGCCAGCGCGAGCAGATGAAACACCACCGCGAGCAACTCCAGGTCGCGCACGATCTCGACAAGCACTTCGTCCAGCAGATGCGCGCGCTCATCGCCACGACGTCCGAGGCGGTGCACAGGCTCGACTTCATCGCGCGCCGCGAGTCGATCCTGCCGGTCCCGGCGCACGAGCCGGCGCACCTGCAGCACGCGCAGCACGGTGTGCCGCAACACGCGGCGGCCTGAGCGTGAAAGACGCGCGCGAAAAAGCAGTGTCGCGCTTACGCTTGCCACCGCAGTCCATAGCGGAGGCGGTATCCGTTATCCACAGCGGTCTACTCGGCTTCGATGATTTCGACGATGCTGTCGCTGTCGATTCTGACGGCGCCGCGCGGCTCTCCAAAGTAAAAAATCATTCCGTAATCCATCGAGGCCCCGATGTTCCTGTGACTTGGAAACGTATAAGCTGCTCCGTTGTTCAAGCGAACAGTGAACGGGCGAAATGGAACCCGCTCTACCATCTCCTTTAGATCAGCTACTTTCATCGCCACAAGCCTAAGGCGATCCCGCCTCGCTGCCAAGTCGAAAACCAGCTCGCCCCGCGTTTGCGCGTTGAATCCCGCGCCCTTCCCGCCGAACGTACCACCTCCGAATGGACAAGGACTTTTCCAAGATTACCGATGAGATTCTGACCTCCTACCGCATCGGCGGGGGAATGAATAACATCGACGGCTCGAACCTTCCGTCGAAACGCGCACTGGCCACGATTTGCGAGGACTTGCTGCAACTCCTCTTCCCCGGCTTTCACGATCAGGAGCCGATCCATTCGCAGCACCTCAAGCGCGTTACGGCGCACCGCATTTATTCCATTGGCGAGCGCTTGCAGGAGGAGATTTGCAAGAGCCTGCGCCTGCGCGAACCAAAGTGCCCGGAGGAGAAGGCGGGCCGCGTGCTCTTCGGTTTCCTGGAATCCATCCCCGCCGTGCGGCAGGTGCTGCGGACCGATGTCGAGGCCGCGCACGCCGGCGATCCCGCGGCGAGCACGCTCGATGAAGTCATCGTCGCGTATCCGTACATCGAGGCCATCGCCATCCAGCGGCTCGCGCACGTGCTCTATGCGCTCGAGGTGCCGCTCCTCCCGCGGATGATGACGGAGTGGGCGCACTCGCGCACCGGGATCGACATTCACCCCGGCGCGCACATCGGCGGGCACTTCTTCATCGATCACGGCACGGGCGTGGT
>DASYIS010000497.1:0-7228 GCA_035997375.1 Chthoniobacteraceae bacterium
CCTCCCACAGTAGTCGAGGTAGGAACTTTGTCGCAGTTCGCTCAAAAAACTGGCGAGCCTGCCTGGGTGCTCGTTCGCCATTCGCTCACTTCGCTGGTGGACCCCGAGGTGGCGGAAGCCTTCGATGCTTCAATGGAGGCATTGCGCCAACGCTTCACCGGCTGGCAGGGAAGCCCCTATCGGAGCTTCCACCGTCCCGAGCTCTTCCAGATGATCTTCGACGATGCGTACCGCAGGGAGATGCTGGCCAACGGTCTTCCGCCGACACCACCCACGCGCAAAAAGGTTGAGCCACTTGTCCCTTACACCTTGGAACATGCCCTCGAGGATCTCTTCATCGAGGAGACGCAACTCCGGACGATCCTCGCCGTCCTTCGCAACAAGCAAAACCTCATCCTGCAAGGCGCGCCGGGCGTGGGCAAAAGTTTCGTGGCGGAGCGCATCGCCTTCGCCTTGGTTGGTTCGAGAGACCGGGAGCGCGTCAAGACGATCCAGTTTCACCAGAGCTACGGCTACGAGGATTTCATCCAGGGATGGCGGCCGAACGAAGGCGGCGGATTCGCGCTGCGCAATGGGCATTTCTACGAATTCTGTCGCCGGGCGGAAGCCGATCCCGAGCACGACTACGTGCTGATCATCGACGAAATCAATCGCGGCAACCTGAGCCGAATCTTCGGGGAAATGATGGTGCTGCTCGAGCCCGACAAGCGCGGGCCGTCGTTCGCGATGCCGCTGACGTATTCCCCGGACTCGACGTTTCACGTGCCCGAGCGGCTGCACATCATCGGGCTGATGAATACCGCGGATCGGTCGCTCGCGATGGTGGACTACGCGTTGCGCCGTCGCTTCGCTTTCGTCACGCTCGATCCGGGCTTTGCCAGTCCGAGCTTCGAACGAACGCTGTGCGGAAGGGGCGCTACACCGGCTTTGGTCGCTTCCATCCGCGCCCGCGTTCATGAAGTGAATCGCATGATCGCCGACGACACGGCCAACCTCGGCCGCGGATATCTGATCGGCCACAGCTTCTTCGTCCCGCGCACGAAGATCGACGACGGCGAAGCCTGGTATCGCGCCATCATCGAGTGGGAGATCCTTCCCTTGCTGCACGAGTATTGGGTGGACGATCCCGCCCGCCTCGACCGCGTCCGCGATTTGCTGCTCGCTCGATTGTCGGATGCGTGACCCGATCCCCATTCAGAACGTCTTTTATCTGCTGACGTACGCGTGGGATTTTCTTCCGGAGGGAGAGGGGATCGACGTTTCCCCGGAGAGTTGCCCCGACCTCGTGAACCTCTTCGCCGCGATCTTCGCCGGCGGCATGCGGCAACTCGTGGCCCGCGGGCTTGATCGCGCCTACGTGGATCGCACCGAGGAAACCGCCCTGCTGCGGGGCCGGATTGACTTTGGCGAAAGCAACAAGCGCCGGTCGCAGTGGCGCGCCCGGATGGTCTGCACGTTCGATGAGCTGAGCCAGGACGTGCTGCATAACCGCATTTTGCGCACGACGCTCGATCGCCTGCTCGCCCTGCCGGAGGTCACCGCGGAAAATCGCCGCGCGCTGCACGTCGGCCGCGAATGGTTTGCGCAAGTGCGGCCGGTGCGGCTCGCCTCGGCGCTCTTTCGCCGGGTGCAGCTGCACCGGAACAACCGGCACTACCGGCTGCTGCTGAATATCTGCGAGCTGCTCTACAAGGCGCTCCTGCCGACGGAAGAGGCCGGCTCCGTGCGGTTCCGGGACTTCATTCGCGACGAGCGGGTGATGCCGCGGCTCTTTGAAAAGTTCGTGCTCCATTTCGCCCGCCGGCACTGCCGCGGAGCCATGGTCCACGCGAAATGCATCGCGTGGAACGGCTGGGCGGAGAGTGAGGAAGCACGGGCGCTGCTGCCAGGCATGCGCACGGATGTGACCCTCGAGTGGGCCGACCGCAAGCTGATCGTCGACTGCAAGTTTTACCGTGAGGCCCTCCTCGAGCGCGGCGAGAAACGGGGTCTGCATTCCGGCCACCTCTACCAGCTTCACGCGTATGTGATGAACCAGGCGAGCGTCGCGGGATGGCAGGATTGCGAGGGCATGCTGCTCTATCCCGCCGTGGCCCACCGGCTGGACCACTGCTACGTCATCGCCGGCCATCGCTGGCGCGTGGCGAGCGTCGATCTGGATCAGAGCTGGCCGAAAATTGAGGACGAGTTGAAGGAACGACTCGGGCTGCTCGCTGACTCCGACGCCATCAACGCGGGGCAGTGACGCGCCGAGGTCACGGCGCTTGTTCCGCAGGGGCCACCGGGTGCAAGACTACCGCGGCGTAGCCGGGCAGCAGCCAGTTGTTTTCGGTATCGAGCGCGGGAGTTCCGCCGCCGCCGTAGTCGGGGCATTCGCTGGTCCAGAGGGTCGCCCACGCGCGGCGCAAGGGTGGCGCGAGGAGGGGCTCGGGGGCGGGGTCGAGGTGGAGGTCCGTGCCGAGGTTGATCACGAGCAGGCGGTCGCCGGCGTCGCCGCCGAAGAAGCGCAGCACGAACGCCGCGGGGCCGAGCACTGCGCCGTCGACGCCGCGCAGCTTCGGCTCGCGGAAGACCGGATCGTTCCGGCGGAGCGCGAGAAGGTCTTTGTGCATCCGGAAGACGCGGGCGTTTTTCTCCCGCTCGCGGTGGTCGAGCTTGCAACGCTCGAACGTCTCCGGTTGCTCGGGCCGGCAAAGCAGCGCGTCCAGTTGCGACCCGAGGCAGGCGATGCTCGGGAATTGCTCGAGGAACGTCTGCCGGCCTTTCGCGACCATCTGCGCGAGCTCCGGATGGTGGTCCGCGAAATAGACGAACGGCGCGGAGGCCGAGAACTCCTGCCCCTGGAAGAGCATCGGCGTATTCGGGCCGAGCAGCAGGAGCGCGGTCATCGCGCGGAGGACGCCGGGCGCGGCGAGCTCGTGCAGCCGCCGGCCGGAGAGCGTGTTCGCGACCTGGTCGTGGTTTTGCGTGAAGTTGACGAAGTGCGCCGGATGGAGATCGAGCGCCGGCGTGCCGCGACGCGCCTTCTGCCATTTGTACCGCTGGCCCTGGTAGAGGTAGCCGTACTTGGCCATCGAAATGAACTCCTGCGGCGTGCCGCGGTAGTCCGTGTAGTAGGCCTCGCCGCGTCCGGTCAGCGCGACCATGGCGGAGTGATGCCAGTCATCGTTCCAGAGCGAGTCCATCCCGAATCCGCCCTCCGCCGCGGGCCGCACGAGCTGCGTATGCTGCACCTCGTTCTCATTCACGATGTACACGGCCCGCCGCCCGCCGGCCGCCCGCACCGCCGCGCTCACCTCCGCGAGAATGTGCGAGGGCGAGTCGTCGAAGATTTGCTGCGTCGCGTCGAGCCGCAGCCCGTCGAGGTGGAATTCCTCGATCCAGTAGCGCGCGTTCGCGAGGAAGAATTCGCGCACCGGGCCGCAGTTTGGGCCGTCGAAATTCAGCGGGTCTCCCCACTCGTTCTGGTACTTGGTCGAGAAGTAGTCGGGCGAGAATTGCCGGAGGTAACACCCATCCGGGCCGAAGTGGTTGTAGACCACGTCGAGGATCGCGCCGAGGCCGAGGCGATGCGCCTCATTGACGAAGGCGCGGAAGTCGTCCGGGGTTCCATAGAGCCGCGTCGGGGCAAAGAAACAGACGCCGTCGTAGCCCCATCCGAAGCGTCCCGGAAAGTCGGCCACCGGCATGATCTCGAGCAGCGTTACGCCGAGCTCCTGGAGCGCCGGCAATTGCCGCGCGGCCGCCGCCCATGTCCCTTCCTGCGTGAAGGTGCCGACATGGAATTCGTAGATCACCTGGCCGGCGAAGCCCGCGCCCGGCCAGTCGCCATCGGTCCACACAAACGCCGCTGGATCGACCACCTGCGACGGCCCGTGCGGGCCTTCCGGCTGGAAGCGGGAGACCGGGTCGGGGAAGGTCCCCGCGTCGAGCGCGAACTTGTAACGCGCGCCGGCGGCGAGCTCGGGGACGAGGCCGGAGAAGTAGCCGCCGCCCTCGCTCTCGAGGGGATGCTGCTTTCCATCCGCCTCCACTGCGGCTCGTCGCGATGCCGGAGCCCAGACCCGGAAATGGACGCCGCCCGGCACGAGCTCGGCGCCGACGGGGAATCGCCGCACGCTAGGATTCATGTGGGAAGAGTCGGATGTTTGCGTCGGGGCATGGTCAGAGTGGATTCGTGCGACCGTTCCGGCGCGGTTGTCCGGAAGCGGAGCGTCGCGCGACCGTTCCGGGTTCGTAGTTCCGCCTTTAGGCGGCTGGGCGCGACCTTTGGCAAGCGCGTCAGATCGTCCACAGCGCCTCGGGCCAACGTGCCGCTCGCCGCCGAAAGCGGACTCCGACCTCACACTTCCTCCGACTCGAGATCGACCAAAATCTCTCGTGGCTTCGCCCCTTCGCCCGGGCCGACGTACCCGCGCATTTCCATGATGTCGAGGATGCGCGCGGCGCGCGTGTAGCCGAGCCGGAGCCGGCGCTGGAAGAGCGAGGTCGAGGCCTTCTTTTCCTGCCGCATGACTTCGTAGCATTTCTCCACGAGTTCCTCGTCCTCGGCGCTCACTTCCTCTTCCTCCTCCTCGCCGTCGCCTTCGAGCTTCTGGTGGATGGCGCTCTCGAACTGCGGCTCGCCTTGCGCCGACGCGTGGTCGACGATGCGGCGGACTTCCTCGTCCGAGACGAGCACGCCCTGCGCGCGGACCATGCGCGAGGTGCCGGGCGGCCGGTAGAGCATGTCGCCCATCCCGAGCAGCCGCTCGGCGCCGTTCTCATCGAGGATGACGCGCGAATCGAGCGCCGACGCGACCTGGAAGGCGATGCGGCACGGGACGTTCGCCTTGATCACACCGGTGATGACGTCGGCCCGCGGAGTCTGCGTGGCGATGATCATGTGAATGCCGGCGGCGCGCGCCTTTTGCGTGATGCGCGCGATGGCGCTCTCCACGTCCGCCGGCGCCGTCTGCATCAGGTCCGCCAGCTCGTCGACGATGATGACGATGTACGGCATCTGGTCGGGGACGATGAGATCCATCTCGCGCGAGTTGCGCTGCTTGCCCATGTTCGTTACGCGCTCCTCGGAGGTGAGCGTTTCGGGGTCGACGGGCGCGGGTTCGGGCGCCGGCGGCCCGTTGGGGTCGAGCAGCGAGTCGTCGAAGAGGGCGGCCTGGCCCTTCTCGGCATCGAGCTCCTTTTGCGTCTTTTTCTTCGGCCGCGCGTTGAAGCCGCCGATGTTGCGCACGCCCGTCTTGGCGAAAATGGCGTAGCGCTTCTCCATCTCGTCGACCGCCCACTTGAGCGCCAGCAGCACCTTTTTTGGATCGGTCACCACGGGCACCACGAGGTGCGGCAGCGTATTGTACATCTGCATCTCGACCACCTTCGGGTCGATCATGATGAAGCGCAGATCCTTCGGCGTGAACCGGTAGAGAATGGAGGAGATGATCGAGTTGATGCAGACGCTCTTGCCCGAACCGGTGGTGCCGGCGACGAGCCCGTGCGGCATCGCGGCGAGATCGGCGATGATCGCCTTGCCGTACACGTCCTTGCCGAGCGCGATCGGAATTTTGCACTTGGTCGAGTGGAATTCCTCGCTCTCCAGCAGCTCGCGAAAGGCGACCTTCTGCTTCTTCAAGTTCGCGATCTCGATGCCGACGGTGTCCTTGCCGGGAATGGGCGCGAGGATGTTGATCCGCTCGGCGCGGGTGGCGCGCGCGAGGTCGCGCTCGAGCGCCGTGATGCGGTCGACGCGGACGCCTTTCGCCGGGTAGACCTCGTAGCGGGTGATCGTCGGCCCGCGCGTGATGTCGCCCGCCGAGACGACGATGCCGAACTGCAGCAGCGTCTCGATGATGACGACCTGCAGCGCCTTCAGCTCCTCGGGATCGGCCGCCTGCCGGCTCGCGAGATCGAGCGGGTCGAGCAGATCGAACGACGGCATGACGTAGTTCTCGCAATCGACGCTCGCCAGGGTGGGGGACTGGGTCTCCTCGGGCTTCTCGCGCTTGATCCGCGGGAGCGGCGGTACGGCGGCGTCGAAGATGACCGGCTCGGGCCGCGCCGGCTCGGCGGGTGCCGCCGGTGGCGTGGCGACGGGCGCCGGGATGACGAGGGTCTCCGCCTCGGCCTCGGGCGAACCGACGCGCACGATGTTCTTCTTGATCCGCTCCTTCACTTCTTTCGCCGTCGGCGGCGTCAGCGCGCGCAGCTTGAGCGCCTCCTCTTTCGCCTTGGCCTCGGCCCTCTCGGCGCGCCAGGCCTGGAGGCGGGCGGGCACCGTCCCGGCAAACACCAGCCCGCGCCGCAGCAGCGACACCGGTTGCAACCCGGTCAACAGCACGAGGCTGATGACGTAGAGCAGCGTGCAAATGATCAGCCCGCCGATCTGGCCGACCACCGCGTGCAGGAAGTCGCCCGCGATCCATTTCCCGAGCCAGCCGCCCTCGCCGGGCAGCCCGAGCCGGCGCGCATCGAGCACCGACCACGGCAGCAGATGCAGCAGGCACGCGCCCGCGACGACGAACACCGCCGCCCAGACCGCGCGCATGGAGAGGCGAACGCCCGGCGAAAGCAGCTTGGCCGCCCCGCACCCGAGCAGGATCGCGGTGAAAAGATAAGAGGCCGCGCCGAGCAGCGCATAGGTGAGGCAGGCCATCATGGCCCCAAACGGCCCGATGAAGTTGCTGGAGACCCGCGCCGTCCGCGCCACCGAAGCGAGCGGGAACCACGTCGGGACGTCGTTGGGGGAGTAGGAGACGAGCGAGAGAAAGAGCAGCGTCCCGATCCCGAGCAGCACCAGGGCGACGACTTCGCTGTAGATGTGGTGCTCGCGAATGCGGGCGATGGAGGTCTTGGAGGTCGCCATACTTTTCTTCGGCCCAGAGTTATTCACAATTTTGTAGCGCATGGCGAGCAGGAAGCATGGCTAATTCTGGCTTCGGAATCAAGCCCCCGGTGCAACCGGTGGTGTATCGCCGGGGCAGGCGGTACAACGGGTAGGGGAGCTTTGAGAATAATGGAATCGGCCTCCGAGTAGGAATGACGGAGCGGGGTGAGTTTCGGGAAGGAATGCGCGGTTTCGCGGGATCGGGCCGTCGCATTCCTCCCATTCTTCCCCTGCTTCCCATCCCGCGCCCGACCGCGGGGATTTCCGGGAATGATGGGAATCGCTTTCAGAGTAAATGAACGAACGCGGAGCCGCCGGCGGTGATTTCGCCGAACCATTTCGGGAAGAAAT
>DASYIS010000498.1:0-4475 GCA_035997375.1 Chthoniobacteraceae bacterium
CGCCGCGGCGCGCACGGCGCGGCTATTGCGGCTCGGCACAACGCCACTTGCCACGAGCCTCCGTCGCGTCAAAGGTTGAACGGCCCACTCGGCCCGGCCCTCGCCCGGATCGCTTTCTCCCCTTCTATTATCTTCATGAGCAAACGCATCGCACTCCTCTTCGCCGGCCAGGGCGCCCAACTCGTCGGCATGGGCAAAGACCTCGCCACCCAATACCCGCCCGCCGCTGAAATCTTCCAGCAGGCCGATGAAATCCTCGAGCGGCCGCTCTCGACCGTGGCGTGGGAAGGGCCGGAGGACGACCTCACGCAGACGCGCCATTGCCAGCCCGCGCTCTTCGTCCACGGCCTCGCCTGCCTCGCCGTCTTGCAGCAGGAAATCCACGGCTTTCCCATCCACGCGGCCGCGGGTCTGTCGCTCGGTGAGTTCACCGCGCACGCCGCCGCCGGCACGTTCGATTTCGCCACCGGCCTCCGCCTCGTCGCGCAGCGCGGCGCGCTCATGCAGGAGGCGTGTGAACAGACCTCCGGCGCCATGGCGGCGATGATCGGCGGCGACGAGGGCGCCGTCCGCCGGCTCGCTGCCGACTGCGACGTCGACGTGGCGAACCTGAACGCGCCCGGCCAGATCGTGATCTCCGGCGAGACGAGCAAAGTCGCGCTCGCCGTTTCCATGGCGAAGGAGCAGGGGATTCGCATGGCGAAGATGCTCAACGTCGCCGGCGCGTACCATTCGCGGCTGATGAACTCGGCGTTCCTCAAGCTCGGCGAGGCGCTGCAAGGCACCGCGATTTCCACCCCGCGCTTTCCGGTCATTTGCAACGTCGACGCGCAGCCCGTGCGCGAGCCGGACGAGATTCGCCAATCGCTCCAGGACCAGGTCACTGGCACCGTCCGCTGGACCGAGTCGATCGAGCACCTGATCGACGTCGAGGGCTGCGAGCTCTTCATCGAAGTGGGCCCGGGCAACATCCTCTGCGGCTTGCTGAACCGCATTCGCAAAGGGACGCCGTGCGTCTCGGTTTCGGATGCCGCGTCGCTGGCGGCGGCGCTGCCGGTGCTGCGCGAGGCGCTGGTGTAGAAATGTGAAGAATGGGACGGATGGGTATTCCTCCCATGCCTTCCTATGATTCCCATTCTTCCCATCAGGCGAACGATGCGCGCCTTCCTCGTTTGCCTGCTGAGCCTGCACGCGCTCGCGCAGGCCGAGGTCGTCGTGGCGATCCGGTATCTGCAAATCGAGGGCGTCAGTCATGCGCACCTTTGGCTCTTCGACGACGCGGGCAAGCCGATCCGGCAACTCACGGCCGCGAAAACCGGACAGGATGAAGACCCGCAGTTTTCGCCGGCCGGGACGGAGATCGTTTTCGTGCGCACGGAGAAGGAGCAAAAGGAATGGCGCTCCATCTCCGTCACGGGGAAAGGCGAGCGCCTCCTTGATCAGGCGCCCGCTTGGTATCCGCTCAAGGCGCCGGCGCCGTTCGACTACCCGCCGGACGCTCCCATTCCGAACCAGCCCGGCCGGCTTCGCTTGGAGGAATCGGTGAAGCCCGGCGAGTTGAAATACGCGACTCCGGACGGCCGGGACCTTCTGTTTCTGCGCGACGTGCCGGAACGCGCGGACCCCGCCGACAGCTACTACCCGAAAGCCGGTTTTCTGCGCGACGTCCAGACCGGCACGGAGAAGGCGTTCGAGGAAATGCCGATCACCACTTTCGTGCAAACCGGCAACGCCAAGGAGGACGCGTTTCGGTGGGGCGGAGCATCGCTGAAAGAGCGGGCGAAGCTGCGCGCGGAACCCGCGATGCGATGGGAGTCGCAGCTCTTGGATTCCCTGCTCCTCCGCGACGGCTCGCCGTTCCTCATCGCGCCGCCGCTGCGGGTTGCTTTCTTTCGCCAGCATCGTGGGAGCACTTACGGCGACGGAAGATTTGCGATCGACCTCAACACGCGGCGCATCACCGAGTTGACGCCGAACGGCGGCGCGCGCATCCATCCCCTTCCGAACGAGCTGCGCTTCGTCTGCGTCTGCGGCGAACGTTACCGGCCGCTCGGCGACGGCCGGCGCATCGTCAATTGCTCGTACCTCGATCAATGGGACGCCGCGCTCCACCGCATCCGCTTCGCAGAAGCGCGGCCGGCGATCTTCCACGGCGCGTCGATCTTGCGAGAAGGGAAGGCGCCGGTGGCGATCCCGCGCTTGGGCGATGAGTAAGGGCGCGCTCATGGCTCCGCAGTCAGGCAAGGGGTAGGTCGCTCTCGGCCGCGCACCAGCGATCGTGGGCCGCGCGCACGGACTCCGTCTTCGCGGTGGTATTACTGCTGCCGATCGCCTCCACAAATCGGCACGCGGCGAACTCGCGGGCCGCATTTTCGTACTCCGCCACCCAGCGCAGCCGATCCGGCATGCGCTCAGGATTGATCGGCCAGACGCCGGGGCGCGGACGGAGGTGTTCCGTCAGGCCGATGCGCCATGGTTTCGCGGTCAGGCGCGCGCGGAAACACTGTTGATTCCAACACATCATCGCATAGACGGGGTCGACGCCCCACGCTTGGAACGCCTCCGCCACGGCCGGTTCGCGGGGCTCGAAGGTGCGCTGCATGGCGAGCACCCGCCAGCCCGCGGGGGTGCGGTAGAGCCGCAAGTGCCACTCGGGATTGCTCGCCGCGAAGTCGCGGAGGATCTGCGGGACGCGGTCTCCCTGTCGCGCCAGCCGGCGGATCTGCCAACGCTCGACGGCGCGCACCACAGCCCAGGTCGCGAAGCAGGCGGCAACGACCAGCGCCACTCGCTCAAAATGCGTCCAACTCCGCGTGAAATAAAGCGCGGACGCGCTCAGCGCGAATGCCAGCCAGCAACCGAATTGCCCTCCCCTTGGAACGCCCTGATCGATATCCGCGAACAACACATCGGGCACGTTCAAGCAGCGCGCCCCGTAGGAGTTCCGCGTGACCACCATCTCCCCGGCCCGCTCGACGATCTCTTCGCGAATCGGCATCCCGTCCGCGCCACCGTAGGGGATTTTTTCATCGCGACGGGCGACCTTGCTCTCGCCGGCCAAAATGCGCGCCAGCGCTTCCCGCGCGCGCTCATCGGCCAGTGCCTGCGCGTCCGCCTGGCTCGCGTCCGACCAGCCGAAACGCCGCACCGTCACCTGCCGCTCCGGCGTTTTCTCCTGCAGCCGGGCCTCCGCCCAATAAGTGGGAACGATCATTGCCCCTTAGACCTTCGGCTGCTGCTGCGTCAGGCAATGGAATGCGCCGAGTCCCCAGATCAGCTCCCGGCAGTCGATCGGCAGGACCTTGCGCTCGGGGAACGCTTTCTCCACGACGGCGATCGCCCACTTGTCGTGCGCGTCGGCGAAGACCGGGAGCAGCACGACCTTGTTCGCGATGTAGAAATTCGCGTAGCTCGCCGGTAGCCGCAGGCCGTCGCGCATGATGCGGTGCGGCATCGGGAGCTGCTGCACTTCCAGCGGCGCCTCGTCCTCCGTCGCCATCGCGTGCAGCGCGGCGAGGTTGTCCTGGAGCGGCTGAAAATTCGCGTCGCCTTCGTCTTCCTCGATGACCGTCACCACGCTGTGCGGGCTGACGAAACGCGTCAGGTCGTCGATGTGCCCGTCGGTGTCGTCGCCCTCGATGCCGTCGCCGAGCCACAGCACATTCCTCACGCCGAGGAAGTCCTTCAGCCGCTGCTCGATGTCCGCCTGCGTGAGCTCGGGGTTGCGGTTCGGGTTCAACAGACACGAAGTCGTCGTCAGCAACGAGCCGCGCCCGTTCACCTCGATCGACCCGCCCTCGAGCACCATGCCGGGCCGGTAGATCGGCAGCTGGTACTCCTCGGCGACCCAGGAGGGGACGACGTCGTCGTCGTCGAACGGCGGATATTTCCAGCCCCACGCGTTGTAATCCCAGTCGGTGATCGCGAGCTGCGGCGCCTCCTGGCGCGTGATGAAGATCGGCCCGTGATCGCGGCACCACGGCTCGTTCGTCGGGAAGAGATGAAACTTCACGTGGCTCGCGCGCGCGCCGCGGCGCGAGAGGATTGCCCTCACGTCTTTCTCATGCGCGGCGTCGCAGACGTTGATGTGGACGGGCTCGGAGTCCGCGAGCGCGTCGACCATTTTCGCAAACACCGGCATCACGCGGTCGTACGAATCCGGGAACGAAATGCCGTCGCGGCGCGGCCAGGAGAGCCACGTCGCCGCATGCGGTTCCCACTCCGCGGGCATGCGATAGCCGAGCGCGGCGGGAGTTTCGAGTTGGGAGGTTTCAGCCATGCTAGTCGATGAAACGCCGGTCGATTCCCTGGTAGGCGTCGATGCGTCGATCCCGGAAAAACGGCCAGTGCGTCCGCTGCGTATCGAGCAAATCCAGATCGACCTCCGCGAGCAAGATTTCTTCCGCGTCGGCCGACCCTTTCACCATGATCTGCCCCGACGGATCGGCGACGAAACTTTGCCCCCAAAACTCGAT
>DASYIS010000499.1:0-7021 GCA_035997375.1 Chthoniobacteraceae bacterium
CCGTCGAATCCGCGACCTGCGACACTCGGCGGGCAGGATGCCCGCCGGCCCCACGGGCGGGACGCCCGTGCCACGCACTTTCTTTCATGAAGTTCACCGATCTCTTCATTCGGCGGCCGGTGGTGGCGACCGTCGTCAATCTGATCATCCTGTTCGTCGGCCTGCAGTCGTACAAGGCGCTGACTGTCCGCCAGTACCCGAAGAGCGACATCGCGGTCATCGAGGTCAAGACGCGCTACATCGGCGCCAACGCCGATCTCGTGCGCGGCTACGTGACGACGCCGCTGGAGCGCGTGATTGCGAGCTCGGACGGCATCGATTACCTCGAGTCCTCCAGTTCGCAGGGCCTCAGCCTGATCAAGGTCCACCTCAAGCTGAATTACGACAGCAACGCCGCGCTGACCCAGGTGCAGTCGAAGCTCGCGCAGGTGCGCAACGATCTTCCGCCCGAGGCTGAGGCGCCGACGCTGGAACTGCAGATGAGCGACACGCAATTCGCGCAGTGCTACCTCTCCTTCTCCTCGCCGAACCTCTCGCCCAGCCAGGTCACGGATTACCTCACGCGCGTGGTGCAGCCGCGGCTCTCGGCGATCAGCGGCGTGCAAAAAGCCGACATCTTGGGCGCGCGCACCTTCGCCATGCGCATCTGGCTCAAGCCCGACCGCATGGCCGCGCTGAACCTCGCGCCGACGGAGGTCCGCAACGCGCTGGCCGCGAACAACTACCTCGCGGCGATCGGCTCGACCAAGGGGTCGATGACCTCGATCAACCTCATCGCCAATACGGATCTGCGCTCGGCCCCGGAGTTCGCCGAGCTGGTCTTGCGCGAGCGTAACGGCGCGATCGTCCGGCTGAAGGATGTCGCCGACGTGGAGCTCGGGGCCGAAGACTACGACAGCGATGTCCGGTTCGGCGGCAAGAAGGCGGTCTTCATGGGCGTCTGGGTGCTGCCGACCGCCAACTCGCTCGACGTCATCAAGGCGGTGCGCGACGAGGTGCCCGCGTTGCAAAAGCAATTGCCGGAAGGGATGGAGCTCGGCGTCCCGTACGATGCCACGTCCTACATTCGCGACGCGATCAAGGAGGTCTTCCACACGCTGACCGAGACGCTGCTCATCGTCGTGGTGGTCATCTTCCTGTTCCTCGGCTCGATGCGCGCGATCCTCATCCCCGTGGTCGCGATCCCGATTTCGCTCATCGGCGCGGTCTTCCTCATGCAGGCGTTCGGGTTCACGATCAACCTGCTGACGTTGCTGGCGGTCGTGCTGTCGGTCGGGTTGGTCGTCGATGACGCGATCGTCGTCGTGGAAAACGTCGAGCGGCATTTGCATGATGGGCTCACGCCGTTTCGCGCCGCGCTCAAGGCCGGCCGCGAGCTCGTCGGGCCGATCATCGCGATGACGATCACGCTGGCGGCGGTGTATGCGCCGATCGGCTTGCAGGGCGGGCTGACGGGGACGCTGTTCCGCGAGTTCGCTTTCACGCTCGCCGGCGCGGTGCTCATCTCCGGCGTGGTCGCGCTGACCCTCTCGCCGATGATGGCCTCGAAGCTCCTGCGCACCGGCGATACGCACCGGGGTTTCGCCGGCTTCGTCAACCGTCAGTTCGACCGGCTGCGAAATGGGTACGAGCGCCGCCTCACGGCGACCCTCCATTGGCGGCCGGTCGTCTACACCGCGGCGGTGCTCGTGATGGTGCTGCTGGTGCCGTTCTGGATGTTCTCGCAGAAGGAGCTCGCGCCGACCGAGGACCAGGGCTTCATCCAGGGCATCGTCTTCGCCTCGCCGAATTCCACCATCGAGCAGACCTCGGCCTACGCCGAGAAGGTGAACGAGATCTACCAGTCGATGCCCGAGACGCGGCACACTTTTCAAATCACCACTCCGCCTTTCAGCTTCTCCGGCATCGGCCTCAAGCCGTGGAGCGAGCGGAAGCGCAAGGCGTCGGAGATTTACTTCGACCTGAAGCCGAAGCTCGAGTCGCTGCCCGGTGTGCAGGTGCTGGCGAAGCAGCCCGATCCGCTCCCGGGCGGCGGCACCTTCCCGCTGGAGCTGGTCGTGACGACGACCGCCGAGCCGCTCGAGCTGAAATACTACATCGAGCAACTGCTGGCGGTCACGCGGACGCCGGAGAACCTGAAGAGCACCTTCGCCTTTGCGCAGACCGACCTCAAATACGACATGCCGCAGACGGAGATCGTCTTCGACCGCGACAAGGTGGCGACGCTCGGGCTCAACCTGCAAAAGGTCGGCCTCGACCTCGCGACCCTGCTCGGCGGCAACTACGTCAACCGCTTCAGCATGCTCGGCCGCAGCTATCGCGTGATCCCGGAGGCGCAGCGCGGCACGCGGCTCAACCCGGATCAGCTCAACGACTTCTACGTGAGCGGCCCGCCCGGCGCGAACGGCCAGAGCGACAGCCTGGTCAAGCTCTCGACCTTTGCCTCGCTGCGCAATACCGTCGAGCCGCGCGAAGTCCTCCGCTTCCAGCAGTTGAACTCCGCCCGCATTCAGGGGGCGTTTCATCCGCCGGCCACGCTCGATTCCGCGCTCAAGATCCTCGAGGACGCGGCCGCCAAACTGCCCAAGGGCTACAACGTCGATTACGCCGGCGAGTCGCGGCAATTGCGCGTGGAGGGGAACAAGCTCACGACGACGCTCTTCCTCTCGCTGGTGCTCATCTATCTCGTGCTCGCGGCGCAGTTCGAGAGCTTCCGCGACCCGCTCATCGTGCTGCTTGGCTCCGTCCCGCTGGCGCTGACCGGCGCGCTGCTCTTCGTCTTCCTCGGCAAGACGAGCGTCAACATCTACAGCCAGGTCGGCCTCATCACCCTCGTCGGGCTGGTCTCGAAGAACGGCATACTGATCGTGGAATTCGCGAACAAGCTGCAGGAGCAGGGGAAGGACAAATTCCACGCGGTCGTCGAAGCGGCCGGCACCCGCCTGCGCCCGATCCTGATGACCTCCGTCGCCACCGTCGTCGGCCATTTCCCGCTGGTCCTCGCGAGCGGCCCCGGCGCCGCCGCGCGCAACTCGATCGGCATCGTGCTCGTCACCGGCATGATCATCGGCACCGGCTTCACGCTCTTCGTCGTCCCCGCGATCTACATGCTCATCGCCCGCAACCACCAACGCGACGCGCGGCCGGAAGAGGAGATCGAGGTGTGCGTGGAGGAGGACGATACGGAGCTGGAGCCGGCGGGGGTGTGAAGTTCGTAGTTCCGCTTGAGGCGGGCTTCGGCGAAATCGGGCGACACTCTCACGGAAAATCGCGGGCGCGACGGCGCAACGCCGCGCTCGACAGGCGGCGGCAGGCCGTGTAAGTTCAAGATCCTTATGATCAGCATCACCGAGCCGGCGTGCCGCCATTTGCAGACTCTCGTCGACGAAAGCGGCGAGGCGGGCAAAGGGCTCCGCATTTACGTGGAGAAGGGCGGCTGCGCGGGGATGCAATACGGGATGACGCTCGACTTCGTGAAGGAAGGCGACGACGTGCTGGAGCAGCACGGCGTGCAGGTGATGGTCGACCCGGAGAGCCTCTCCTACCTGGAGGGATCGACGATCGACTATTGCGACGACCTGACCGGCACCGGCTTCCGCATCCACAATCCCAAGGCGGTGCGCAGTTGCGGCTGCGGGACTTCGTTTGAGACGGAGGCGGCCGGCCGCGAGGCGCATCAACACTGATTTCCCGCGAACGAACGACCCTTTCTTACCCGACGAATGGCCACCGACTTCTACGGATTCGAGGACGACGAACCACGCGCGCAGGGGAGGGATCACCTCTTCCTCTGGACGGTCTTCATTCTCCTGCTGATCGGGATCGCCTTCGCCTGCTGGCTGGGGAGCTTCTACGTGTTCGGGCATCCCGAGCAGCCGCGCTCGTACGCGATCCTGAAGCGGCTGCACAAGATCGAGCCGCTGAAGCGATTCGAGGTGACGGCGGCGCCGACGGGCGAATTCCTGACGCCGCAAAAGCTGTTCGAGCGCTACTCGAAATTCGAGCGGCTGCAGCTCGACGCGGTGAACGCGGAGCTGATGCGGAACTACATCAAGAACTACAAGGAGACGAAGGGACTGGTCCCGTATGTCACCGGCCGGTTCGAGATCGTCGATACGTACGAGCTGAAGCCGACCGATCTTTTCCCCTCCGGCGTGGTGGCGGTCGGGACCGCCAATGAATATTCGCAAGTCGTCATCGAGCACGTTTTCACCACACCGCCGGACAGCGTCGCGGCGCTGAAGGCGAGCCTGCCGGTCGGGCTGGATATGCGGCTGGAACGGACGCGCGACCCGGTGGCGATCATCCACGTCGAGTGGACGGACGACGGGACGCGGCTCGTGTTTACCGCGATGCCGCTGCTCTACGGCACGTGGGGCGTGAAGGGCGGCATCAACAGCTTCTCGCTGGAGCCCCCGGAGTCGCTCAACCTCAAGGCGCACGCGCCGATCGTCAAAGGCCCCGCTTTCGCCGACATGATGGCGCGCTTCGCCGCCGCCGGCCACCTGCATGTCGCCGCGAACGATGACTCCGGCGCACCGTCGCCGGCGGAGCCGGAGTTGGTCCGCGTGGAAACGGTCAAGCCGGGCCAGACCGTCCCGGAGACTGGCGCGATGCCGCAGGTGGTCATCGCCACGCCGATCCCAGTCGTCCCCGCCACGCCGAAAGGGCTCGCGGCCGCCGCCACGCCGAAAGGCCGCGGCACGCCGGCCCGCGCGACGCCGACTATGCTCGCCATGCGCGGGACGCCCGCGCCCGCGACCCCGCCGCGCCTCGCCAGCAACCCGCCGCCGCCGTCTGCCACTCCCTTTCCCGCGTCCATTCCCGGCCTGCCGCCGGTGGAGAATCTCGTGACCCCGAAGACGACCGTGCCACCCGGCGTGTACAAGCCGTTCGTCGGCTCCGCGCCGGTCGCGATGGGGAATGGCAACTGGCGCACCTACCAGCGGGGCCAGCAACCGCCCGGGCGTTCCATCACCCCCTCGGAGGCCGGCAAGATGGCGGACCGCGGCGGCGAGATCGCGGAGCGGCTCTATCTGCGCGGCGACTTCGTGGTCACCGCCTCCGGCGACAACCGCGCCGTCCTGCGCGCCCCCGCCTCGCTCGGTGAGGCGAGCCGCGACGGCGTGAGCTCGACGCGCATTCTCGTGGAGTTCCCGCCCTCGGCGGAATTGCCGAGCGTCGGCTCGACCCTCTCGCGCGGCGAGGCCGAAGGGTTCGAAGTGCGCGAAGTGCGGCGGGGGCAGGATGGGCAGATCAATATCTTTGTGCGGGAGATTACGCGCGGGGGGTAGGAGAGCTGGCGGCGCGGCGGAGCCGTTGGTCGTTCCGCCTTCAGGCACTGGGACGGATGTCTTGAAGTTAACGCTCGACCGGTGACCGATATTTTTCCAAGCTTCGGCATGGTTCCGCCCCGCTCCCTTGCCTTGGTGGCCGCACTGGCTTTGCTCCCCGCGACTCTCCTCGGCGCGAAGCCGAAGCCGGTCCCGGCCACTCCCGCGCCGGCGGTCAAGACGGCGCCCGCGCTTCCGTCCGTGCGTCTGCAGGCCTTCTCGGCGAAACACCTGGAACCGCTCCTCGGTCCGCTGGGCCCCGGCCCGCTGCCGCGGGCGGAGCTCTTGCAGATGGAGACCCATTTCAAGGAGCGGCAGGCACGGGGGAACCCGGACGAGAAAGCCATGCTCGACGCCGCCCTCGCGGTCTGCGCGGGTTTCGACAAGATCATCAACGAGCGCGAGAAGGCCGTGGCCGGCCTGCATCCGGGACCTCAGCCCAAGACCTCGTACAAGCAGGAATCCAAGGCGCAGCAGAAGATGGCCAGGGAGTCCGACGAGTTCATCGCCGCCAGCTCGAAGAATTCGGCCCAGGCGTTCTGGCAGCAGCGCGGGCAGCCCTGGCGCCTCGAGATGCAGCAGCTCCTGGTGACCGAAAAACAAGCCGAGAAGCCCTAAGTCAAAGCCATGCTCTCCCGTCCGCTCGTCATCTTCGTCGCGCTCGCTTTGCTTCACACGACTCCGGTCTGGGCGAAGGGGAAACCGAAACCGAAACCGAAGGCTCAGGCGCCCGCGCCCGCGCCGGCCGTCCCCGCCGCGCCGCCGTTGCCTTCGGAACTCTTGCAGACTTACTCCGCGAACAATCTGGAGCATCTTTTGGGTCCGCTGAATGGCGGCGCGCTGCCGCGCGCGGAGCTCATGCGCCTGGAGACGGAGTTCAAGGCGCGCCTCGCGCTCGGCATCCCGGAGGAGAAGGCGATGCTGCAGGCCGCGATCAATGTTTGCACGGCTTTTGGCAGGATCATGGACGAGCGCGAAAAGGCGGTCCTGGGCCTGCAGCCCGCCCGCCGTCCCATGACCTCGGGCGCACTGGGCGCCAACAAGCAGGTGACGCTGAAGGATTGGCGCGACGAACTGCAGGCGCGCCGCGAGCAGGACGAGGCCCGGGCGCGCCAGCAGCAGGCGCGGGCCTCGGATGCCTTCATCCTCGACGGCGCGGCGAACAAGGCCAACGCCTCGTGGCAACTGCGCGGCCAGCCGTGGCGCAACCAAATCCAGCAGCTCCTGACGGCCGAGCGGCAGGCCGAGTTGGTTGCCGTCGCCCCGCCCGCGCCGCCCGTTCCCGCCGTCCCGGTTGCTCCGCCCGTGGCTGCGCCACCGGTTGCTCCCGCCGCCGCCGCGCAGTAAGCGGACCCGGTGGTCGGTTCGTGGATCGCGGCGTCCCGGCCGTAAGGCGTCCGCGTCGCTCGCGCCGGCGGGAAGCCGACGAGCAGGCCGGCGATGGGAGTTTTGCCTTTCGCGCATGTATTTACTTGGCCCGGTCGGGGAGCGCCCCTAGGATGAACGTTCCCTTTTTATGAGTTCCGATATTCAGAAGGCCGTGGAAGCTGGCAAATTAACCCCCAAACAGGGGAGTGCGCTCGAGAAACTCGAGCCCGGCGCCTATGTGGCGCACAAGAGCTGGGGCTTCGGCCAGATCGATGCGCTCGACTTCCTCACGGGCCAGATCACGATCAATTTCAAGGGGA
>DASYIS010000500.1:0-18562 GCA_035997375.1 Chthoniobacteraceae bacterium
TTCCGCGCGGAGCGCGCCAACTCCGTGACAAGGTGGCGTAGACAGGCGCGCGCGCTCCCCCCACCTCGCCGGCAGTTGGCGCGCTCCGCGCGGAAGTTGGGCTTCACGTTGAGGACAATGTGAGCCACTTCGCCAAGCCCGCGCCACGCGCCAGAATCTTCTTCGCGAAAAAACAAGATACTGCAAAGCAGTAGTACACTGGACGATGCGGCTGCGCCGCTCCGCTCGCGGATGGCGAACCCGTGTCGATCATCTCTTCGTGGCGATCCGGTCCAGTTCGATGGAACTCAGCTTGGAGTTGAGGTGCGGGGCCGCGCGCGCGAGGGAGATCACGCGCTCGTGGAAGGAATGCAGGGGTGCGCGATGACCGATGCTCACAAGGGTGGTGGCGGGCAGCGAAGCGGCCAGGGTGCGGTAGACCGCCGTTTCCTGGGCCTCATCGAACGCGGAGGTCGCCTCGTCGAGAAAGAGCCATGCCGGGCCATTCAAGATCGTCTGGGCGATCGCCAGCCGCTGCAGTTCTCCCGGCGAGAGCACCGGTTCCCAATGGGCCTCCGCCTCCAGTTGATCGCTCAAATGCGCCAGCCAGACCGAGGCCAGCGCAGCGCGGGCCGGTTCGTCCCCCTCCGGAGACGGTGGAGAGGGAAACCAGAGCGCGGCGCGCAAGCCGCCGATCGGAATATAGGGCTTTTGCGGAAGCCCGCGTCGTAATTCGGTTTTCGCGGGAAGTTCCTTTCCGATGCCAAAAGGTGAGGGGGATCTGAGCGGAACCCGCGCGTCCGCCGGACTCGCGGTCGGGAACGCGACGTGCTTGTTCAGCGCGCCCTATGGTCACTGCGCCGGCTCCCGTCTCCGCCTCCGAAATCCTCAACCGCAACGTCTTCTTCATCAAGAACGTCGTCAAGACGTTCGAGCTCAAGACCTCCGACAAGTTCGACCTCTACAGCCCCGAGGGCGAGCTGCTCCTGCTCTGCCGCGAGCCGAATCTCGGCGCCGGCGCGAGAGTCCAGCGGTTCCTCGGCGGCCAGTACGACGAAAACGGCTCCTTCGATTTCGTGATCAGCCAACCGGAGACGAACGAGCAAGTCCTGCGGGTCGTGCGCCGGCGCGGCGCTTTTTCCATGAGCGTGCCGCCCGCGCAGTTCTATCGCGAGGCCGATCACCCGCTCTGCACGGTGAAGAAGAAGTGGCTCTCGATCTCGCTCACCTTCCAGGTCTTCACCGGCGGCCAAAAGCCGGTCTACGAGGTGAAGGTGAAGAGCTCGTTCAACTCCGTGCGCTTCTTCGTGAACAAGCAAGTGCTCGCCTCGATGAACAAGCGCTGGAAAGGCGAGTGCGCGGCGTTCTTTAAGGAGAATGGGTTCCAGCACGCGCTCGTGATCGACGAATCCGTCCCGGCCGACAGCATCCTGCGCGAGTTCCTGGTGGCTTTCGCGCTGTCGTTTCATCGGCTGCGGCAGTAGGTCGCACACGCCTTTGAAGGGCGGCCGGCTCGTTGACTCTCCACGCACTCTGCGTACTGTGCGTTTGCGTCGTCCATGAAAACCCACCTCCTCCAGGCGGTTGCCGGTGCCCTGTTCCTCTCCTCGGCCGCCCTTTATGCGGACCCGCCGCCGCCGCCGTCCTACCAGATCATCGATCTCGGCGCGGCGCCGGGTGGATCGTCGAGTCTCGCGACGGCGATCAATGCCTCGGGCGACATCGCCGGGCAGGTCGATTTCGCCGCCGACAACCGCACGTACTCCTACCTTTGGAAGTTTTCCACGCGGAAGATGACGGCGCTTTACACGAACCCTGCGCATGGCTCGAACCAGGCCTACGGCATCAATGTGAATGCCGACGTCGTCGGTTACTTCCCGACGCTCGCGCAATCGAACCCGGACATCTATCGCTCGCGCGCCTTCCTGTACAAGAATGCCAGCGGCACGCTCGCGCAGATGGACCCGGCGGAGCCGGCACTGGAAGACTCGTACGCCACGGCGATCAACGACGCGGGCAAGATCGTCGGCTACTACTTTTTGAACCAAACTTCCGAAAGAGCGTTCCTCTTCGACCACGCCCAGATCGAGATCGGCACGCTCCCCTCCGGCGGCATCTCGCTGGCGACGGCCATCAACAACAGCGATCACGTCGTCGGCAATGCGACCGTAAACTCCGCGACGCGGGCCTTTTACTGGACGCGCGCCGGCGGAATCACCGAGCTCACGGCGCCGGCCAACTACCAAACCTACGCGCGCGGGATCAACAGCACGGATCACATTGCGGGCATCGCTCGCATCAGCGCGGTCAATCACGCAATGCTCTATGTGGGTGGCACCATTACCGATCTCGGCAACAACGGCGGGCAAAGCAGCGAGGCGCGCGGACTGAACGACAGCGACCAGATCGTGGGCGAATATAAGGATACCGGCGGAACCACGCACGCGTTTCTTTACACCGACGGCGTCTTCCACGACCTGAATGACCTCATCGCGCCGGGCCAGGCGGGCGGTTTCACGAATCTGAAATCCGCGGCGGCCATCAATGCCAGCGGCTGGATCGCCGGTTACGGGGACACTGCGGCGAACGGCGGGCGCTCCTTCATCGCCATTCCTGCCGGCGCGGTCACGCAAGGCCCGCCGGTGTCCGCCACCGGCAGCGCTGATGCGGTTTCCGCGACCGGGGCCACGCTCCACGGCTCGGTGAATCCCGACGGCTACGCGTCGACTGCGTGGTTCGAGTACGGACTCACGACCCACTACGGCAGCCGGACGGGCGTGCAGGCGGTGCCCATCGGAACCGATGCGGTCAGCCTTTCGGCCACGCTCAAGCTGCTGCGACCGCACACGCTGTATCACTTTCGCATGACGGGAAAAAACGCGAAGGGCCAGGTCTCGGGCGACGATGGCACCTTCACGACCTTGGACACCGCGCCGCTGGCGAAGGCCGATCTCGTCCTTTCCACGAGCGCGCGCCCGCTCACTATCGCCGTCCTCCTCAACGACAAGGACCCGGATCACGACAAGCTCGCCGGCGGCACGCTGACCAACGGCGCCCACGGCACGACCGTCTTCCAGAGCGGCAAGGTGATCTACACGCCGGGCGTGGACTTCACCGGCGCGGACACCTTTACCTACGACGTCGGCGACGGCTTCGGACAGACCGTGACCGGCGCCGTCTACATCGTGAATGCGAAGTTCGACGGGCTCGTGCGCGCGGCCGACAACTCAGTGGCCGGCGTGGCGAAGTCCTCACTCACGGCGGCGCGCGGCTTTTCGCTCGCGGTCAATCTCGGCGGCCATGCGTACTCCACCGCGGGTTCCTTTGCGGCGTCGGACGACTTTCACAAAGTCCTCGCGCCACGCGGCCTGCCCGCGCTCACCGTCGACGCGCACCTCGATCTCGCCCATGCGCAGCTCAGTTGCGTGCTCAATGACGGCACGAACGGCTTCACCGCCGTGCTGTCGAATGCCGTCGCCATCTGGGCCGGCGGCGCGCACAAGTACACTGCGACGCTCGCGCCCGGCGACCCGGCCCTGCCGCGCGGCACCGGCTACGGCATCATGAGCGTCACCGCCGCGGGCGCGGTCACCATCGCCGGCAAGCTCGGCGACGGCGCCCCCTGGTCCGCCTCGGCGTCGCTGCACGCCGATGGCACCTGGAACTGCTATGCGCCTATCACGGTCGCGCTCAAGCCCGCGGGTTACCTCGGGGGGGCCGTCACTTTCGCGCCCGTCGCCGACAGCGATTGCGCCGGCACGTTGCACTGGGTCCGCACTGCGGGCGCCTCCGGCGACGTTACCTTCAAGGCGGCCCAGTACACCGGCCTCGCCACGCAGCAGGTGCTCACCTTCACGAACACCGTGTCCGGGGCCGCGACCTTCACGCTGGCGGACGGCAATCTCGATGCCCCGATCCCGCACAACCTGACCGTCTCCGCGCGCAATGTGGTGGCCGTCACCGACCCCGTCGCCGACAAGCTGGCCGTCAGGATCACGGCCACCACCGGCCTGCTCAGCGGCACCTTTCACCACCCGAAACACCCGCTGCCGGCGACCCCGTTTTCCGGCGTGATTTACCAGAAAGGCAATCTGGGCGGCCTCGGCGAGTTCGTGGGCATCGATACAAGCGGGACGATCACGCTTGTGCCGCAATAGCCCTCAGTAGCTCTTCGCGAACACCACTCGCTGCCGGCTCGGCTCGCCGCTAATGATGCACCGTCCGGGCTCGGGGTTCTCCTCGAAGGGGATGCAGCGGATGGTGACTTTGAGTTCTTCCTTGATCTGGTCCTCGACGGCGCGCGAGCCGTTCCAGTGCGCGAGCGCGAAGCCGCCGTGGATCTCGGGTTTCTTCGGGTTCTGCGCGGTGAAGAAGGCGTAGAACTCGTCCTTCGTGTCGATCTTGACGACGTGTTGGTCGCGGAATGCGGTGGCGCGGGCGAGGAGCTCGTCCTGGATGGATTGCAGGATGGAGGGCGCGTTTTCGACGAACTCCGCGACGGCGGGGAAGCTCTTCTCCTTGTGCGGGCGGTCGCGGCGCACGACGGCGATGGTCCCTTTCTCCAGGTCGCGCGGACCGATCTCGACGCGCAGCGGGACGCCTTTCTTGATCCACTCCCAGTTCTTCACGCCGCCGTTCAGGTCGCGGCTGTCGATCTCCACGCGGAGCGGCTCCTCGCCGAAGCGCTGACGGCGGAGCTGCCACGCGAGCTGCTCGACGGCCTCGAGCACGGCGGCCTTGGTTTCTTCCTTGGGCGTGACGGGGAGGATGACGATCTGCGCCGGCGCGACGCGGGGCGGGAGGATGGCGCCATCGTCGTCGCCATGCGCCATGAGGACCGTGCCGATGAGGCGTGTGCTGACGCCCCAGCTCGTGGTCCAGGCGTGCTCCTGCGTGTTCTGCCGCGAGAGAAACTGGATGCCGCTCGCCTTGGCGAAATTCTGCCCAAGGAAATGCGAGGTGCCGGCCTGGATGGCCTTGCGGTCCTGCACCATCGCCTCGATGCAGAGCGTCTGCACGGCGCCGGGAAAACGCTCGCCCTCGCTCTTCTCGCCGGTGAGCACGGGGAGCGCCAGGTGGTCGCGCGCGAAGGTCTCGTAGACCCGCAGCATTTGCTCGGTCTCGGCGCGCGCCTCGGCCTCGGTCTCGTGCGCGGTGTGGCCTTCCTGCCAGAGGAATTCCGTGGTGCGCAGGAAGACGCGCGGCCGCAGCTCCCAGCGGACGACGTTGGCCCATTGGTTGATAAGGATCGGCAGATCGCGGTACGATTGCACCCACTTGGCGTAGGTCGCGCCGATGATCGTCTCACTCGTGGGCCGCACCACGAGCGGCTCCGCGAGCTCGGCCGAGGGCGCTGGCCGCAAGCCGCCGCCGGGCGCGGCCTCGAGCCGATGATGGGTGACGACCGCGCACTCTTTGGCGAAGCCCTCGACGTGCTCGGCCTCCTTGGCGAGGTAGCTCAGCGGGATGAAGAGCGGGAAGTACGCGTTCTTGTGGCCGGTCGCCTTGAACATGCCATCGAGCGTCTTTTGCATGTTCTCCCACAGGCCGTAGCCCCACGGCTTGATGACCATGCAGCCGCGCACGTCCGACGGCTCGGCCATGTCGGCGGCCTTGACGACTTGCTGGTACCACTCGGGAAAATCCTCGTCGCGGCGCGGGGTGATGGCGGTCGTGGGTTGGGGCATATCGATGGAAATTGAGCGGGAAGAGAAAAGCGGGGCGGGGGATATACGCCGGGCTGCGCGAAATGGCGAGGTGCTTTCGCGGGGCGATCATCAAATCGCGCGCGCGTCGAAACCGAAGGATCGGTCAAGTCGTCGGCTGGCACTTCTGCCATTCCTTCTCGAGTCCCAGCCGCGCGACGTGCGCTGCCACAAAGGCGCGGTCAATATCCGTTATCGCGAGCATCGATTTGATGTCGTCGATATGCTTTGGACTCTCGCCTTCGCGATAGAACTCCAGCTTGCGCACAATCACCAACTCCGGAGGAGCGATCCACACCGACGTGTCCCCATACTCGTGTTTTCGGCGATTTTGGTATCCCCAGAGTTCGAGCGGATCGCGCGTGTGAACGTAACAGTCCGCTCGAAAACCCGTTGCGTGATGGATCAAATTGAAATGTCCGCGGTGGGGCCTCGACGCTTCTTCGCGCAGAATTTCGGGCGGCGGACAATAGAACTCTTCATCGGGAAAGGTCGTCGTGATCTTTGCGGCGTTGCCGGGTTGCAAAGCGAGCACGACGTCCACATCGTTCGTGTGGCGATAATCGCCGTACGCAATCGAGGCCACCGAACCAGTCACCATATAGGGAATGCCACATGCGTTGAGCCGCGTGGCGAAGATGGCGACGGGATCAAGTTCTTCCATGGAGCGTCAGGCGGCGCATCTCCTCCGCCACCTCGATGTCCGACCAATCGGGATGTTGTTTCCGCAGCGCCGCACGTTTGAATCGGCGTCCCGCGCGGATGAACTGCATTCCGATACTGAGACGCTGATCCGAGGTCAGCCGGCGCAGCGCTTTGATCTGCTCCGGATGGAGTGAATCTCCCATGCGGTAGTTTCTCAGGCTCGGCAGACTTTCACAAGCGTCCAGCGCGTAGTCTTCAAGTGCGGGCATACATGATATGCCGGCGCGCTTCGTGGCGGAGTTTGTCCTCGGTCCAGTCCGGGTGCCTGCTCCGCAGACCGATCATCTGCAGTTCCACTGCCACGTCCCGCATGGCGGCAATTTGCTCCAGCTTTTCCCCGGCTGTGGCTCGGCGGAAATGCTCGATCTGCAAAGGGTGCATCGGCTCCTGAAGCCGGAAAGGTCCCCGGCGCTTCGGTCGTGGGATCTCAACGAAGATGTTGGGAGGAAGGATGCCGTCCAGCATGGAAATGAAGCTCCATCATCTGCCGCGCACGCTCAATCCCAAAGGCGCCGCGCACGGTGGCCGGTTACTTCGGCGCGGCAGGCGCAGCCGGCGCGGGAGCGCTCGGGGCCGGCGCGGCCGGTGTGCCTGCCGGCGCGGCGGCTGCCGGGACAGTGGGTGGAACCGTTGACGGCGCAGCGGGAGCAGGAGCCGGAGCGCCTGCGGGAGCGGCGGGAGCGGGTGTGGTCCCAGCCGGAGCCGGAGCAGGTGTGGTCCCGTCCGGGGTCGCCGGCGGCGGCGTGCCGGGAGCGGGAGCGGGCGTGCCGGGTGCGGGTGTCTCGGGAAGCGGCGGAACGACGCCGCCGTCCGGGCCGCCGGGGGTGGTGCCGGGCAGGGTGACGGGGGCCGGGGTGGCGGGCGCCGGCGCGGGCGTGGCGGGGACCGCCGTTGCGCTCAGGTGCTGCTCGATCGCGCTCTTTGGCGAGGCGAAGTTGCGGCTGTAGAGCACGCCGAGGCCGAGGGTCAGGACGAAGAAAAGGCCGCCGAGCCAGCGGGTGAGCTTCGCCAGCACATGGGTGGTCTGCGTGCCGAAGAGACCCTCCGTCACGCCGCCGCCGAAGGCCGCGCCGAGCCCCTCGTTGCGTGGCCGCTGCATCAGCACGAGCAGGATGATGAGGAGACAGATGATCACGTTGATCGTGAGCAGGGCGTTGATCAGGTACGGCATGGCGGGCGCGGAATATGGTTGAAAGGGAGAGCCCTGTAAAATGGAAGTTTTGGGTGGGTAAGTCGAGAGGTTTTCGGCCACGCGGGAGCGGCGGAGTGATTCCTCTCAATCTTGCTCCTGCTCTTGCTCTTGCTCTTGCTCCCGCTACGCCGGCCGGAGTTCGATCAGGAGCAGGAGCAGGAGCAGGAGTAGGAATTCACGCGCGCGTCCGCGTCATTCAGGCCTTCGTCGCTACGCCGCCGCGTCCCGCGGCTGTTTCACCGCGCGGTAGAGGTGCAGGAACTCGTAGCCGATCTGGTCGCCGACGTGTTCCTTCACCGGCCCCAGCCGTTCCCAGCCGCAGGCCGCGAAGGCCGCGGCGAGCCGCTCCTGGAAGGGTTTCGGCATGATGGCGTCGAGGTCGAAGTCCGCGCCTTGCTCGATGCAGGCGGCGATGTGTGTGGCGACGGTGCCGACGGAGAGCTTGCGCTGGCGCGCGGTCTCTTCCATCGAGCGCAACTTGCGGTAGAGGTCGTAGGTCTCGCGGGCGTTCGAGGTCGCCACCGGCCGGATGCGCGGAGTGACCGTTTCCGGCGTCACGGCCGCAAACTGCTGCCGCGGATTCTCTTCCAGGAAATCCGAGATCGCGCACAGGAACGGCTCGCCGAACTCCGCGAGCTTCCGTTCGCCGACGCCATTGATGCGCGCGAACTCCGCGGGCGTGAGGGGATACGAGCGCGCCATCCAGCGCAGTGAGACATCGGAGAAAATGACGTAGGCCGGCACGTCGCGCTCGTCGGCCAGGTGCTTGCGCAGGCCGCGCAGCCGCTCGAAGAGCAGCTCGTCGCACTCGATGTCGCCCTTGCGCTCGCGGCGGGGACCGTCGGCCTTCACCGCCGGCTTCGTGAGCAGGAGCGGCGTGCGCGCCTTGAGAAAACGCACCCCTTCGTTCGTCAGCTCCAGCGTGTTGAAATGCTCCGTCGCCTGCCGGACATAGCCGAGCCGGATGAGCTCGCGCCCGATGTGCTGCCACTCGGATTTCGAGTGTTCCTTGCCGATGCCGTAGGTCGAGAGGCGCTCGTGGCCCCACTTGCGGATCTTCTCCGTGCCCGCGCCGGCCAGCACTTCCACGATGTGCGCGAGCCCGACGTTGAATCCGGAGACCTGCCGCACGCGGTAGATGCACGAGAGGAGCTTTTGCGCCGCCAGCGTGCCGTCGAAGGTCTCGCGCGGGCTCAGGCAATTGTCGCACGCGCCGCAGTTCGGCGCCGGATACGTCTCGCCGAAATAGTCGAGCAGTGACGCGCGGCGGCAGACGCCGCTCTCCGCGTAGTGGACCATCTTGTTGAGCTGATCGCGCGCGATCTGGCGCTCCTGCGGGTTCTGTTTTTCGTCGATGAACTGGGTCTGTTTCACCACGTCGCCGGCGGAGAAAAGGAGCACGCACTCGCCCGGCAAGCCGTCCCGGCCGGCGCGCCCGGTCTCCTGGTAGTACCCCTCGATGTTCTTCGGCAGATCGTAGTGGATGACGAAGCGGACGTTCGGTTTGTTGATCCCCATGCCGAAGGCGATCGTCGCGCAGACCACGCGTACTTCATCGCGCAGGAAGAGCTCCTGGTTGCGCGCGCGCGTCGCCGGCTCCAGCCCCGCGTGATACGCCACCGCGCGAATGCCCTGCGCGCTCAGCTTTTCCGCGACCGCCTCCGTCGTCTTGCGGCTCTGGCAATAGATGATGCCGCTCTCCCGCCCGCGCGCCCGCACAAAGGCGAGCGTCTGCTCGAACGGCTTGTCCTTGGACAGCACACGATACGCGAGGTTCGGCCGGTTGAAACTCGCGACATAACACTCCGGATCGCGCAGCAGCAGCCGCGTGATATCCTCGCGCACCCGCTCGGTCGCGGTCGCCGTCAGCGCGAGGACCGGGACGCCGGGGAGATGCGGGCGCAGCGACGCGAGCTGCCGGTATTCCGGGCGAAAATCGTGGCCCCACTCCGAGACGCAGTGCGCCTCGTCGACCGCGATCTGCTGCACGTTCCAGGCCTTCAGGTTGTCGACAAAGCCCGGCAGCATCACGCGCTCCGGCGCCGCGTAGAGCAGCCGGTATTCGCCATGGTGTAGCCCGCGCATCCGCGCGCGCGCCTCGCCGGAGTCGTTGCTGGAATTGAGAAAGGTCGCCGGGATGCCGCTCGCCGTGAGGCTGTCGACCTGGTCCTTCATCAGCGCGATGAGCGGCGAGACGACGAGCGTCAGCCCCTCGCGGAGCAGCGCCGGCAGCTGGAAGCAGAGCGACTTGCCGCCCCCCGTCGGCAGCAGCGCAAAGACATCGCGCCCCGCCAGCGCATCCTGGATGATCTCGGCCTGGAGCGGGCGGAAGCTGTCGTAGCCGAAGTGTTTCTTCAGCGTGCGGAGGAGGTCGGGGACAGGGGGATTCACGCCGTGCGGGGCAGAAGATGGGAGCGCGCGCCGGCGGGGCGGAGGTGTGCACCGCTCGGGATTGCGAGGGCGGATTGGAGGGCCGGAGCGGTCATGGGAAGAGAATAGGCGGAGTGCGAATCCTGAGCAAGCCACCGGTTGCGGGGGAACGCTGGGGACTGGACACTTATGAAGCATCTCCTTCCGGGGCGGGGGAGCGCACGTGAAGATGAGCTTGGAGGTTGCTTTCGCGCTGCCTTGGATTCAACCTGAGTGGAATGATTTTCTCAGGGGCGAAAAGCTCGGCACGCTGCGGTATCATCTTCGACGGAGATGATACGCTGTGGTGTACTGAGTGCTTGTACGACGCTGCTCGGAGCGAGGCTCGCGAAGTAGTCACTGAGGCTGGGATTGACGGGCAGGAATGGGAAGACCTCGAGCGAAAAATCGATGTCGCCCGGGTCCACACGCACGGCTTTGACCAAACCCGGTTCCCGGGTTCATGTGTGCTGGCTTATCAGGAGCTTTGCGTTCGCGGAGGCTGCAAGGCAAGTGCCACCGTGGCCGCGAAAGTTGAAAGAGCCGCTCAGGCTGTTTTCACGAGCCGTCCACCGGTCATGCCGCATGCGGTGGAGATCCTGGCCTCGCTCAGGGCCGAGGGTATTCCGCTCGCCTTGGTAACCAAAGGGGACGAGCAGGTGCAGCGGAGGAGGGTGCGGCAAAGCAGGCTCGGGCGGTTTTTCAGGGAGATCAGCGTTGTTGCACTCAAGAGTCCGCAAGTTTTAGGCGAAACCATTAAAACTCTCGGTTGCGAGCCTTCCGTTTCGTGGATGGTTGGGAACAGTATTCGCTCTGACATCATGCCTGCATTGGAGGCTGGGCTTCAGGCCATCTGGGTAAACGCACCCGTCTGGGAATATGAGCATGTGGCTGAGTTCAGCCATGAGCGCGTGATCTCCGCCTGCACCTTGAAGGAGATTCCTAGGATCGTGCAAGGTGCGCACCATCGGGCGGCTTTACAGCGAACGTGAACACTTTTTGGCGAGAGGCGAGGCATCCCGTTCCCGAGGTCGGACTCGTCGATACAAGTCTGCGTTATACCGATATCCTGTTCGGCTTCGTCATCAAGGAGCTGTTCATGAGATTGCAACATTGGTTTGCGATTCCGGTGGAGGTTCGCGGACAATTGCTCGTCGGGGCCGTGCTCGTTCTCGGGAGCTGGATCGGTTTTCGCCGGAGCCTCAATCGCTCCTCCTACGAAGTGAAATTCTTTAACCTCCCGCTTTTGCGTTTTGTGGCGGACCAGTTGATGCTCATCCTCTACCTGCGCATGGCGACTTTGACCGCGGAATTCAAGCCGGAAGCTCGCGAATTCCCGGTGCCGCCGGATCTTCTGCAAGACACGCTGCTTTTGGTGTACAGCGTATTTATTCTTTACCTCATCTGGGATCTATTTGGTTGCTGGATGGCGGTCGCCAAAATTCCTCCGGAAGGCAGTCTCCCGGCCAGGCCGCGGTACCCCAAGGTCGAAGATAAGAAAATGACGGACCGCCCGGCGGAGGCGGATGTGACCGGATTAACCATGACGTTCCTCGGGCTGTTCAGCTTTGCCCTGCTCTATCAAAATCGGGCGGCATTCCCTGAGATCGCTGTTTACAGTGGCCTCGTTTTGCTCCTCCTTCTCTACCGATTTTTGAAGGAACTCAGGAAATCCGAATCGCTCCTCCTCTTCTGTCGATTTTTGAAGAAGTTTTGGAAATCTATTTCCTTTGCCAAATCGTGAGATTTTCCGTTTCGAGCGGGAACCCGAACCTCTGCGGCCATGTGGAGGCGGTCGCGAGGGCCATGCGGCGACCAAGCCGTCCGTTGCAGTTGCAGGCGCTACTTCAGCTCCCCCGTCTGGCAGATCGCGACGGAACGGTCGAAGCGACCGATGCCCACGCGCTCCTGCGCGCCCTCGGGACGGAGATCCCGCCGGACCTCGAGTGGATGGCGGGGATCACCGAGGGCTCGCCCACGGCCTTGGAGTTTCGCGCAAATGTACCGCCCGACCAAGCGCGGGACGTGATGAATCGGTTTCACTACTTGCGCTCGCCACGGACCGATGCCTGCGTTTACGGACTATTCACGCCCGCCGGCCGTCTGGCCGTAGTTTGCACTGTCTCTTCGCTCGATGTGCCACGGCTGGCGGAATTGGTGTGCGCCGATGGCGCTTCTCCCGCTTCAGCTCGAGTCGTCTCACGGGTCTTTGCATTTGAAGACGCGCCGAAGAATTCCATCTCATATTTGCTCGCGCGCGTCTCCCGTGCCGAGCACTTGGCGGGCGTGATCGAGCTGGTAACCTACGTCAATCCGAACCTGGGTTTCACGGGGGCCTCCTACCGGGCCTCCGGATGGCGGCTCTTGGGAGAGGAGCGCGGCACCGCTTATCGTTACCTGGATGGCCGCTACATCACCGATCGCGAACTCGCCCGCCGGTTCGGCCCGCATGACGACGGCGCGTACCGCAGCCTTCTCGGTCCGCGGTTTTCTGTGACCGCTATGCCTCTCCTTCCCTTATTGATCTTCGGCTGCGGTACGCGGGGGCGGATGCCATGAGGCCCCATGGCATAGGAGGGAGGTATGGGGATCCAGCCGCCGGGCTCAGTAGCTCGGCGACGAGGTCGTCCCGCAGACGGGGGCCGGCTACTTCACTTTCAGCGTCCCGCGCATGATGAGGTGATGCCCGGGAAACGAGCAGATGTACGGGTACTCGCCGGGCGCGGCGGGAGCGGTGAACTCGATGACTTGTTCCTTGCCCGGATCGACGAGTTTGCTCGACCAGATGATGTCGGCGCTCTCGGGAACGAAGTTCATCTCGAAGCCTTTCGCGCCGAGGGCCATCGCCTTCATGCCGACGTCGTCGGCTTTGCCGGGCTGCGTGAGCAGGATGTTGTGCGGCATGAAGTCCTCGTTGGCGAAGGTAAGGCGCACCTTCTTGCCGGCCTTCACGGTCAGCTCCTTCGTGTCGTACATCATGCGTTCGCGGACGGTCGCGATGCGGATGGTGGTGAGCTCGGGCGTGTCGGAGAGGATGCCGGATTTTTTCAACACAAGCTCCGGGCCTTCCTTGATGATGCCGCCGCGCGTCGAGGCGTCGACGTCGAACCAGAGATGCTTCACCGTGGCGGCGGCGATGCGGGCGTGAGGCTCGGGCGACTTGAGCACCTGGGTCAGCAATTCGACGTTTTGCACGTTGTGCTGCTGATGGATCCAGAGCGCCTCGAGCAGATTATGCGCGTCCTCCTTTTTGTTCGGGTCGAACTGTTTCATCCACTGCTGCGTCGCGGCGATGACCTCCTTCGAGTCGCGCCCGCTCAGCTCGATGTGCGTGCGGTGGCGGATGCTGTCGACCGGCGATTTCAGGTTCTCGAGCAGCGCCGCGATCGGTTGCCCGTCGATGGCGACCGGCGTTTGCAGCGGGCGCCCTTCAGCCGTGATGCGGTAGATGCGGCCGTGCAGGTGGTCGCGGTTGGGGTCGCGCACGTTGTGCTGCATGTGGCCGATGATGACGTTTTGCCAGTCGCTGAAATAGAGCGAGCCGTCGGGCGCGAAGATCGCATCGGAGGGGCGGAAATTCTTGTCGCCGCTCATCAGGAGGCCGCGCGATTTCTCCTCGGTCTTGGAGCCGTCGGCGTTGATGACGGTGGTCGTCAGTTCATCGCCGTCGGGCTCGCCCCAGACGACGCCGGTCTCGGGATTGCGCTCGAGGTGGTATTGCTTGATGCTGAGGAAACCGATCACGTTGCAGATCAGGAAGTCGCCCTGCATCGACTCGGGAAAGTGGGTGCTGGAGACGATCTCGCTCGCGGTGACGGGGCGCACTTCCTTTTTCAGCAACTC
Organism: Chthoniobacteraceae bacterium; assembly: GCA_035997375.1. Taxonomy (GTDB): domain Bacteria; phylum Verrucomicrobiota; class Verrucomicrobiia; order Chthoniobacterales; family Chthoniobacteraceae; genus DASYIS01. The sequence goes on from DASYIS010000500.1 coordinate 13,834, forward strand.
GGTCATCTTGAAGCCGGCGCCATCCGGCCGCACCTGAAACGCGCGCCCGCCCGTGCCGTCGGTGGCGTACTGGTAGCCCCAGTAGTCGAACGACGTGCCGTGCGGGTTCGGCGAATTCCCGGCGTGCATGGAGATGGTGAATCGGCGCGGGTCGAAGCGGTACATCGCCGAGGCGCCGCTCTGCAGCGACGGCCCCCACGGGTGCTCGTAGTTGTGCGCCATGAAGACGCCGCTCTGCCAGTAGATCGCGCCATCGGGTCCGCAGATGAGGTTGTTCGCGCCGTGATGTGTGTCGGAGGAATCGAGGCCCTGGAGGAGGACGATGCGCACGTCGGCCACGCCGTCGCCGTCGGTGTCTTTCAGGAAGAGCAAGTCCGACATGCAGGTCACGATCACGCCGCCGTTCCAGAACTCGAAGCCGAGCGGGTTCTGTACCTTCGCAAACTCCGTCACGCGGTCCGCGCGGCCGTCGCCGTCGTCATCGTGGAAGATGAGCAGCGCGTCGTTCATCGGCTTGAGCGGCTCCCATTTCGGATAGGTCGGCCAGACCGCCGCCCAGAGCCGGCCTTTGCCGTCGAATTGCATCTGCACCGGATTGACGAGCTGCGGGAACTTCTTCTCGTCGGCGAACAGGTTGACCTTGAACCCCTTCGCGACCGCCATGGACTTGATCGCTTCCTCGCCGTCGAGGTACTGCAGCCGGCCCTCCTTTTGCGCGCTGGAGCTCGCGCTGCCGCCGCCGACGTTGGAGATGACCGGGACGGGCGGCGGGACGTTGCTATCGTCGAGTTTTATGTCCTTGCCCTGCCCGCGCGCCCAGATTTGCGCGTCGCGGTTGGCGGTCATCACGTCGAGCATCACGAGCTCGTGCTGGAGCACGTCGGCGTTGCTCTGGCCGCCGACGAACTTCAGCGTGGAGCGCCCGCCCCAGACATCGTTGCCGTCCGAGGCGCGGAAGCGATTATGCCACGTCGTGTCCTTGTCCTGCACGGCTTCGCGGATCGGCTGGAGCGACGGCGACGTGCTCACGGCCTTGCCAAGCAACGCCTTGCCGATGACCTCGGCGAGTTGCCGGTTGCCTTCCTCGCTGAGGTGCACGCCGTTGATCGTGAGCGGCGACGTGGCGGCCTTGTAGAGCGCGAGCGACGGGTGGAAGAGATCGACGTACGCGACGCCGGCTTCCTGCGCCGCGGCCTCGGTCGCCTTGGTGTAGGCCTCGAGCTGCGCGTTGTGCGCCTTGCCGTCCGGCAGGTTGGGGTTGTGCGTATCCTCATGCGCGATCGGGCTGAAGAGGACGATGCGCGGGAACGTTTTCCCGTTGGCCATCGAGCCGCGGGTCTTGCGCACGAACTCGACAAGCTTCTTGCGATGGTCGTCGGCCTTCTCCGCGCCGGCGTAGGATTCGTTGTAGCCGAAGAACGCGAAGACCACGTCGGCCTTCACCAGGCGCAGGTATTCGGTCATGGAAGTCGCGCCGCTGCTGCGTGGGAAGGAGTCCGGGCGATCGCCGCTCGCGCTCATATTGCGGAAGCGCACCTGCTGGTCGGGGAGCTGGCTCTGCAGCAGCGTCTCCATCCAGCCGTCGTGCTGAAAGCGGTCGGGCAAGCCGTTGCCGAGGATCGCGATGACTTCGCCCTTCTTGAACGCGAACGGCAACGGGTCGTGGTAATCCGCCGGCACTTCGGCGAGCGGCGGCTCGTTGTTCGCGGGTTTGGCCTCGGCGGTCTTCGGCTGTTTCGCGGCCGGCGGGCCGACCTTGCCCGCATAGGTGAGATAGAGGACGCGCCCCTGGTTCTGCACATCGATCTCGATCGTCTCCGGCGCCGGCAGGGCCTCGCGGCGGAAGACCTCTTTCCGGTCGGCGTCGAGGAGCTTCAGGGTGAATCCATCGAGCCGGCTCTCGTACTGGCGCCGGTTCACGATCTGGATTTTCTCAATGGTCTGCGGCTCGCGGAGATCGAGTTCCCACCACGGGTTTTTCTCGCCCGAGTTGGACGTGTGCGTCTGCCCGCTCTTGCCGAATTCGGGTTCCTTGTTGCCGTCGATTGCCCGCGCGGCCACTGCCCCATCCATCGTGCTCGACTGCGTGGCCGTGCCGCCGCGCGCGACGTTTTGCCCGCCGCTGAAGACCTCGACCTCCGCGAGGGTGAGGATGCGCTTGTCGCCGGTCAGCTCGATGCGGACGAAGCGCGCCGGTTTGCCGGTGACGAGCTCCGCGAGGATCGGCGGGGCCGCCTCGGCCGGCGCATCTTTCTTCGCCGGCTCCGTCTTGGGCGGCTCGGCTTTCTTCGGCTCCGGTTTCGCCGGGGGCTTGTCGTCCTTGGTGATGTGCGAGCCGGGGATCGGGCTCTCGAAGCCCGCATACATTTCCGGCTTCACCCCGCGCGCATAGCCTCCGCCGTTGAACGTGTTCGGCTGGAACGGCCCGACGAACGCGATGTTCAAGTCGGGTTTGATCGCGTCCTCCATCCCGAGCGTCCAGAAGGTGGCGTTGACGAGCATGCGCCGGTAGCCGTCGTTCGTGATGTCTTCCGAAGTGCCGTAAAGCGTGGTAAAGACGCGGCTGACTTTGCCCGAGGGGCTCTTGTAACTGCGCGTCCACTCCGAGGGCATCGGCGGCTTTGTCTCATCGGCTGGCGAGTCGGGCGTCATGCCGTTGAGCGGCTGTGCAACGGTGAGGATGTCGGCTTCTTGCGGCTTGCCGACATAGGCGCCCGCCTGCACCCAGATGTCCTTCACCCCGCGCAGGATCGGGTGCGCGCTTTTCTCCGGGACGATCGTGATCCGCGTGCTCTGCTTGTGATTCGAGCCGTAGTGCCCCACCCAGTTCTGCCCGAGCACCTGGTGGCCGAAGCCCATCTCGTACCCGGGGACCTTGCTGCCGTTGGAGTATTTGGCGAAGGGGGCGTCCGGGCTCATTTGGAAGCCATGCGTCGCGGTGCGCAGTCCGATGACCGGCCCGCCGCGATTCAGGTACGCATCGAAGTGCTCCATCTGCTCCTTCGGCAGATTTTGGAAGCGAGTGAACACGACCATCAGGTCCGCCGTGTCGAGCGCCTCCATGCCGGGGATGTTGTTGGAAATGCCCGCCACGATCTCGCCCGACGCCTGGTCGATGTCGAAGAGCACCGTGCACTTGAAGCCGTGGTGCTTCGCGAGTATGCGCGCCAGCTCCGGCAGCGACTCCTCCGAACGATACTCGTGATCGCCCGCGACGAAGACGATGTGCTTCCCCTTGCCCGGCCCCTCGGTGCCTTGGAAGACAAGCGGCGCGGCGTTGGCAAAACCGACGAACGTGAGGAGAAGAAGGAACAGGGATCTCATGGGAGGGTAGGGGAATGGGCGGATGCGCCGGGGACGCGGGGGCGGCAAGTTAAAGCGAAGCGGCGCGTTTGCGCAACGCCGGCGAGGGGGGCGGCCGACGTTCGTAGTTCCGCCTTCAGGCGGTCCGGCGAAGGGCCTGAAACGATGAGCGGGACACGCTTTTCACGGCGAAGCTGCCGGGCGGCCAAGGTACGCCTTTTGTGCGATGAGGTACAAATGCTTCTCGGGCCACTGATCATACTCGAGATGCCGGCACACACACTCGGCCTCCGCCAGTGTCTGGAGCGTCTTGGGAATGCCGAGGACGCCATAATACACGGGCGGACCCATCGAAGAATCCCGCTTTTCTTGCGGCCCATCCAGCCCGCCGGTCGTCCAGATCATGACCCCGCCGGGCGCCAGGGCTCCGCAGAGCTTGCTTAAGACGCTCTCGTGCTGCGCCAGCGGCACATGCCAGATGCTGTCCCACGCGGTGATGAAGTCATACCGCTTCGCCGGCTCCCACACGCACACGTCCGCGTGGTGAAACGTGACGTTCGGATCCCGCTCCCGGGCAAGCGCGATCATCTTCGCGGAGACATCCAGGCCCTCGACTTCATAGCCGTGACTCGCGAGCAGCCGAAGAAAGCGGCCATTGCAGCCACAGCCGACATCGAGCGCCAGTCCGCCGCCCACGCGAAACTTCAGCGCCTGCTCATGCTGGCGGATGCCGTTGGCGGAGAGATGCGGCTCCAGCCATTGATGCGCGATGGAGTCGTAGCTCGCGGCGATTTCCGTGGGTTGCATGCTTAAGTTAACCGCCGCTTCATTTCTCGCGATAAATCGCGATTGGCCCGAGCAGCCCGCCGGTGCCGAGTTCATTGAACTCGGTGCGGGTGCAGAGGATCGCGACCTGGCACGTGGAGTTCGGCTTCACCGCGTCCGTGATGTCGAACGACGCCGGTTGGCAGTAGCCCTCGAAAACATCGCGTGCCGCTTTCTTCGGGTCGGTATCGGAGTAGGCGATGGGCTTGCCGTTGACGAAGACCTTTGCGCTCCCGTCCGTGCTGGTCAGCATGAGAAGGATCTTCTTCCCCTTCGGCGCCGGCGGCACTGCGACCTTCGTGCGGTACCACATCGACTTGAACCACGCGTGGTAGCCGAGCGTCGACCAGGTATCGACGCAAACGTCCGTCGTCTTCCACTGGCTGTCGTCGAACGTCGGGGCCGCGTAGCCCTTGTCTTCACCGCTCTTGTCGGCCGCGGCTTCATAGCGAAACTCCCGCACCGGCTGCGGCGTCAGCATCGTGAACTCCTTCGCGATGCGGCTCTCTTCGTCGTAGCTCTTCTGGTAGAACTGCGCAAAGTAACCGCCGCTCAGGGTGTGCGGGCTCCAGCGCATCAATGTAAAGGCCGACTGGTCCTT
>DASYIS010000501.1:0-2140 GCA_035997375.1 Chthoniobacteraceae bacterium
TCCACAGAAAAATCACCGGGTTTTTAGAGACAGAGGGTGTGGGTATCGATCCGTCGGGAGACCAATAACGCGCTCCAATCGCGGAATTTATGGCAGACCTTCGGGAGCATGGAACGTCGGTCGCTACGAGAGAAAAAATCAGCTACGGGGCCGTTCCACGACCGATTTTGCCCGAAAATTCGCGCACTGCTGGTGGCGCTTGGGCCTCGGAAATTCAATTAAAGGCGTGAGCTTCGTGCGGCAACCGGGCACAACCCTGCGCATGACCCCCGCGGAGAGCTACCTGGCCGATCTTTATGCCGTGCGCGGCGCGGGCACCGCCGAGACTTCCGGTTATCCCGCGCTCGCCAGCTTGCTGAATGAAATCGGCGGCGCCTTGAAGCCGAAGATCACCACCGTCATCCATCCCTCCAACAGCGGCGCCGGCCTGCCGGATGGCGGCTTCTTCTCGGCCAAGGAGCTGCGGCAGCATCACGATGAGGTCTCGCTCTCCAAGCTCAACCCCGAGCGCGGCGTCCTGGAGGTGAAGCCGGTAGAGCACGATCTCCTCACGCTCGCGCAGACGTCACAAGTCCGGGGCTACCTCGAGCACTACGGACAGATCCTCCTCACAAACTACCGCAGCTTTGCCCTCTACTCGTGGGAAGGCGGCAAGCCCGTGCCCGGCGAGAGCTTCTTCGTGGCGGAGAGCGTGTCCGCCTTTTGGGACATCGCCCGGAACCCGCGCGAGCACCCGCTGCTCGGCGAGCGGCTGACCGAGTACCTCCGCCGCGCGCTGCTCAACCGCGCCCGCCTCGCCGCGCCGCGCGAACTCGCGGCCTACCTCGCCAGCTACGCCCGCGAGGCCCGGGCCCGCGTGGAAGGCGCGGCCTCGAACGCGCTCGCCCCGGTGAGCGAAGCGCTCGGCGAGGCGCTCGGCATCCGGTTCGAGGGCGAAAAGGGGGCGCACTTCTTCCGCTCCACCCTCATCCAGACGCTCTTTTACGGCGTCTTTTCCGCGTGGGTCCTCTGGAATGAAGGCAACCCCAAGCCGGGCGACAAGTTCCGCTGGCGCGAGTCGGCCTATCACCTCGGCCTGCCGGTGCTCCGCACGTTGTTCCATCAATTGGCCGATCCACAAAAGCTGCGCGATCTCGGCCTGGAGGAAGTGCTCGACTGGACGGAAGCCACGCTCGCCCGCGTGGAGCGCGCCACCTTCTTCGCCCACTTCGCGCTCGGCGAGGCCGTGCAGTATTTCTACGAACCGTTTCTCGCCGAATTCGACCCGGAACTGCGAAGGCAGTTCGGCGTCTGGTACACGCCGCCGGAGATCGTGAAATATATGGTCGGCCGCGTCGACCGTGCGCTCGTCGAGAATTACGGCATCGCCGACGGCCTGGCCGACCCGCGCGTGGTTGTCCTCGATCCGTGCTGCGGGACGGGCGCGTATTTGGTGGAGACGCTGCGGGTGATCTACGACCACTGGAAGGAAAACTACGGCGAAGCGCAGGCTCAAATTCAGACGAAAGCCGCCGCGCAGAAACGCCTCTTCGGATTCGAGCTCCTGCCAGCGCCTTACGTCATCGCGCATTTGCAGATTGATCTGCTCCTTGCACGGCTAAAAACGCCGCTGGTGCACGAACCCGAAAAGGCAAAGAGGGGAGAAAAGCAAAAGGAGGCGGAACGCGCCGGCGTCTTCCTGACCAACGCGCTCACCGGGTGGGTTCCGCCAGAGGAGCCCAAGACGCTGCTGTTCCCTGAGCTTGCCGCCGAGCGCGACGCTGCCGATCGCGTGAAGCGCGAGGCGGAAATCCTGGTGATCATCGGCAATCCGCCTTACGACGGGTACGCAGGCATCTCCGTAGAGGAAGAGCGCGCACTCAGCGAAGCCTACCGAGAAACGAAGGCCGCTCCGAAACCGCAAGGCCAGGGGTTGAACGATCTCTACATTCGCTTTTTCCGCATGGCAGAGCGTCGCATTGTTGAAGGCGCTCCCGATGAGGACGTGCCCGGCGCGCGACCACCCGTGCCGGAACGGCACGGAATCGTCTGTTACATTTCGAATTACTCGTGGCTCGACGGCCTTTCGCATTCGGGAATGCGCGAGCGCTTCCTCGATGTCTTCGACCGCATCACCGTCGACTGCCTGAATGGAGATAAA
>DASYIS010000502.1:0-11425 GCA_035997375.1 Chthoniobacteraceae bacterium
CCTTCACCCACTCCACGCGCCGTTCTTCCACCCTTTTTCATTCCCCGATCTACCATGTTTTTCCTTCCCGACTGACGCTAATGTGCTGTCACTTACCCGACGCCAATGTCCTGTCATCTGGCCAATGACGAATGACGAATGACGAATTTGACCGGGCCTTCGTCATTCGTCATTCGTCATTCCATGTCCCTCTCCCCCGTCCTCCAGACGCTTGCGAAACTCGTGAGCATCAACAGCGTCAACTCGTCGTATGAGGGCGGGCCGGGGGAAGGCGAGATAGCGGCGTGGATTCGAGGCTTTTTCGAGGGACGCGGAATGGACGTGTGGCAGCAAGAGGTTTTTCCGGGGCGGCCGAATATCATCGTGAGATTGCCGGGGCAAAACCCGACGCGTCGGGTCGTGTTGGAGGCTCACACGGACACGGTGACGGTGCGGGGAATGACCATCCCGCCGTTCGAGCCGCGGGTCGAGGAGGGGCGGTTGTTCGGGCGCGGGAGCTGCGACACGAAGGCGGGGCTGGCGGCGATGATGCATGCCGTCGCCTCGGTGCATGAGGAGGGCCTGCGGCCGCCGTGCGAAGTGTGGCTCGCGGCGGTGGTGGATGAAGAGTTCTCGTATCGCGGTGTGGTCAAGTTGTGCGAGGGGCTTGCTGCGCACGCGGCGCTCGTGGCCGAGCCGACCGGCTTGCGCGCGGTGATCGCCAGCAAGGGGATTGTGCGGTGGCGGATCGTCGTGCGCGGAAAGGCGGCCCACAGCGGGAAGCCTCATCTTGGGGTGAATGCGATCGGCCACATGGCGCGCATCGTCCTGGCGCTGGAGCAGGATCATCAGGCGCTGGCCGCGCGGAGCCATCCGCTGCTCGGTCCCGCGACCGTCAACGTCGGCGTGATTCACGGCGGCGTGCAGGTCAACGTGGTGCCGGATCAATGCGCGATCGAGATCGACCGCCGGCTGCTGCCCGGCGAGACGGTGCGCGGGGTGCTGGCGCACTACCAGGAAATGCTCGACCGGCTTCGGCAGGAACACCCGACGCTCGACGCGGAGATGGAGACACCGATGCTGACGGACGAAGCGCTCGAGACTCCCGCCGAGGCGGCTCCTGTTCACACGGCTGCCGAGGTGCTCGCGGAGATGGGGCTGGATCCGGCGCCGTGCGGTGTGCCGTTCAGCAGCGATGCGAGCAAGCTTTCGCGCCAAGGTGTGCCGAGTATCGTCATCGGGCCGGGGAGCATCGACCAGGCACATGCCTCGGTGGAGTTCGTCGACGTGGCAGAGGTTCAGCGGGCGTACGAGTTTTACCGGAGGTTCATCCTGCGGTTTCGGTGAGCGCGGCGGCGCCGCTCCGCGTTTGTAGTTCCGCCTTCAGGCGGTCCGGGGCGTTGCCAACGGAGGCGCGTCCATGGCAAGCGCCGGACCGCCTGAAGGCGGAACTACGAACGCGGACGCAGGCGCGAACCGAGGTTCGCAAATCCAGCGTGCGCGCGAAAGCGGCGCAGGAGCGCACGTACGTTCTTTCCGGCGGTCGCCGGGCTACGTGAAAAACACCTTCTCCGCGGTCCGCCGCAGCATCCATTCCTTGTCGTCCGCAGTCAGAAACGCGAGCCGATCGCGGATCAGCGCAATGGAGGCGGCATAGGTGTGCGGCGGTTGCACTTGATATGGAGAGTCGCTCGCCCACATGAGCCGCTGCGCCCCGTAGGTGTCGCGCAGGCTGTGGACCATCGGCCCGAGGTCGGTGTAAGGCGGGCGTTTCGCGCCGAGGGCGTAGAAGGCGGAAATCTTCACGTGCGTGTGCGGGAAATCGGCGAGCCGGCGGAGCCGCTCGAGGTCGCTCTGCCGGATCGGCCCCTTCATCCCGATGCGCGCGAAGTGGTCGATCACCACGCGCGTTTTCGGATACGCCTGGCACATGCGATGGATGGCGGGCAGCACCTCGGGATCGGCCAACAGGCAGATCGCCTGGCCGTGGTCGGCGGCGTGCCCCCACATCTTCTTCATGTCGTCCGAGTGCTCCCAACGGGCGACTTTTTCGCGGTCGGCGTAGACGCGGAATCCGCGCACCCCTTCCTTGCCGAGCGCCCTCATGGTTTCGCGCAAAGTCGGCTGCGTCTCATCGACGATGCCGATGCCCGAGAAGACGCCGGGATGAGCGTGCATGCAATCGAGCATGTAGCGGTTGTCGAATTCGTAGAAGCTCATCTGGACCAGGACCGTGCGGCGCACGCCGGCCGGCCGGCTATGGGCGAAGAGCTGCTCCGGAGTGAAGCTCGGTATCACCATGTCCTTTCTATGAGTCGTGGGCGGGATCGGGTACCGGCGCGTGTCCGGGGTCCAGACATGGACGTGGGCGTCGACGTAACCAGCGGATGCCTTGTCGAGGGTGGCACAACCGGCGGTTGCGAGCGCGGTCGTGCCAAGAAAGGCGCGGCGGGTGAAGAGCGGGGAGGAGGACATGGTGGGGGAGGACGCGACGGTGATGGATTTAGAGCAAAGTGCCGAGCACCTGTAGAAAACGGCGGATATCTTCCCGCGCATTGTAGCCATGGACCGCGAGGCGAATCCGGCCGGCATTGTGCATGACGTGGATGTTTTCGCGTTCCAGGGCCGCGTGCAATTCGGTGCTGCGCGGATGCTGGAACGCGAGGATGCCCGTGCCGTTCCATGCGCACATGGGATTGATCCCGAGCGCGCACAGGCCGGCTTCCGCCTCGCGCACGAGCGGGTCCGCGTGCGCGGCGATGTTGGCAATGCCGACTTCTTCGAGATATCGAAGCGAGGCATTCAGCGCATAGAGCGCGACGAAGTTCGGCATGCCCACCGCGAAACTCGCGGCGCCGGTCTTGGGGATCGCGCTCGTAAAGCGATCCGCGGCGAAGGCGTTTTCAATGTGGAGCCAGCCGCCGGCGCGCGTGGTCAGCCGTGCGGAGCCGGCTTCCGGGATGCCGATGATGCAGCCGCCATGGATGCCAAGGGTCCACTTGTGGGTGCTGGAAATGAGGATGTCCGCGCCGGCGCAGTCGAGGACCACGCGGCCCAGAGCCTGCGTAATATCGACGGAGATGATCGCGTTCGGAGCCAGCCGGCGGACCGCGTCGTGAAACGCCGGCCAGTCAACGCGCCGGCCGTTGTAGAAGCTGACGAGCGAGACCTGCACGAGCCTCGTGTTGGCATTGAGCAGCGGCTCGAGGTCCTGCGGATGGAGCGCGCCGTTCGCCGCTTGCCAGAGACGCACGAAGGGCGGTGCCGCCGCACGCAACCACGGCGTGACGCCCGCGGGAAAATCGAGGTCGGTGACGACGACTTCGTCATGGGCAATGAGCTGCAGTGCCGACGCGAGCAGATTGTAGGCTTCGGAACTGCACGAGCAGAACGAGACTTCCGAGCTCTTCAGGCCGAGCATCCGGGCGCTCACCTCGCGGCACGCTTCCACCTGCGCGAAGTGCCCGTCGCGGCCGCGCATGCCGCGCAGCTTGTCTTCCCAGTAGGCGTGGATCGCGTCGCCGGTGCAGCGCGGCGGAATGCTCTCGGCCGCGGTGTTGAGATACGCGAGACCGGCGAGGGTCGGGAAATCGCGCAAGCGGGTGGCTTCAGTGAGCATGACTTATTGCGCGACCGTGGCGGCGATCGCTTCGGCCACCGTCTTTGTCCCCGTGGGCTTCTTGTCCGTGAAGGGACCGTCCGCGCTTCCTTCGGGCCAAGTTGCCGGGTCTGCGTACTGGCCGTCGTCTTTGTACTCCTTTTGCAGGCGCGCGATCTCCGCTTTCAATTCCGCAAACTTGGCCGCCACTTCGGGCTTCTTTGCTTCGTCTCCATCGTAGAGCAGGTTGTGCTGTTCGGTTGGGTCCTTGGTGAGATCGAACATCTCGTACGCGTCCTTTTTCCAATAGTAGATCAGCTTGTGGGTCGGGGTGCGGACGCCGTAGTGCGCCGCTGTGTTGTGGTGGCCGGGATCGTGGTAATAGCGATAGTACATGGTCGTGGGCCAGTCGGCGGGCGCCTCGCCATGCAACAGTGGTACGAGCGAGCGGCCCTGCATCGATGCAGGAATCGGCAGGCCTGCGAGGTCGAGAAAGGTCGGCGCGAAATCCAGGTTCGAGACGAATTGCGCCGGCAGGCTGCCGGCCTTGATCTCCGGGCCGCTCGCGATCAGCGGAATCCGCAGCCCCGGCTCATACATGAAGCGCTTATCATAGAGGCCGAGATCGCCCATGTACCAGCCGTTGTCCGACGAGTAGAAGACGACCGTGTTCTCCGCTAGGCCCGTCTCTTTCAGATAGGCCAGCATTTGGCCGACGGAGTCGTCCACGCCCTGCACGCACGCGAGGTAGTCCTGCATGTAGCGCTGGTACTTCCATTGCACGAGTTCCTTGCCGGTCAGCGTTTTTTTCGTGCCGTCCTTTTGCGTGATCTCGACCTCCATTGGCTTCGCGTTCAGCCACTGATTGCGCGCCGGTCCCTTGAGGTCCGCCGGCGGCTCCAGCTTGAGGTCGCGGCGCGTGAGGTCCTTGGCGACCGTCTGCTGATTGAACGGCAGCGCGGCGGGCCGCGTGGCGTAGTCATCGAAGAGCGTCTCCGGCTCCGGGATGACTTTGTCCTTGAAGAGCGCCTTGTTCTTCTCATCCGGCTCCCACGAGCGATGCGGCGCTTTCTGGTGCAGCATGAGGAAAAACGGCTTGTCCTTCGGGCGGGTGTTCAGCCACTCGATGCCGAGCCGGGTCGTGACTTCCGTCACGTGCCCTTCGATCGTCAGCTGGCGGCCCGGCACGAGAAACGAAGGGTTCCAGTAGACTCCCTGGCCCGGCAGGACGATCCAGCGGTCGAAGCCCGTCGGGTCGGAGCCGAGGTGCCATTTGCCGATCATGCCGGTGTGATAGCCGCCGGCTTGCAAATGCTTCGCCACGTTGTCGCGCGCGCCGTCGAAGCGGTTGAATACGGGCACGCCATTGAGATGCGAATACTGCCCCGTCAAAAGCGTGGCGCGGCTCGGCGTGCAGATGGAATTGGTGACGAACGAATTCGTGAACCGCGCGCCGCCTGCCGCGAGCGCATCCATGTTCGGCGTCTGGTTCACCTTCGATCCGTAACACGAGATGGCGTGCTGCGCGTGGTCGTCGGAGAAGATGAAGAGAATGTTCGGCCGCTTCGCCGGCTCGGCCTGGGCATGAGCCGCCGCGAGGAGAAGCGTGAAGGAGAGAAGGAGGCGCAGGTTCATGGGGAAGGGAGGGGACCGATCATTTTGAACGGGGCTGGAAAACTCCATAAGAATCAGCGCCCGTGGGTTGCCTCGCGACGAAATTCCCGCAGCCGAGAGGGGAACCACGGATTGCACGGATGACACGGATAAGAAACATCCGTGCAATCCGTGAAATCCGTGGTTCAAAAACCTTCGATCTGTCGAAATCAACTTATCCCACACGCTCAGGAGTTTCTCACGAGCCGGAAACTCCATAAGAATCAGCGCCCGCGAGGGATTGCTATTGCAGTCCCGCGAAGTACTCTCCTTCCACCCCCGATGAACCGCTCCTCCTTCCTTCGCTCTCTGCTGGCACTCGCCGCCCTTTTTTCCGCCGGCCTGGTGCACGCCGCCGATCCCGCACCCACTGCGCTCGTGGTCGGCCAGCAGGCGCCGGACTTCAAAATTCGCGACTCCTCCGGGAACGAGATCAACCTCGCCGATTTGACCGCCAAGGGCCCGGTGTTGGTCCGGTTGACGTGCGGGTGCCTTGGCTGCAACAAGGAGCTCTCATACTTTCAGGAACTCCATGCCGCGTACAAAGAGAAGGGACTGACCAGCCTCGCCATCTTCCGCGAGCCCGATGCGAAGGTGGAGGCGTACGTGAAGGAGAAGAAGCTCGACATGCGCTACGCCACCGATTCGAAGGGCGAGAGCTGGAAGGTCTTTCAGACGAAGACCATGCCGAGCAATTTCCTAATCGAGAAAGGCGGCAAGATCGCGGCCATCTCGACCGGTTGCGACACGAGCGGGCTGCTCGCTTCGCGCCTCTCGGACAAGGCGGCGCTGCTGGTGGGCGCCGAAAAGGTGGACGTGCGGGCGAAGGTCAATGAAGCGAGCCCTGCGCCGCCGCAAGCGAAGTAGCCCGGGAGTGGCGGGACGCCGATGATGAACAGAATCGTCCCCTCATTTCTCGGACTCGCGATGGCGGGCAGTGCCATGGCCGCGCCGGTGGATTTTGCGCGCGAGGTGCGGCCGATTTTTGAACAGCACTGCTACGAGTGCCACGGCGCGAAAAAGCAGAAGTCGGGTCTGCGGCTCGACGTGAGGGCCGCCGCGCTGAAGGGTGGCGACGACCACGGGCCGAACATCGTCGCGGGCAAGGTGAAGGAGAGTTCGCTGCTCCAGATGGTGACCTCGGACGACAAGGACGAGCGGATGCCGCCGAAAGGCGATCGCCTGACCGCGGCGGAGATCGCGACGCTGACCGCCTGGATCGAGCAAGGCGCCGTCTGGCCGGAGAGCGCCGACCTCGTGAAGGTCGCGGACCCGCGCGACCACTGGTCCTTCCAGCCGGTGGCGAATCCCGCGCCGCCGGCGACCGCCGATCAGGCGTGGCCGCGCAGTGCGATCGACCGCTTTGTCCTCGCGAGGCTGGAGCGCGAGAGTTTGCGGCCGGCGCCAGAGGCGGAGCGCCGCGCGTGGCTGCGGCGTGTTTCCTTCGATCTCACCGGCCTGCCGCCCTCGCCGGAACAGATGACGAGCTTCGTGCGGGACACGCGCCCCGACGCTTATGAGCGCGTGGCAGATGAGCTGCTAAAGTCGCCGCGCTACGGCGAGCATTGGGCTCAGCATTGGCTGGATGTAGTGCGCTACGCGGACACACACGGCTTCGAGGTCAATACCGAGCGGCCCAACGCGTGGCCGTATCGCGACTACGTCATCCGCGCGTTCAACGACGACACGCCGTACGACCGCTTCATTCGCGAACAGATCGCTGGCGACGCAACGGGCGCCGATGCGGCGACGGGTTTCCTCGTCACGGCGTCGGTCCTGTTGCCGGGCCAGATCGGCAAGGACGAGCCGTCGAAACGGCAGGCGCGGCAGGATTCGCTGGATGAAATCGTGACGAATATCGGCCAGACCTTTCTCGGGCTTACCGTCGGCTGCGCGCGCTGCCACGACCACAAGTTCGACCCCATCCCGCAGCGCGACTATTACGCGATGCAGGCGTTCGTCGCCGGCGTGGAATACGAGGAGCGGGACTTGCGCACGCCGGAGGCTGAGGCGCGGCGCAAGGAGATCGCCGAACAGAAAGCGCGAGTCGCGCAGCTCGACCAGGAGCTGGCACGCTTTGCCCCGCTGGCGAATTCCGGCGTGGAGCGTCCGCCCGTGAATGCCCGCGTCAACACCGACCGCTTTGCGCCGGTGAAAGCGAAGCGCGTGCGGTTCACCATCAAGGCGACCAACAATCTCGAGCCGTGCCTCGACGAGTTGGAGGTCTTCGACACGGCGGGCCGCAACATCGCGCTCGCCTCCGCCGGCGTCACCGCCACCTCCTCCGGCGACACGGTAGTTGCCGATCGCCACGAGCTGCGGCAGGTCAACGACGGCCAATACGGCAACTCGCGGAGCTGGATGTCCAACGAGAAAGGCAAAGGCTGGGTGGCGCTGGAGCTCGCGGAGGAAGCGACGATCGAGCGCGTCGTCTGGGGGCGTGACCGGGAGGGGAAATACACCGATCGGCTCGCGGTCGATTACGTGATCGAAGTCGCGGACACGTCTGGCGAATGGCGCACCGTCGCCGACGCGTCCGACCGCGCAAAAACGGGTGAGCAAAAGAAGGGCAAGAAAGACCAGCCGGCGTCCTTCTCCACCCAGGGTTTGAGTCCGGACGAAGCGAAGGCGGCGACCGCGCTGCTGCATGAGAAGTCGGCGCTCGAGGCGAAGATGAAGACGATGGACGGCGGGCTGAAAGCGTTTGCCGGAACCTTCCGCGCGCCGGACGATATTCATCTTCTGAATCGCGGCGATCCCGAGCAGCCCAAGGCGGCCGTGGCGCCGGCGGCGCTGAGCGTGCTGGGCGCGGTGCCGCTCAAGCCCGAGACGGCGGAACAGGAGCGCCGGGTGGCGCTCGCGGAGTGGATCGCGAGCCCGCAAAATCCGCTGACGGCGCGCGTGATGGTCAACCGCATCTGGCAGGGGCACTTCGGCACGGGGCTCGTGGAGACGCCGAGCGATTTCGGCCACAACGGCGTGAAGCCTTCGCACCCCGAGCTGCTCGACTGGCTGGCTACGGAATTCATGCGCTCCGGATGGTCGGTGAAGCAACTCCACCGGCTCATTATCCTC
Source organism: Chthoniobacteraceae bacterium (assembly GCA_035997375.1). Classification (GTDB taxonomy): domain Bacteria; phylum Verrucomicrobiota; class Verrucomicrobiia; order Chthoniobacterales; family Chthoniobacteraceae; genus DASYIS01. The sequence goes on from DASYIS010000502.1 coordinate 8,306, forward strand.
TCCGCGACCTATCGCCAGGCGGGCCGGATCGACGCGGCCGCACAGGCGCGCGACGCCGATGACCGGCTGCTGTGGCGCTACCCGGCGCGCCGCCTGGAAGCGGAGATGATCCGCGACACCATGCTCTCCGTCAGCGGCCGACTGGACCTGAAAATGTACGGCCCCGGCTTCAATCTCTTCGACAAGCGCGGCGGGCTTTCGGGCTTTCAGCCGGTCGCGTCCTATAGTGGCGACGGGCTGCGGCGCATGATCTACGCGCACAAAGTCCGCCGCGAACGCGAGGCTGTTTTCGGCGCGTTCGATTGTCCCGATGCGGGCCAGGCCACCGCGCGCCGGCGCGCTTCCACCACGCCGATCCAGGCGCTGAATCTCTTCAACAGCCAGTTCACGCTCGATGAATCGAACGCCTTCGCCGCCCGCGTGGAGCGGGAGGTCGGGGCCGACGCCGACGCGCAAATCCGTCGCGTCTACCAGCACGCGTTCAGCCGCGACCCGAGCGAGGAGGAACTCCGGGAGGCCGCGAGCGTGGCGCGCGAGCACGGCCTGGCGACGCTTTGCCGAGCGCTCTTCAACAGCAACGAATTCCTCTTCCTGCCGTAACCATGCTCTTCCCGCCTTTGCGTTCTTTGCGATCTCCGCGGTTTCTCCCCATAGTCGTTGAACCACAAAGAGCGCAGAGATCGCAAAGGATGGCGGCTCGCTGCCTGAAGGCTCCTTGATCACAATCAAAAAAATGCCATCCGTAGTCGTATGAATCGCGACGCCGAACTTCTCTCCGCGGCCGGCCGCACGCTGCTCGATCGCCGGCGTTTTCTCGCCAGCACCGGCGGGGCGCTTAGTGCAATGGCGCTCACGAAATTGCTGGCGGCGGAACCGCCGGCAATCGATCCCGCGCACCCCTTTGCGCCCCGCGCGCCGCATTTCCCCGCGAAGGCGAAGAACGTGGTGATGATTTTCTGCGCGGGCGCGGTCAGCCAGCTCGAGACGTGGGATTACAAGCCGGAGCTCATCAAACACGACAACCAGCCGCTCGCGGGTGGACCGGAGGTGACCTTCCAGGGCCCGGCGGGCAATCTCGCGCGGCCGCAATATGAGTTCCGCCCGCGCGGCCAGACGGGCAAGTGGGTCTCGGACATGATTCCGCATTTGGCGGGGCTGACCGACGACATCGCGTTCGTCCACTCGCTGACGAGCCGGAGCAACACGCACGGGCCGGCCGAGAATTTCCTCTCCACCGGCTTTGTGCTCGATGGCTTTCCGAGCATCGGCTCGTGGGTCAGCTACGCGCTCGGGAGCGTGAGCCAGGAGCTGCCCGCGTATGTCGCGATCCCCGATCCGCGCGGCGTGCCGCAGGCCGGCTCCAACAATTGGGGGCCCGGTTTTCTGCCCGCCGTTTTTCAGGGGACGCCGATGAGCGCGAAGGAGCCGGTGCGCCATCTCGCGCCGCCCGCGGGGCTTTCACCGGCGAGCGATGAGGCGGCGCGCTCGCTCCTGCAGCGCATGAATGCGCGCCATCTCGCGGAGCATCCCGGCGACGGGCAACTCGCCGCGCGCATCGCCAGTTACGAACTCGCCGCGCGCATGCAGCTCAGCGTGCCGGAGCTCAGCGACCTCACCGCCGAGCCCGCGCACATCCTGAAACTCTACGGCGCCGACGACACCGCGAATCCGAACAAAGCGGGCTTCGCGCGCAACTGCATTCTGGCGCGGCGGATGATCGAGCGCGGGGTCCGTTTTGTGCAGCTTTTCAATGGCGCCTACGCCAGCGGCGGCGAGCTCAACTGGGACGGGCACAGCAAGCTCAAGGAGCAGTACGACAAACACGCCGCGATCCTCGACCAGCCCGCCGCCGCGCTCATCACCGATCTCAAACAGCGTGGCCTGTTGCAGGACACGCTCGTCGTTTGGTGCACCGAGTTCGGCCGCATGCCTTTCTTCCAAAAGGGGGCGCAAGGCCGCGACCACAATCCGGACGGCTTTACTTGCTGGATGACGGGGGCCGGCGTGAAGCCCGGCGTGAGCCACGGCGTGACCGACGAGCTCGGGCAAAAAGCCGTGCAAGACATCCACCCGCTCTACGACTTCAACGCGACGATCCTCCACCTGCTCGGCCTCGATCACGAGCACCTCACCTATTACCACAACGGCACCGCACGCCGACTCACCGACGTGCATGGGAAGGTGATCCGGGAGATTCTATTGTAGCCATCACGCTCCGCGTGATGAGCGACGCGCTCGCCGGGAGAGCGACGGCACTCGCGGTTCGGCACGGCCACGATAGGCCGCGCGCAGCGCCAATCACGCGGAGCATGATGGCTACGATGCGTCCCGCGCGCTCGACCAGTGCATGAATTCCCCGACCCGTAGTCCCGCTCTCCTCGGGTTTTCGGCGATGTACCGCTGCAGCCATTGAAACTGCGCTTCGTTACGAACGAGATGATCAAACGCGTCCTGCTGCCAAAAGCGCCCTTTGGTGTGCAACTCCCGGTTGATCCGAGTGCTTGTGAAATGCTTCCAGGATTCGCACTGGTTGAGCATGGTCGTCTTATCGGGGAAGGTAGCGAGCAGGTGGACGTGGTTCGGCATAATCACATAGTCGAGCAACTCGTAGCGCTCGCCGTCGAAGTGCCGCAAACTACCGGAGACGATCTGCGCCAACTCAGGGCGTCGCAGGTGGCATGCGCCGTATCCGGCGTCGAGTTCCCGGTGCCAGCGCATGGTGAAATGCCGATGAAACTCCGTGAGCTCCGCCGGCTGCAAATCCTGCACGCGGATCTTCCATCCACGCAAAGTCGGATCGATGCCGCGCGCCATCAACCAGCGGTTACGCTCGGCGCGCCATGCGGCCAGAACACTTCGCGGCATCGAGTCGTGCGTGCGCCAGGTGAGGAAAACCACCACGCCGTCCTGCGCCCAGTGCGGGAGTCGGCGGTGTCTAACGAGGGTTTCGTCGGCCGGGTCGAAGAACCGCATGCAGTAATCGTTCTCGGGTGAATTGGTCCCGGCGAGAAAATAAAGTACGTGAAGGCGGTTCGCTCCGGCTCCCCACGGCATGGCTCGTCACGCGGACCGTGACGGCTGCATTGTAGCCATCACGCTCCGCGTGATGAGCGATGCGCG
>DASYIS010000503.1:0-7677 GCA_035997375.1 Chthoniobacteraceae bacterium
CTCGATGCCGCCGCGCTCCAACGCCATTGCCGCGAACACTTGAGCGCCTGGCAAATGCCGCGCGATTTCTGGTTCGTCGAGGAGATCCCCGTGAGCGACCGCGGGAAAATCAGCCGGCCAAAGCTGGCGGCGGAGTACGCGGCGCACAGGTGACGAGCCGGTCCTGCGAGGACGCTCGCACGTACGCCATTTCTCGACTTGCTGTGTAGACCGCGGCTCTCCCTGAGCCTAAGCGAACGGGGTGCCGCCTCCAATTTCTTTGAGTGTTGGTCGCACGGGACACAATCAAGCACTGGACGCGCGTCGCTTCGCCTGGACGCTGCTTGCACGAGAGACGTCCAAGAAATTTGGAGGCGGCACCTCTTCGCCTATGCTCAGAGAGAGCCGCGCTCTACACCGCAAGTCGAGAACTGGCGTACGTGCCAGCGTCCTCGCGAAACCCACTCCCCTACTTCAACGTCGCCAAAAACGCCTTCAGCTTCGCCGGCCAATCCTTGACCGACTCCGGCATCCCATCCTTCAATCCAAAGCCGTGGCCGCCGAGGTCGGGCTTGTGCAGCTCATGTTGGACGCCGAGTTCCTGGCAGGCCGCGTCGTAGGCGACGGAGCTGGGCGACAGCTTGTCGTTGCCCGCCACATAAATGAACACCGGCGCCTTGATCGGCGCCACGTCGTCGAGCACCTTGCCCTCCTTCTCCAGATAGGCCGGATACATCAGGATGACGAAATCCACCGGCTTGGTCTTGGCGGACTCATGCGCGAGCCGCGCGGTGAGATGGCCGCCGGCGGAGAAGCCCAGAATGCCGATCTTCTTCGTCGAGAGCTTGAACTCCGCCCCGCGTTTTTGCAGGAGGTCCAGGCCCTTCTTCGCATCGGCGATCGCGAGGTCGCGGGTCGTCGGTCCGGCGCTCACGTGGTAGAGCAGCACCGCGGCGTCCCAGCCGTCTTCGTTCAGCATTTTCGCCACGTTGCGTCCCTCGTGCGTCACGGCGAGGATGCTGTAGCCGCCGCCCGGGGAAATCATGATCGTCCCCTTCGACTCCTTGGTCGCGGTTGGGAAAAGCTCGAGCTGAGCGGTGCCGACATCCTTGATCCGCGCGATGCCGTCCTTGCCGTCCTCCTGGACCGGCGCCGCGACGCCGGGTTTGCCGTCGAGGTCGATGCGGACGATCTCCTCCGCCCGGCTGAGGGTGGAGCAAAGGGCGAGGACGCCGGCGAGGAGCAGGGAGAGTTTCATGGGGAGGGCGAAGGTGAACAGAGTCCGGCTCCGAGGTCCAGCCCATCCTGCGCGGCGTGGGGCGCCCCAAAAAGCGCCGGCGTGCGAGACGCCGGCGCGGGTTGCTAATCGTAAAGGGGCGGCGCGTTCTTAGAAATAGACGACGACCGTGTAGCCCGGAACCCAGACGCGGTGATGGTTCCGCCAGATATAGTGGCCGGGATGATAGACCGCACGGCGATGGTTGTCGTAGTGGCGGTGATGATCCCAGTCGCGATGTCTATCGTAATGGTGATCCCAATCGCGATGCCGATCATAGTGGTGATCATGATCCCAATCGCGATGTTTCTTGTGATGATCGTCCGCCTGAGCATTGGTCGGGGTGAACGCAAGGAACAGGAGCGCGCTGAGGATGGCGACGATAGTATGTTTCATGGTATGGATGGGACGAGGGGTTGTCGTCACATATTCGGGCGAACTGCGCCCGCCGGACTTATTAAATCCGGTCTGCCGAAGGCGCAAATCTGCGATTCGATGGCCGGTGCCCTTAGAAATAGATCACGACCGTCCGGGCCGGAACCCAAACCCGGTGATGATTCACCCAAGCGTAGTGGCCGGCGCGATACTCGGACCGGTGATGGCGCTCGTAGCCGTAGTGGTGGCCGCGATCGTGATCATAGCGGTGGTAGTCGCGATCGTGATCCCAATGCTTCCGGTGGTTGCGATGATGATCGTCCGCCAAGGCATGCGAGGGGGTGAAGGCCAGGAACAGGAGGGCGCTTAAAAAAGCGACAATAGTGTGTTTCATAGGTATTAGTGTGACGGGGGTTGTCGCCACGTATTCGGACTAAGTGCGCCCGTCGGACCTATGCATCCGTCGTTCTTATGTGCCGCCAGAAAAGTTCGCTGGTTTTCGGGCGTGCTGCCTCCTTAGACCAGCCCCGGCACGCTCGTGGAACTGCTGCTCCCGAAGGCATTCGTCTCCTGGCCCATCTTCTGCAGCATTTGCACGAAGAGGTTGCACAGCGGCACGTTGTTCTTCGCATCGAACGCGAGATGTTGCCCGTGCTTGAATCCGCCGCCGGCGAGGGGGAGCGGCAGGTTCGTCCAGTCGTGGCTGTTCGCGTTGCCGAGATTGCTGCCGAGCAGGACCATCGTGTTGTCGAGCAACGGCGCGCCGCCCTCGGTTTTTTGCTTGAGCGCGCCGAGCAGTTTCGCAAACGCGCCAAACTCCGCCATTTCCACGAGCTCGAGCTGGCGAATCTTTTCCGGATCCTGCCCGTGATGCGAAAGATTGTGGTGATCGATCGTGACGCCGGGCACCGGCGGCACGTCGCCGCGTCCCTGCACGAGGATGGTGATGAGCCGCGTGCTGTCGGTTTGCAAGGCGAGCGGCACCAGCTCGAACAGCAACTGCAGCCGGCCGATGATGTCGGCGTTGTCCGCGATGTCCTGCGGCTTCGTCGCGTCGATTTTCGGCTTCGGTTTTTGCACCCAGTCCTCCGCCTTGGCGAGCCGCTGCTCCATTTCACGGACCGAGGTAAAATACTCGTCGAGCTTTTCGCGGTCCGCCGCGCCGACACGCGCACCGAAGCGCTTCGCCTCGGCGCCGACGGTGTCCATAATGCTGCGCCCCTCCTGCAGCTTCTTCATCTGGTTCCACACCTCGCCCTTCGTTCCGTCGATGAAGAGCTTTGCGAACATCACGGACGGGCGCGTCTCCGCGGGGATCATCACGCCGCTGCGCGTGTAGCTCTGGCTGATGTTATTCGTGCCGAGTTGCAGCGACGGGAAGCGCGTCTCGAAGCCGATCTTCTCTGCGACGAACTGATCGACCGAGATCGCATTGCGAAACCCGCCGAGCCCCGGATGCCGCGCGGAAGTCAGCCACGTCATCTCCGAAGAGTGCCCGTCCGCGCCGGACTGATCCGGGTGAGACAGCCCCGAGAACACGGTGACGTCATTTCGATGCTCCTTGATGAGATCGAGGTACGGCGTGGACTCGTAATCGCGTCCGGTCTGCTTGGGAAACAAAGCCGGCCCGTAGATTCCGAGGCTCGTGCACACCGCGACCAGGCGCTTCGGCGCGGCCGGTTGTGCGCCGAGCAAGCGATGCGGCCACATCGCATCGAGAAACGGCAGCGCAAGCGAAACGCCGGCGCCGCGCAGAAAAGCGCGGCGGGAGAGGGGAGCGGAAGCTATGTTCATGGAATGGGCGTTACTTGGTTTGGAAAATCGGACTCTGGACCACTTCGTGGACGAGCGTGCGCAGACCGCCGCCTTGTTGCTTAACCTTGGCGGCGATCGCTTCGACCGCCGGCCGGTCGGCATAGCTAATCCCGGCCCCGGTGGAATATATGACTAATTTCTGCGCCAGCGACAGGAGCACCTGGTCGGATTGTTCGAGCAACAGCTTGCGAAAATCCTGGATGCCCGTGAACGGCCGCCCGTCGGCCAGTTCGCCGCTGGCATCGACCGGCAGGCCGAGCTTGATGTAGAGCCGCTTGCTCCGCGAGTTCTTCACGGTCGCGGTATCGCCTTTGTCCTGCGAGCGATAGCGATCGCGGAAGCCGCCGATCACGTCGAAGCACTCCAACGCGAAGCCGGGCGGGTCGATCTGGCGATGGCAGCCGGCGCACGTCTCCTGGGTGCGATGCTTGGCGAGTTGCTCGCGGACGGTCGTCGCGCCGCGCGTGTCGGGCTCGATCATCCCGGTGCCGGGCGGCGGCGGCGCGGGCGGCTGGCCGAGCAGCTTCTTCATGACCCAGGCGCCGCGCAGCACGGGCGAGGTGGTGGTGCCGTTCGCGGTGACTTTGAGCACGCTCGCCTGCGTGAGGATACCGCCGCGCGGGCTGTCCGGCGGCAGCGTGACGTTGCGGAATTCTTCGCCGTCCACGCCGTCAATGCCGTAGTGCGTGGCGAGCCGGCTGTTGAGGATCGCGAAATCGGCCTGGATGAAATTCGTGACGCTGAGATTGCGATTCAACAGCTCCGCAAAGAAGCGCTCCGTCTCTTGCACCATGGAAACGACCAGCAACTCGTCGGCTTCGGGATAGAGCTTCTTGTCCGGCGACGTGGCGTCGATGTTGCGGAGGTCGAGCCATTGACCCGTGAAGTTTTGCACGAACGCATGCGCCTTTTCGTCCTTCAGCATGCGCTCGACTTGCGCGCGCAAGACTTCCGGTTTGCTTAGTTGATGAGCGGCCGCCTTCGCGAACAACTCGTCATCCGGCATCGTGCTCCAGAGAAAATACGAGAGGCGCGAGGCGAGCGCATAGTCATCGAGTTTGCCGGGGCGCTCCTCGAAAAGCAAAAACTGTGGCGCGGTCAGGATCGCGCGGACCGCGGGGCGCATCGCGACCAGCAGCGGGCGCCCGGCCTCCAGCTCTTGATTGGCTAACGCCACGAAATGGTCGCCCTCCCCCGGCTCCAGGGGACGTCGAAAGGCGCGCGTGGCAAAGCTTAGGATCGCCTGCTCCGCGCTGGCTTTCACATCCTCGGGCGCCAGTTCATAGGCGATCTTCCCGTTCCCCGTCTTTTTCGGATCTTCGATCTTCTTCAGCGGCGTGTCACCGAAGAGCTTCTTCATGCTGGCGGGCGGCCATTCCTGGTGCAGTGGTCCCTCGATCTCGACCCATTGCAGCGCGAGCCCGGAGCCGGTGAATTCATGCGCGCCGATGTTATAGACGTTCTGACCCTTGGCATCGACGCCGGTATTGGTGGGCTCGACTTTTAAGTGATCGCCCGCGCGCAACTTTGTCGTGAACTCCGCGACGCGCGGCTTGTCCGGCGGCATCTCGAACCAGCCGAGCAATTGTTTGTCGCGATAGTTGTCGCCGTAGACGCGCATTGGGATGGTCTTCCCGTCGCTCTGATAACCATAGGCGCTGATGCGGATGCGATACGTGCCGGCGGGATGCTGCGGCGTCTGATGAATCTCCGCCGCGGGATAGCCTTCATTAAAATAAACAATCGCGTCGGGCAATTCGTGCAAGACGTGCCGGTGCTTGCTCTTCGGATCGTTCTTATTCGTCAGCTCCCCCTCGGGCTTGTCGAGCATGCTCCGCACGCCCTTTTCATCCTTCAGGAACATCCGCTTGCTCAGCTGCGCCGGCTCGGGGCCGAACTGCACCGCGTCGTCGAACGCGAGGTCCGCCGCCTCCAGGTACTTTTCCATGTGCAGCGACGAGAGCCGCAGCCCCTCCGCGACCGTGTCGAACCCGTGCGCCGAGCCGTCGGCCGGCAGCAGCGCGGCGAGCGGGGTCGGGATGCCGAGCAGATCCTGCATCGTCCGCTCGTACTCCACGCGATTCAGCCGGCGCAGCACCGTGCGGCCGGTCTCCGCCTGGCGCGTCCCCTCGAAGCCGCGCAACGCATCGCCGAGACCCGCGAGAAACGCCTTCGCCGCCGCGCCCTCCGGTCGCGCCTTTTTCTTTGGCGGCATCTCGCCCTTCGCGACGAGGTCGACCACCTTCACCCATTCGTCAAAATTGCTCCGCTGCTCCAGGTCCCACGAGAGCGAGGTCAAATCGAGGCCGCCCTTCTTCGTCTCCGCGTCGTGGCAATCGGCGCAGTATTCCTCCATGAACGCCGCCGGCGTCATCGCGCCGCCGGCGAGCGGTGCGAGGAGCAGGGTCAGGAGAAGGGAGCGACGCAAAAACATCGCGCGGACGCTACACCGTTTCCGCGCGCCCGCAAGTTGCGGTCGCTGAGCGCTCCTACGCCTCGGGCTTGGTCACCCGTCCGACGAACAGGATCGTGCCGCTCACCGTGTCGCGGATGAGGAAGACGAACGGCCGGTCCACGCGGAAGTTCGGGACGAAAGGCCAACTGTTGGGTGGCGCCCCGGTGGCCAGCATGCCGATCACCGTCGCCGCCGCCGCCTCGGTCCCTTTTTCATTCACGTCGACGAAGGCGTCGTGCTGCACGAAGCCGATGAACAGCTCCCGCCCGCTGATGCCGCCGAATTGCGCCGTCCCCGGCGCGAACGCCCGCGGCATGCCGAGCGAGATGAGCGGCTGGTTGAGGTTATACGTCGTCTTGAACTTGAACTTCGGCAGCGCGACGTTCGTCTTGCGGGGCACGAGCCTGCCGGTCCATTCGCGCACGTTTTCGGCGGTCAGTTTTTTCTCCAGCGCGGGCAGCCCGTCGGGCGATTGCGGCGCGAAGATCGTCATCACCATTCCCTCGCCTTTGTAAGGCAACTCACCGATGAGGAAGCCCTTTTCATCCGGGTAGCACTCCGCCGGCTTGGTGCCGCCGTTGACCACATCGGGCGTGGGGAAGAGCGAGCCGTCGCCGTTGTATGCGGCGTACGACACGCCTTTCATCCCCCACTGGTTCATCATCGGGACCGGGGTCTTGCCCTCCGGCGTCGAAAAGTCCTCCGGCTTGGTGCGCTTCGTTTCGAACGGCGCCTGCCACGTGCCGTAGAAGTAGATCGCGTTCGCCAGCACCAGCCGGGTCATCTCGTTGATCGCCGGCGGCTTCAGCATGTCCTTGATCTTGTCTTTCGTCTTCCTGGCGATCCAGTCGTTGATCTCCAGGCGGACGCCGTTCGGGTTATGGATGAAGTCCGCGGACTCCAATCCCGCCGCGTAGTGTCCGGTCACCGAGGCCATGTAATCCGGTTCGAAAGGGAACGTCTTCTCAGCCCAGAGCCCGTTGGCGACCGCGAGCTCGTAACCCGGCATTTTGGCGGCCAAGGCGTCGAACTTTTCGCTGACCTTTTGCGCTTTCGCCATCTGCGCGCGATAGGCTTCCCAGTCGATGCTCTTTCCCTTCCTCATCGTCTCCGCCAACGCGACCTCCGCCGCGTGCTCCTGGCGGGCCGCGTCCATTTGGGCCGAGAGCTCGGCGGGCACCGGCTTTTCCGCAAACCGGCGCGCCTGTGCTTCCACGCCCGCGTGCACCAGGGCCTCATCCCACGGGCGCGCTTTGGTGTCCGCGCCGGCGCGACGCCATGCGGCGGGATAGCGCAGGACCGTGCCCATTTGCTCGGCCGTCTCCAGCCGCGCGCCCTCGGCCACCATGTCGAGCGCGGTGGTGATCGAGTAGGGCGAGAAGAACAGATTCTTCCCCTCGTTCCGCTTGTCCGCGGCGAGCCTGGCGTAGAGATCGAAGCCAAACGCGTTGCTCGCCTCGGCGATCGGCATGTGACCCTCGGCCGGTCTCGGCGCGCGGGGGCGAACGGTGCCGGGCGGGCCAAACGGCACTTCGTCGTCCACGGCGTTCGCCGCCGGCAGCGCGATGGGTAGGAGCGCGGTCGCGAGGAGGAGCAATGTGGGAATCCGCCATGGGCGAGCCGCGCGAGACCACTGAGACAATGTCGAGAGGGAGAACAAGGACATAGGGGTTGGTTTGGAGACGGGTGGAGACAGCGGGATATTAGACGCATGACCAAAGAACGCGGGCGCGACAACGGGGGCGCGCGCCGAACGCGTGGTCCGCACAGTCCTCTG
>DASYIS010000504.1:0-12935 GCA_035997375.1 Chthoniobacteraceae bacterium
CGTCGTGGGCGGGGACCGTCCCCGACGTGACCAAGAGTGCCAGCGCCACGGTCAACGTTTCGGCTGGTTTGTCGGCGCTCGCGCCGGCCCGCTACCAACTCACCGGCACGAGTGGAAAGTTGAACATCTCGGGTGACAGCACGCGTCCGACTTACGCGGAAATCTACGTCACTGGGAACATCAGCGGGCGGCTCTCGATCGATCCAGGAGTCCAAGCCACCCTATATGTGGCGGGGAATGTCCAATACAACGCGGACGATATCGACAACCGCAACAACCGCGCGAGCAGCCTGCAAGTCTACGGCGTCCAATCGGCGGCCGGCGCGGCTCCTTCCATCAACCTGACGCTCGGCAAGGATCTCTACGCCTCCGTGTGCGCGCCCGGCCACTCGATGCAGATCAGCGGGAGCGGACAGTGGATCGGCTCCGCCTTGGCCAAATCGATCGCGATCACCGGCGCCCTGCAACTGCACTACGACGAGGCGCTCGCGACCCAGGCCGGCCCGGTGATCGACTACAAAGTGGCGAGCTGGATCGAGGACGTCCGGTAAGCGAAGATAGCGAAGCGCGAAGCGCCGCCTGGCCCCGGGTAGGGTGGGCGTCCCGCCTGTGCTACCCGTCGTTGGCGCGAAGCGCGCTCGTGGCACGCGGAGGCCGCTACTTGGCCGGCGCGTTTTCGATGCGCACCGCCGCGCCTTCCGCCAGCGAATCCGGCGGATCGAGGATCACCGCGTCGGCCGGCGTCACGCCTTTCACGATTTCGACGATGTTGCCAAAGTCGTGGCCGATCGAGACCGTCACGAGCGCGATGCGGCCGTCGCGGACCACGCCGACCTGGGTCCCTTCCGAGCGAAAGAGGAGCGTGTTGGCGGGGAGGCGGACGGCGCCGGGCGTCGGCGGGAGTTTCAAATGCACGGTCGCGTAGCCGCCGGGGAAGAGCCGGCCGCTGGGATTTTCCACATCGGCCTCGGCGGTGAGCGTATGGGAGCGCGGGTCGATCGTCGCGGTATCGCGCATCAGTTTCCCGGTGAAGCTCTCGCCGGGGAAGGCATCGAACACGATCGGAAGCTGCGCGCCGGCCTGGATGGAGGAGGCGTAGACCTCGGGCACGGAGAAGTAGACGCGCAGGGTGCGATTGTCGGCGAGATGGAAGAGCTCGCGGCCGCCGCTGGAGTCGCCGGCCTGAATGAGGTTGCCGATGTCGGTGTTGCGCGCGGTGACCACGCCGTCGAACGGCGCATAGATTTTCTGAAACGCCTGCATGTGCTCGAGCCGCTTGACGTTCGCCTCGTTGGAATCGACCAGCGCCTCCTTGGCCGCGAGGTCGCTTTTCGCGAGGTCGCGCTCCTGGCTGGAGATCGTCTTCGTCTTGAACAGGTTCTCCGAGCGGTCCGCGGTGATCTGCGCGATCTGCAGATTCGCCTGCGCGTTCTTCAGGTTGGCGCGCGCCTGGTTGAGTTGCTGGTCGACCTCCGGCGTTTCGATTTCCGCGAGCACGTCGCCCTCTTTCACGTGCGCGCCAATGTCCACCTTCCAGCTCCGCAAATAGCCGCTCGTCCGCGCGTAGATCGACGTATCCTGAAACGCCAGCGCATTGCCCGGCAGCGTGATTTCATCGGAGGACGTCTCCTCTTTCGGATGCACGACGTGGACCGAGAGGATCGCGGACACCGCAACGTCGCGCCGCAGCCGCGCCTCGCCAGCGGAGCGGGAGTGGATGGCAAACGCGATGGCTACGCCGAGGACGACCGCCACGACTACGACGATTCGCCAGAGGGCGCGTGTGGAAGCCGGCGGCACGTGCGCCGCGGTGATCTCCTCTTTCGAGAGCGCCCCTTTTTCCTGATGCGTCGTGGAGGTGGGCATATCGTTGGGCTAAGCGGAACAGTCCGTGGCACAGGCGTCCCGCCTGTGGGGCCGGCGGGCGTCCCGCCCGCTGAATCCGCTCTCGCTCAATGGTGATCGCCAGTTTCGACAGGCGGGACGCCTGCCGGCCCCACGGGCGGGACGCCCGTGCCACGATTTCGGCTGCCGAGGGTTCTGTATTGGCATGACTAAGCTTTTTGCGCCCTCCCGCCGCGGTAAAGAAGGCTGAACACGGCAGGCACGAAAAGCAGCGTCGCGACGGTTGCGCAGAGGAGCCCGCCGATGACCGCGCGACCGAGCGGCGCGTTTTGCTCGCCGCCTTCGCCAAGGCCGAACGCCATTGGGATCATGCCGATCATCATGGCCAGCGCCGTCATGACCACGGGGCGAAAGCGCGTGACGCCCGCCTCGATGGCCGCGGCCACGGCGTCGCCGTGCTCATCGAGCCGCTCCTTCGCAAACGAGATGACCAGAATGCTGTTCGCGGTCGCCACCCCCATGCACATGATCGCCCCCATGAGCGCCGGCACGCTGATGGTCGTGCGCGTGAGCAGCAGCGCGAGGATGATGCCGGCGAGCGCCGCCGGGAGCGCGGTGATGATGATGAACGGATCGAGCCACGACTGGAAATTGACGACGATGAGCAGGTAGAGCAGCAGGATGGCAAAGGCGAGCCCGGTGAGCAGGCCGGTGTACGATTCGTGCATCGTATTCACTTGGCCGCGCAGGGTGATGAAGGTGCCGCGCGGGAGATTTCCGCGCGCCTTGGCGACGATCTTCTCCACCTCGCCGGCGACCGCGCCGAGGTCGCGCCCCTGCACGCCGCCGTAGAGGTCGATCACGCGCCGGATGTTGTATTGCGAGACGATCTGCATTTCGTGCGAACGGCTGATCGTGGCCACGTCGGCGAGGATTTGCGGCGTCTGGTTGCCGGTCCCGAGGATGGGGATGTTTTGCAAATCGCCGAGCGTCTGCATCCGGTATTGCGGCACTTGTGCCACGAGGTTGTAGTTCACCCCGCTGGCTTGGTGGAGAAAGAACATCGGCGTCACCTGCATGCTGCCGCTGAGCGTATTGAGCACGTCGCTCGCGATCGCATGCTCCGTGAAGCCGCTCTGCAGCGCCTTGGTGCGGTTGATCGCGAGCTCGACCGTCGGGTAGTCGAGCGGCTGCTGGAGGCGGAGATCGACGAGGCCGGGAACGTGGCGCAGCTCCTCGAGCAGCCTGACGCCGATCGCGTGGCTCGCGGCTACGTCCTTCCCTTCGATCTGGATATCCATCGGCGCGGGGATGCCGAAGTTGAGGATCTGCGTCACGATGTCCGCCGGCAGGAAATAGAAGATGACGCCGGGAAACTCGCGCGCCAGCCGCTCGCGCAGCCGGCGCTGGTAGTCGGCGGTGGGATGGTGGCCTTCGTTCAGCGAAACGAGGATGTCGGCGTCATTCGGCCCGAGCGCGCCGGACGTCATGTGCATCGTGTTCATCGGGCTGTTCGGGAGGCCGATGTTGTCGAGGACGCTTTTGATTTCCGCCGCGGGAATCTCCTCGCGGATCTTGGCCTCGACCAAGTCGCAGAGCCGCGCGGTCTCCTCGATGCGCGTGCCGGTCGCGGCACGCAGATGCAGCAGAAACTCGCCGCTGTCGACGGTCGGAAAGAAGTCCTGCCCGAGCACCGGGATGAGCACGGAGGCCAGCACGCAGACCGCGAGGAAGACCGGCACGAAGCTCCGGCGCGCGGCGACCAGGCGCTCGAGCAGCGCGCCGTAAGCGAGGCGGAGGCGCTCGAACCCGCGCTCGAACGCCGACTGCATCCGCCCGAAAAAGCCGGCGCCGGGCGCATCGTGCTCGTGCGCTTTCAACAGGTAAATCGCGAGCGTCGGCACCAGCGTCCGCGAAAGAATGTACGAGGCGAGCATGGCAAAAATGACCGCCTCGGCGAGCGGCACGAAGAGGTAGCGCGCCACGCCGCCGAGCATGAACATCGGCAGAAAGACGATGCAGATGCAGAGCGTCGCCACCAAGGCCGGCGTGGCGATTTGCTGCGCGCCATCGAGGATCGCCGTCCGCAGATCTTTGCCCATCGCCAGGTTGCGGTGAATGTTTTCCACCTCCACCGTTGCGTCATCGACCAGGATGCCGACGGCCAGCGCGAGCCCGCCGAGGGTCATGATATTGATCGTCTCGTGGAGCAGGCTGAGGACGATGACCGAGGTGAGAATCGAAAGCGGAATGGAGGTCGCGATGATGAGCGTGCTCCGCCAGCTCCCGAGGAACACGAGGATCATGAAGCCGGTGAGCGCCGCCGCGATGATCCCCTCGCGGATGACGGAGTTGATGGCGCCACTCACGAAGACCGACTGATCGGAGAGCGGCGTGATGACCATCTCGGGCGGCGCAATGGCCGCGATGCGCGGGAGCATTTTGCGCACGCCCTCCACCACCTGGAGCGTCGAGGCGCGGCCGCTCTTGAGCACCGCGACGAGCACGCTGCGGCGCCCGTCCTGCCGCACCGCGTTGGTCTGCACCGCGAAGCCGTCGCTCACCGTCGCCACGTCGCGCACGTAGAGCGTCGTCGCGCCGATCTGCTTGATCGGGAGATTGGCAAGCTCCGCCAGCGAGCGCGCGGAGGCATTGGTGCGCACGTCGTACTCGCGCGCGCCGATCTTCACGCTGCCCGAGGGCATCACGAGGTTCTGCGCATTGACCGCGCTCAGCACGTCGGTCGCGGAGACCTGTTTTTGCTGCAGGAGGCGTTGATCCATGTTGATCATCATTTGCCGCTGCTTGCCGCCGTAGGGATTCGGCACCACCGCGCCGGGGACGGTGATCAACTGCGGACGCACGAAGTTTTGCGACGCGTCGTTGAGCTGCTGCTCGGACATCCCCTTCCCCGACAAGCCGAGTTGCACCACGGGCACGCTGGAGGCGCTGAAGTTGATGATCTCCGGCGGCAGCGTCCCTGGCGGCAGGTTCTTCAGCATGAACTCCGACGCCGCGCCGACTTGTGCATTCGCGGTGTCGATGCTCGCCGCCGGCTGCAGGTAGATCTTCACCACCACCACGCCGCTGTAAGTGGTCGACTCGAGATGCTCGATGTTGTCGACGAGCGCGGTCAGCGACTTCTCGTACGCCGTCGTCAGCCGGCCCTCCAGCTCCTCCGCATTCAGCCCCGAATAATTCCACGCGACCGCGACGACGGGGATGTCGATGCTCGGGAAGATGTCCGTCGGCGTGCGCAGGATCATCACGGGGCTGAGGATGAAAATCAGCAACGCGAGGACGACGAACGTGTACGGCCGATCGAGGGCCAGTCGGACGATCCACATGGGATGGGCAATGTCACGCGGGCCGCGCCGGATGACAAGTGCGCGCGACTCCACTCGCGGAGCCTTACCCCTGCCCGCACAGCCGCACCGGCGCGACCTCGATCGACCGCGTGCCGTCGCCCACCCAAATCGCGCCGTCCTGCACGGTCACCTGCAGCGACATCGTGCGCTGGGCGAGGGCGGCGAGGGCCTGGCTTTGGTCGGCGGGGATTTGCCAGACCGTCAGGTTGCGGAGGCGGGCGAGGCGCGGCTCGATCGCCTTCCACCAGATCGGCGTGCTCGCGGCGAAGCTGTAGACGCTGACCCGGCCGACGCGCGAGGTCATCCGGACGATGCGCTTTTCGTCGGGCTGGCCGACTTCGATCCAGTGGAGGATCTCGCCCGTGTAATCCTTCTGCCAGAGGCTCGGCTCGTCGGCGTCCCAGATGTCCTTGGCAAACTCGAGTTCGCCGTGATCGCGGTCGGCGGGGACGTTCAGGGTGAAGGCGAGCAGGCGGATCAGCATCCGCTCATCGGTCTCCGATGGGTGGCGGGCGATCGTCACGGGGTAATCGGCGTAAAGGCCGCGGTCGATGTCGGAGACGTTGATCTCGGCTTTGTAGATGGTGGCTTTGATCGCCATGGGGAAGGTGGGGGCGCCGATAGAACGCCTGACGAGGCGGAAGCACAACCCCCGCGTTGTGTCTGCGCACGCGCTTCGCTGAGATCCTCGCCTTGGCACGCCGGCTCATTGGAAATTGAAAATTGAAAATTGGAGATTGGAAAATGTTCGGCGACGCCGACCGACGACAATTTGCATTCTCCATTTTCCAATTTTCAATTTTCAATGTCCCCAGCGCACCGAGACACGAGCGGGAGATTCTTCTTCCACGACCGTACCCTCGCCTTGACTCCACCCGCCCGCACGGCAACGCTCGCCGCCCCATGTTTCCCCGGACCCTTTCCTCGCTCACGTTCGCTCTCGCCCTGGCGCTGCCGCTCTTCACGCGCGCGGCGGACGACACCTTCATCGAACCCGGCCAGGCCGGACCCGATTTCGCGGCGCAGGGCGAGTACGTCGGCGACAATTGCGGCGCGCAAGTCATCGCGCTCGGCGACGGGAAATTTCACATCGTCGGCTGGGGCAAGGGCCTGCCGGGAGCGGCGCCGGACGCGGAGAAGAAATTCGAGATCGATGGCGCGCGCGAGGGCGACAAGGTCGTCTTTTCGAGCAAGGAATGGAAGGTCGAGATCAGCGCGGCCGGCGAGCTGAGCGGTACGAACGAGGAGGGGAAGACGTACCAACTGAAGCACACGCTGCGCGAGTCCCCCACCCTCGGCGCGAAGCCGCCGGCGGGCGCGACCGTCCTCTTCGACGGCACGAACGCGGACGAATGGGCCGGCGGCAAGATGGACGATCGCAAGTTTCTGCAGTGCGGCACCAAGTCGAAGAAGGAGTTCGGCGATTGCACCCTGCACATCGAATTCCGCACGCCGTTCAAGCCCGCCGCGCGCGGCCAGGGGCGCGGCAACAGCGGCGTCTATCTGCAGGACCGCTACGAGTGCCAGGTGCTCGATTCCTTCGGCCTCAAAGGCGAGAACAACGAGGCTGGCGGCATCTATACCATCAGCAAGCCGAAGCTGAACATGTGCTTCCCGCCGCTCTCCTGGCAGACGTATGACATCGATTTCGAGGCCGCGAAATACGAGGGCGACAAGAAGGTTAAGAACGCCATCCTCACGGTGAAACACAACGGCGTGCTCGTGCAGGACCACGTCGAGGCAGACCATGCCACCACCGCCGCCGGCCGGAAGGAAGGCCCCGAGCCCGGCCCCATCCAGCTCCAGAACCACGGCAACCCGGTGTTCTTCAAGAATATCTGGATCGTGGAGAAGAAGTAGGCGAGGCCGCGTCGGAAACATCCTGTCAACGCTCAACGCTCCTCGTGACGAAACTTTTGTTTCGTCACGAGGGCGCCAAAAGAAGTAGCGGGCGGCGCTCTTAGAGCCCTTCGTGCTGCGCCTTCGCCGCATTCACCGCCGCTTGCGCGCGGTCGATATTGCGGCGCGGCCAGCTCGCCTGGCCGGCCGGGGCCGGCGCCGCAGCCGCGGGAGCGGGAGCAGGAGCAGGAGCCGCCGCCGGAGCCGGCGTGGCCGCGACCGCCACGGCGGCGGGCTTCGGGGCTGCTTGGGCTTCGGGCGTGTGGTGTTGCCACCAATAGCCAATGCCGACGAGGACGAGGAGAGCGAGAAACCAGCGCATGCGGATCATCAAGCAGGAAGCGTGCACAACCGCCTTCCGCTCTGTTTTTGCGGACAAGGGCAGTTCCTCACAACTCGCGCCTTCCCCCGGGGTTCCCGCTGTGCCATAAACCCCGCCCGAATGGATGAGCCGCATATCGAGCAAGCGACCCTGGAGGACCTCCCCCAGTTGACCGACCTGCTCCACGACCTCTTTTCGATGGAGGGCGACTTCACGCCGGATCGCGCCAAGCAAATGCGCGGCCTGCGCCTCATCCTCGAGCAGCCGAGCCGCGGGCGCATCTTCGTCCTGCGGCACAACGGGCAGATTCTCGGCATGATCAACCTGCTCTTCACCATCTCGACCGCGGAGGGTGGGTTCGTCATCCTGCTCGAGGACGTGGTGGTGCATCGCGATTTTCGCGGACAGCAGTTCGGCGAGAAGCTGCTCAACTACGCCGTCGAGTACGGCCGCAAGAAGGACTTCCAGCGCATCACCCTGCTCACCGATCGGCTGAATGAAGACGGCCAGCGCTTTTTCAAGCAGCACGGCTTCTTCATCTCGAAAATGCTCCCGATGCGCCTCGTCCTCTCGAAAGACTCCGCCCAACGCAAGGACTTGGGGGAATGAGGAAAACCGAATGACGAATGACGAATGACGAAAAAATGCGCCGAGCGGCGAGCGTTCCGGATGTGACATTCGTCATTCGTCATTCGTCATTCGTCATTCGTTCGTCATTCGTCATTCGTCATTCGTCATTCGGTTTTCGCCCCGCGCCATGAGCTTCGTCGACCTCGGATTCGCGCGCGTCGACACCGACCGCCAGGACCGCTGCGGTTTCCCGGAGGTCGTCTTCGGCGCCGGCAAGACGCCGGGCGAAGTCGCCGCGATCGCGCGCGTCATCGTGGAAACCCACGGGGTGCTCCTCGTCAGCCGCGCCGGCGAGGACCAGTACGCGGCCGTGCGCGCGGCCGTGCCGGAGGCGATGTTCCATCCGCGGGCGCGCTGCATCACCGCCGAGCGCATGGCACTGCCGAAATACGACGGCGCGGTCGGCGTGCTCTGCGCGGGCACCTCGGATCTGCCGGTCGCCGAGGAAGCCGCCATCACACTCGAGATCTTTGGCAACCGCGTCGAACGCATCCACGATGTCGGCGTCGCGGGCATTCACCGGCTGCTCGCCGAGCGCGCGCGCATGGAGGCCTGCCACGTCCTGATCGTGGTCGCGGGGATGGAAGGCGCGCTGCCGAGCGCGGTCGCGGGCCTGGTCAGCCGGCCGGTCATCGCCGTGCCGACCAGCGTCGGCTACGGCGCGAGCTTCGGCGGACTCGCCGCGCTGCTCGGCATGCTCAACAGTTGCGGCAGCGGCGTCACCGTCGTGAACATCGACAACGGTTTCGGCGCGGCCTACGCGGCGGCGCAGATCAATCGCGCCCTGCACCTCGCCGCGCACCCGGCGAAATAGCGCCCCGCGCGCGGCGGAACAAGAATGGTCGCTCGCGCGCGCCTCCCGACGCTTTGCCTTTCGCCTCCATGCAGGAACGGCGGCTGTTGTTTGCCCCTCGGAGGATGGATCGTTTACCGTCACGGGCGGAGTGCCCGTCGACCGCCCATCTGTCGGAAGTCAAGTCACGGGTGGACGACCTCCGGGTCGCCGGGGCGGTGGAAGGAGCGGAAGTCGGAGATGTTCAGCGTATAGAACACGGGCGCACGGGCGATTCTCGCCGCGACGAGATGGAGGTAGTCGTAGATCGCTCCTCCGCGCACGCCACGGGCGGACGATTCGTCAAAGGCCGTGAGCAGGTCTTCCGTATCCAGGGGCGTGACGACGAGCCGTGGCGCAACCCACTGGCGCAGAAGGGCCGCTGCCTGCTGCGCAGGAAGCCGAAGGGCGAGCCGGCCACCGGTCAGCGTGGAGAACGTCTCCGTCAGGGCATGCGGATGAATCGAGTATTTGGCCGAGAGAAACAGACTCCGACAAGCCTCGTGGTCGGGATCTTCCCCATCGAGCGCGGCCACAAGGATCGAAGAGTCGAGGGCGTCCTTCATTTCTTGTTGCGATAGGCGCGGATTTGATCCGCCCGTTCCTCACGGCCGGCTTTGATGGCTTTCACGATGTCGCCCTTCTTGCGGGGTGGCCCGCCGCAAATCACTGGAAAGCCGTCGCGCATCTGGATTTCCACCTCGTCGACCTCGGGAACAGCTTCAAATTTTCCCCCCGAGGATTCGATGCGCAAACGGGTTCCTTCACGAAGACCGAGGCTTTCTCGGATCGCCTTGGGGATGACGAGACGCCCTGCTTTGCCCACAGTGATGGTAACGCTCATGGCAAAACCATTGCCACTTTTTGCGTCCAGAGCAAGGATTTCCCAGCCGCGAGGTCCACTTTGCGAGCGCGCGGCGGAAGGCTTGCCGGGCTGGAGTTGCGCGGCAAATTCGGTTGTGGAACGGCTTGCGAGTAAGTTTTTTCGGAGGGCCGACCCTCCCCCTCGGGGTGAAGGTTTGGCAACTTACGGCGCACGAAGGGATCAATCCGTCCTGCCCATGCATCGCCTCAGTGGGAGGCCCCCAAATTCGCCGTGGAAAAATTTTCATGTAGGTGTTGTGAAAAAGGGTGCTGCAATGGAGGGATGAAACTTTCTCCCATTCTTCTTTTTCCCACCGGCGAGGTTGCGCCCGAGCCCGCCAGTCGGCCTTCGCTGCGGACGCCGGAGACGGCGGACAAGATCTGCGCGGCGATTCGCGCGACCGGACTCCCCGATCTCTCGGCGGGGGCGCTGGCAGGGGTGAGCTCCGCGGAGATGACTCGCTGGCGGGAGGAGGATGCGGAGTTTGCGAGCCGGCTCGCGGCGGCGCGCGAGGAGCTTCGGGACAAGTTGTTGAAGGGGATCCGCGAGGCGCGGAACCGCGACGGAACCCCCGACAAGGCCGCGCAGGCGTGGCTGCGGAAAAATGGGTACGAGGAATGAACGAGCGTGCGCTTTTACTGACGAGAAGAGCGCGCACAGTGTGTCGGTGCCCCGGCCTGAAAGAGCTTGCCGCGTCCTGCGCTCTGCTCCGAAACTCACCGCGCATGTCCGCCACTTCACCGCGCTCTCTTCACTCCAGCGGGATTTGCGTGCCGTGAAGCAACCGCATCCCGGCCTGGTGGCCATCGGCGGACGCGACTGGATGGGCGGCGCGAACTACGTGCGCAACCTCGCGGCCGCCGTGCGGGCGGCGGAGCCGGCGACGCCGCTGACGTGGATCTGCGGCGCGGGGTTGAGCGCGGAGTGGCGTGAGGTGTCGCCGCGTGTGGAGGTGCCGGCGCCGACGCGCTGGAATCGGTGGCTCGGGACGAGCCGCAGCCGCGCCGGCTTTCGACGGCGGCTCGCGGAGGCGGGCATCGATTTCGTCTACCCGCTCACTTACGACAACTTCTACAATCTCGGGCTGCGCTTTCCGCTCGGCTCCGCGCTAAAGGGCCTCGCGTGGGCCGGCTGGATTCCGGATTTTCAGCACCGCTACCTGCCGCATCTTTTCTCCGAGCAGGAGCTGAAGTGGCGCGATGCGCAGATGGCGCGACTCGCGGAGGAAGCGCCGCGCGTGGTGCTGAGCAGCCGCTCGGCGCTGGCGGACTTTCAGCGGTTCTTCCCGGCGCATGCGGGCAAGGCGACGCTGCTTGCGTTTCGCGTCGCGCCGACTGACCTGACTGACCTGACTGACCTGACCGACGATGTACCGGCGCGGTTCTTCCTCGTCTGCAACCAGTTCTGGAAACACAAGAACCACCAAGTCGTCTTCGAGGCGCTGCGGATTCTCCGCTCGCGCGGCGTGCAGCCGCTCGTCCTCTGCACCGGCGCGCTGGAGGATTACCGCGGCGACGAGTACGTCCGCTCGCTGCGCGCGTTGCTCGACGAACCGGGACTCGGCGCGCAGGTGCAACTGCTCGGGCTCGTCTCGCGCGAGCGGTTGGTGTCGCTGATGCGCCGCGCGCTGGCGGTGATCCAGCCGTCGCTCTTTGAAGGGTGGAGCACGGTGGTGGAGGACGCGCGCATGCTCGGTCGGCCGTGTTTGCTTTCCGATCTGCCGGTGCATCGCGAGCAGGACCCGCCCGGCGCGCGTTTCTTCCCGGCCGAGTCGGCGGAGGCGCTCGCCGGCTTGATCGCGGAGGTGTGGGAGCATGGAACACCCGGCCCCGATCTCGCAGCCGAAGCCGCCGCGCGCGAGACGGCGTGCGCGCAGCAACTCGCCTTCGGGCGCGAGTTCCTGGAGCTGGCGCGCGGCTTGCAGGAGGCACGCCCATGACCCCGCTCGTCTCCATTGTCGTGCCGACGTACAATCAAGCGCAGTACATCGAGCAGACGCTCGCCTCGATCGTCGGGCAAAACTGGCCGCGGCTGGAGCTGATCGTCATCGACGGCGGCAGCACGGACGGCACGCGCGAGATCGTCGAGCGCTACCCGGTGAAGCACTTCGTCTCCGAGCGCGACAGCGGGCAGGGCGAGGCGATCAACAAAGGCTTTCGGCTCGCGACGGGCGAGGTGATGGCGTGGCTGAACTCCGACGACTACTACCTGCCGCTCACGCTGGCGAAGGCGGTCGAGGCGCTCGGCGATACGAGCCGGCCGCAGCTCGTCTACGGCAACTGCCTGCTCTGGTACGAGCAGGAGCAGCGCGCGCTCGTGGACCGCAGCCGGCCGTTCGATCGCGCGGCGCTGACCTCGAGCGCGTACATCATCCAGCCGTCCGCCTTTTGGACGCGCGCGCTCTGGGAGAAGACCGGCGAGATCAACCAGGAGTTTCACTTCGTGCTCGATTGGGACTGGTGGCTGCGCGCGAGCGAGCACGGGGAGCTGCGCTACATCGACAAAACGCTCTCGGTCTACCGCATTCATCCGCAGCACAAGTCGAGCAGCGGCAACCCGCGGCGCGTGGAGGAGATCGTCGGCTTCATCGAGAAGCACGGGCCGCCGGCGTGGGCCGCCGCGTATCGCGACGTCGCCGCGCGGCTCAAGTCCATGGACGCGGCACGCATTCGGATCGGCGCGCGCGAGTACCGCTGGCACAAGCTGCGGCACCTCGATCTCTACCTGAAACACGGCGCGAAGGCGGAGGCGGCATTTTGGCAACTGAACCTCTGACTCTGCATGGTGCCAACGAATCACTCGAATTGGAACGAATGGAAAGGGGCGGACCGAAATGTCCCGGCCGCACGCCGTCCTCTGGTTCCCAAAGTTAGCGAAGCGCTTTGGGAACCTTCGCCGCAGCGAAACTCCGTTTCCAATAGCGCGATGCCGAGCCACCGGCGGGTGAAACAACCGCAGCGCGTATTTGAGCGTGCTCAGAAACAGAGTTTCAAGGCGGCGCCGACGTTCCCAAAGCGCTTCGCTAACTTTGGGAACGAGAGTTCAATGGGCGCCGCCTCGACATGGCGTCGCGCAGCCACCTCCGGTTGTAGCCACGGCCCTGTGGGCCGTTTGGGCGTGGCGAACACGCGCTGGGCCGAGCGTCGTTCGGAGCGCGGCGCAATGGCCACGCGC
>DASYIS010000505.1:0-16136 GCA_035997375.1 Chthoniobacteraceae bacterium
AAAATGAACGCGTCTGCGAGCCATCGCCGAAGATGGTGAGCGGGCTGTTCTCGAGCGCCTGGCCGATGAACGCCGGCACCACGCGTCCATCGCGCAGGCGCATGCGCGGGCCGTACGTGTTGAAGATGCGGACGATCTTCGTGTCGACGTGGTGATAGCGATGGTAGGCCATCGTGATCGCTTCCGCAAACCGCTTCGCCTCATCGTACACGCCGCGCGGCCCGATGGGATTGACGTTGCCCCAGTAATCCTCGCGCTGCGGATGGATGAGCGGGTCGCCGTAGCACTCGCTGGTCGAGGCGAGGAGAAAGCGCGAGCCCTTGTCCTTGGCCAGGCCGAGGGCGTTGTGCGTCCCGTGCGAGCCGACCTTCAGCGTCGGGATCGGGTGGAGCAGGTAATCGACCGGGCTGGCCGGCGAGGCAAAGTGGAAGATGAAATCGACGTCGTCCGGCAGGAAGATGTGATTGGAGACGTCGTGCTTGATGAAGCGGTAGTCGTCCCGTCCCGCCAGGTGCGCGATGTTCGCCGACGACCCGGTGATGAAGTTGTCCATCCCGATGACCCGGTGCCCCTCGGCGAGCAGGCGATCCGTGAGATGCGAGCCGAGGAACCCGGCCCCGCCGGTGACCACTGAAATCGGCGAGGAAGAAGAGCGGGTAAACATCGGCGCGTTGATCTACCGGCATCCGGTTCGCACTGCAAGCGAGGATGGGGGAAAAAGTGATGTGAGGGGCGGACGTGGTGCGGTATGGCTGTTCGTTCTCGTTCTCGTGTGTCTTGCCGGTTTTGAGTGGCAGCCTGCGGACCGCGGCCGGCGGTGGATGCAGGCTGTAGCCACGGCCATGTGGGCGCCCGCGAGCCACGGGCTCCCCGTAAAAACAAAAGAGGAGCCGGTGACCCGGCTCCTCTGGATTGCTTGTCCTCTCGGGAAGAGCGGTTAGAGGTTCTTTACCGGCGTCTCGGGCGGGTTCACGCCGCCGATTTCGTAGTAGACGCCGGTTTCGTAACGGCCGACGGAGCTGTCCGCGCGGGTCACGTTGGTGCCACTGATCGGGCTCACGTAGTTGCCGTAGACGCCGCCGGTCTTCGTGCCGAAGACGTTGGCGAAGGCGGCGGTCACCTGTGCGGTGGACTTGCTGGCCGTCGCGGCGGTCGTCAGGAGTTTGATCAACGAGCCGGTGGCCGTGTTGGTGAGCAGCGAATCCTTCGCGGTACCGGCCAGTTTGCTCGAGTTCGCCAGCACTTGCGCGATGGCACCGGAGACGTTTTCCGCGAGGTCGGCGACATCCGCGGGGTTGTGGAAGGTGTTGGCGAGCAACTTGGCGGAGGCCGACTTGAAGATGCTCGTGCCGATCGAGGCGAGGCCGGTGGCCAGCGCTTTCACCTCGGCGGCGGCCTTGGTGGCGTCCGCGTCGGTGCCGTCCGGCACCCCGGAGTTGGCGTCACCGGCGTGCGCGAGATATTGCTTGGTCAGCTCGGCCGCGAGCTCGCTCAACTCGTCCACCCGGTTCGCCCAGGTGACCAGCGGCTTGGTGTTGATCGCCTTTCCGAGCGAGGTCGCCAAAGTGCCGATGCTCGTGAGCTTCGGCAGCTTGCTGGTATTCGTCGTGCCATCCAGGTTTTTCGCCGGCTGCAGCAGCGCGCCGACCGATTGCGCAACCAAGCCGATGGCTTCGACGTCGACGTTGATCGCAACCGTGTTCGCGATCGTGAGCGCGGCGGCTTGACGCGCGGCGAGGTTGGTCACTCCCGAATTGATCACGGCCGTCGTGATGAGATCCGTGTGGGCGGTATCGGAAAGCGAAAGGCCCGCGGCGACCGCGCCTGCGTTCGCGGAGGCGACATTGAAGTTGTTCACCAGCGCCGTCGCCAGTTGCGTGGTGGTCGTGGTCGAGGTGAGCGACTTGATGTCCGCGTTCGAGGCCACACGGAGGGCGATATCCACCGTCGCTTTCGGCGCGGCTTTGATGGCAATTCCGGCGATCGCCGCGATCTGATCGAGCGCGGCAGTTCCGGTTTTGGGATTCTTCACCAGGGACTGATGGGCGACGCCCGCGACGGCTGCACCGGTAGCGGCGTAGTTGGTGGCCAACCCAACGGCGAGATCATGCGCCAGGGTCTGGCGAGCCTGCTCTCCTGCATCGCCGGCGATGCTGTAGGGATTGCCGCCGTTGCGCGTCACGCCAAAGAGGGCTTCCGCCACATCCGCCGCCTTGTTCGGATCGACCAAGGCGACCGATTTACCGACGCCAATGGCGACCGCTTGAATTTTGGTGTTGTCCGCCTTCATCGCGGCGGCGATGGCCGCTGCTGTGGGAGTGGCTCCCGCCGGGGGAACAAAGGGGATTTTGGCAATCGAGGCCGTGGTGATCGCCGCCGCCGCCGTCGAATTCCCTTGGGCTGCCGCCTGGGCAAATGCCGCGATCCCCGTCGAAACCACTCCTTTGCCGGCCACGCCAACGTCGGCCGCCAGCACGTCATTGACGAGGGCGGTCGCATTGCCGGGGTTGGCCCGGATCAATCCGGAGGCGACCTTTCCCTTCACCGCGGCGGTCAGTCCGGTCGCGAAGTTCGTCACCTGCAGGTCCGCGGGCTGCGCGGACAGAAGCTTGAAGGAATCCGCCACGATGTCACTCACGGCCGCCGCGAGCTTGGCGTTGGTCACCGGAGCGAGAACCGCCGCCTGCGCCGGCGTGGCGCCGTTGGCAGGCACCGCCGCCCGGCCATTCTTCAGGAAGTTGATGATGTCCAGGTCGCCCACCGGGGTGGCAATGGGGTAGAGATCCTTGAGGTAGCCCGCGATCACCGCCCCGGCCGCACCGGGAACCGTCGCCGCCACGCCGGCTGCAATGTTCGTGGCCGCCGCCGCCTTGTTGGTCGTCGACGTATATCCATCCAGCGCCGCGTGGATGTACTCGCGCACGCCGAAGATCGAGGGCGGCGTCCCTTCGACGAAGGCGGGCTCGCCTTTCACCGCTTCCTGGACGCCGTTGAGGATCGGAAAGAAAGTGTTGGTCGTCGCCAGCTTGGCCGGGTCGTTGGTGATCGGCTTGAAGGCGAGGAGCTTGAGCACCGCCACATTGAAAGCGGTCCGCGCGGTGTCCTTGGCCGCGTTGGTCGCCCCCGTCGGGATGAAGGCCTCGGCCCGCGCTTCGATGGCCGCACCGAGGCCGTTCGTCGAGCGGAGCGCTTTGGCCACGAGGAGTTGCTTGCCTGCCGCCGTCAACTGCTTGGCCGCCGGCAGCGTGCTGTTCACCGCGCCGAGCTGCTGGACGAGCTTGTCGACAATCGTCGCCTCATCGGGCGGCAGGGTGCTGTTTGGGCCGCTGGTCGAGCTCGCCACCACTGCCGTCTCCATGATGCGGCCCACGATCTTATCCTTGTCCGCGCGCACCTTGGCGGCGGCCGGCGTCGCCGCCGGGATGGCCGTCAGCGCGGCGGTCGCGATGTCCGCGATGTTTTGGGGATTGTCTCCCGCGGCTTGCGCCAGCTCGTAGACCGCGAAGACGAGATCGTCCGCCACGGCCGTCTGGACGTTGACGGCGGCGATCTGCGCCGCCGTGGAGGTCGCCGTCAGTTTGCCCTCCTGACGGGCGTAATCCTGAAGCTTGAGGTTGAGGGCGGTCGTCTGCGACGCCACATCGGCGAAGGCGAAACCGGAGTAGCCCAGCAGGGCGACCGCGAAGGCCACCGGCAGGGAGAAGACTGCTCTGAGGGAGTTGGTGCGGAGCATATTGATATTAATTTTCGGAAGAAAGGGGAGGGGGGCGGTCTGTGGCATAATCGCGTAAATGAGTGGCCGCGCAACCTGTTTTTGAAAACTTTATGGCCCCTATGGCTCTGCGGGAGCCGGCGGCGGCACCCGCTGCACGTCCTGTGGATCGGAGAGAATGCGGTCGAGCTTCTGGGTCTTCAACTGCGCCGCCCTGTCCAACTGGACTTGCGCCTCCTCCTCGCGGCCCACCCGCCGGAGGTGCGCTGCGTAATAACCGTACAGGGCCCCGAGATTCGGATCGAGCCGAATCGCGGTCAGAAAGGAGTTCTCAGCCTCCGCGAACCGTTGCAATCCATCGAGCGCCTGGCCTCGCCGAACCCAGATGTTTTCGTCCTGCGGAAAGGCTCGCAGCGAAGAATCGTAGAACGCCACCGCCTGCTCGAAGGGGGCGCGCCGGAGGGTGCGAATCCTCTGCGCGCTCGCCAGGATTCGGAACGCTTCACCCTGATAAAAGTATGCGTCAGGGTTCTTGGGATCATACTTGACCGCCTTGCCCGCGAGCGCGGGCACCGACTGGAACTTATGGTCGCGCAACGCCTTGCGCGTCTCCTCCGTCCAGTACTCACCCGGAAAACGGCAGAGGGCGATGCCGAGCATCCAGAGCGCGATCGCGGGGAGCACGAGGCGCGGCAGGAGGGCACCGGCTCCCCACGGCGCCGGCTGCTCCGGCGCGACGGCCCGCGGCTGCGCCAGGCACCCGAAGATGATGGAAAACAACAGCGCATTGCTCGGGATGTGCATGTTGAAATCGACCGCCGAGTGCGCGATGTAGGCCGCGACGGCGGAGAGGAGGCCGATCTGGAGCGCGAGATTGTCGTCCCGGCTCTCGCCGACCGGGATCACGTCGCGCTTGAGGATGCGCGAGGCGCCGCGCAGGCCGCTGAGGAGATGCGCGGCGATGAAGAGGGCGATCACTCCGCCGCCGACCAGTCCGTATTCCGCCAGGAGTTCCAGGTAGTCGCTGTGGGCGTGCACGGGGTCCGACTGGATCTCCGGGCGCCGGAAGAACCGCCCGAGGTAGAGATGCGTGCCGCTGCCGGTGCCGATGACGGGCGAGACGCTGAATTGGTCGAGCGCGGCCTGCCAGTTATAGATGCGGATGTCCCATTTCCCCTCGAACTGCTCATTCATCGCCGCCAACCGCGCGCGCAGGAACTGGCTGCGGCTCATCAACCCCGTGACCAGGGAGCCCGCGAGCGCCAGGGCGACGACGCCGCCGACGAGGGTGATGACGAACTTGCGCCGGTCCATCCGCGCGAGCATCCAGAGGCTGAGGACGAAGAAGACGAGGAGCGAAAAGGCGACGCTGAGGTAGCCGCCCCGGCTGCCGCTGATCGCGACGCCGAGGTAGCAGAGGAGCGCCGCAAACCCCGTGGCAATCCGGACCTCCATCCGCCAACGGGCCCAGCAGGCGAGGCTCAGCCCGATGACGCCCATGGCCTCCAGGTAGCCGGCGAAATGGATGGAATGGACGAAGAAGCCGCTGGCCCGGCGGCCGTAGGGAGCGCGCGCGAGGTGGAGCGGCATCCAGTCATCGCCGTACTTGAACTGGCGGATGCCGATGAAGACCTGGATGACGGCGAGCAGGAGCAGGAAGCCGAAGATCCAGAGTCGCTCGCGCGTTTGCGTACAAAACCAGGCGAACGCCCCGTACATGAGCAGGCAGGCGATGACTTGATACAGATCCGGTCGCGCGAGGTACGGGACGGGCGAGGTGAAGGCGCGGAAAACGATCCAGCCAAAGACGAGGAAGGTCGTGGCGGCGCAATACCACTTCGGCTGCGAAATTCCCTCGCGCTTGCCGAAAACCAGGGTGAGGCCGGCGAGCGCGATGAGGGCAAAGCCCGGCAGGGCAAACACGAGGCGCGTCCCACCGATGAGCGCCTCCAGCAGAAGCAGCGCACCGGCCAGGAGAATGAGGCGGAAGGGATTCACGGGGGCGGGTATTGTATGGAGCGGGGAAGCGGGTCGTGCAACCCACAACGAACGGACGAGGACGAGTTCGTTATCCCCGACTGCCGGCGCCGCGCCACGGCACATTCCGCGCGGGATTTCCCACGGCCATCATGCCCGAGGGGACACGCTTTGTGACCACGGCGCCGGCGCCGACCACGGAGCGATCCTCCAACACCACGCCCTTCATCACCATCGCCCGCGCCCCGATGAAACAGCCGCGGCCGATCGTAATCGGACGGGCGTTTTGCGCCGCGGCATCCTCCCATCCGAACTCGCCCGCCGGCTGATGGAAATCCGTGTCGATCACCATCGCCCCGGCGCCGAAGATGGTCCCTTCGCCGACGACGATCGAGGAGGCGGCGCCGAACACGGTGCTGCTCATGCCGACGCCCGGCCCGAACTCCAGCCGGGCGCCGCGCGCCAGCGTGCGCAGGACGCACGGCTGCATGTTGCCGATCGCGTTGCAGCGCGGCGAGCTGAAGACCTCGTTGCCGCCCGCGAAGATGATGGTGGAACCCGGCGCGAGCGTGAGAATGGGGCGGCCCATGAACACGACGGGGCCGCGCAACTCCGCGCCGCGCAGCCGGGCCTCCAGCGCCCAGAGGCGCGAGGCGAGCCGCCGCGTGAACCCGGCCGCCTGCCCCAACGCCAGGGAAGCTGCCTCGCGCGCCTGCGGATCCGTGTGGGACATGCGGCACGATATTCCGCGCCAGGCTCGAAGCAATGCCGGAATCGGTTTCATCCCGCGCCCGCCCCCCATTGGCTTGTGCGGGCCGGCGGCGTACGCTAACGAACCCCCTCCTTCATGCGCATCGCGATCCTCGCCGCTTTCCCCCTGCATGTCATCCCGGGGCTGGAACAGCATGCGCATGGCGGCCATGAGGCGACGTGGCTGCCGCAGTTGAGCCAGGCCTTCGCCGCGGAAGAGGGGTGGGACATTCATTGGCTGACCGTCTCGAAGCGGCCCGGCCCCGTGGAGCCGATCCGCTGGCGCGGGCAGACTTTCCATTGTCTCCACAGCCCGGAGCGGGGCCGGCTCTGGCGCGCCTTCCGGCCGGATCGCCGGGTCATTCGGCGGCGCCTCGATCGACTGCAGCCGGACCTCGTCCACGCTTGGGGCACGGAAGATTGCTACGGCCTGGCCGGCGCCGACGCGGGACGGCCCTGGCTCCTCTCGATGCAGGGCCTCCTCGGCGAGTACATCCGCCGGGCGCGCATGCATCCGTTCGTCCGGCTGCAGGCCGTCTATGAATCGTCCGTGTTGCGGCAGGCGCGCGACATCAGCGTGGAGAGCCGCTGGGGCGAGGCGGTCCTCCGGCGGATGGCGCCCCATGCGCGCACCCACCTCGTGGAGTATGGGGTGCAGGAGCCGTTTTATCGCCAAACGTGGGCACCGCAGTCGGACCGGCCGCACGCCGTTTTCATCGGGACGATCGATCCCCGCAAAGGGGTGGAAGACGCCGTGCGGGCCTTTGCCGCGCCCGAGTTGCAGGCGAAAGAACTGCACATCATCGGCGACGCGGAACATCGCCATGCGCGGCGATTGCGCGCCCTCTCCACGCCAAATGTCCGCTGGCTGGGCCGCCTCGACCCGGGCGCCACCGCGGAGGCGCTCTGCCGCGCGTGGTGCCTCATTTTGCCGACGCGCGCCGACACCAGTCCGAATGTGGTCAAGGAAGCGCGCGTCGTCGGGCTGCCGGTCATCACGACGCCCCACGGCGGGCAGAGCGACTATATTCACGACGGTGAAAACGGCTTCCTTTGCGAACCCGGGGACGTGGCGGCCTTCACGCGCGCCTCCGTGAAAATCCTGGGCGATCTCGACTGCGCCCGCCGGCTGGGAGCGTGGCATTGGGAGGAACAGCGCGAGTTCTTTCAGCCGGCGCACACCGCGCGGCGTTTCCTCGCGCTCTACCGGGAGTTGGCGGCTCAAGGAGCGGCGCCCGTCCCGGCGCCCACCATCGCCACCGGGCAGCGGCCATTCTAATTGCAAAGGGTACCATCGCAGACCATGAACCACCAACGCATTACCCTCATCACGCTCGGCGTGTTCCTCATGGCCGCCGCCGCCGGATCGCGTGTTTATTTCCACGGCGTGGGCGGCTGGATTGCGCCGCTCATGGGCCCGCTGCTCCTCGACTCTTACTTTCGCACGAATACTTTTACCTTTGTGGTTCTCACATGGGGCGCCCTTTTCCTCGTTGCAGCCATCGTCTGGGTGGAGTGCAAGTCGCTGCTGACGTACTCCTACGTTACGGTTGTTTTATTGCTGGTCGTGGTGGGAGAGTACATCGGCTACCGCTTTGCCCATGGCGAGTGAACCGCCCACGCGCGTCGCCTTCGCGATAGAGACGCCGATCTTCTTCGGCGGCGGGGTCAGCGTGCTCGTGCGCGAGCTGATCGAGTGCCTCAGCCCCCGCTTTGCGCTCGTCCTGGTTTCTCCCGACGAGTCCGAAACCATCCGCGCGTCGCCCCTCGCCGCGCTCTTATCCGCGCATATCCCGTGGGCACGGCCGATGGCCGGCGGCGGCGCGGACGAGCTCGCGGCGCGCATCGTCGCCGCGGGCGTCCAGGTCGCGCACTTCCACATGGCGGGCAATTTCTCCTGGGGCAATCGCACGCCGTGGACGAGCCCGTTTCCCCGCCTGCGCCGGGCCGGCGTCCGCTGCCTCACGACCTCGCACCTCGTCGTCTCGCCGGGTCACGGGCTGCTCGCGCCGGCGACCCCGTGGTGGAAGCGCCAGGTGAAGTACTTCTTCGCCTGGGTCGGCAAAATGCGCGCGCTCGCGAACCAGGAGCGCGAGATCGCTGTCTCGCAGCACGACCTGCGGCTCTTGCGGCGCTGGTACTTTCCGCTGCGCAAAAAGTTCATCCGCATCTACCACTCGCGGCTCGACGAAAGCGCCGCGCCGACCGGACCGCGCCGGCCGGTGATCCTGCATGTGGGGCATCGCGCGCAACGCAAGGGCCAGCTCGATCTCGTGCGCGCTTTTTCCATGATCGCCGAGCGCCGGCCCGCATGGGAGCTGATGCTCGTCGGGCCGGTCATCGAGCCCGAGTACGAAGCCGAGATCGTCGCCCTCGTGCGTGCCGCCGGGTTGGAGAAGCGCGTGCATTTGCTCGGCCAGCGCGACGACGCGGGCGAACTCATGCAGACCGCGGCGGTGTACGTCCAGCCGTCGCTGCAGGAGGCGCTGGGGCTGGCTTTGCAGGAGGCGCTCTTCGCCGGCTGCGCCTGCGTCGGCACGCGCGTCGGCGGCATCCCGGAGCTCATCGAACACGACCGCACCGGACTGCTGACGGCGCCGGGCGATGCGGCGGGGATGGCGGCGGCGCTGGAGCGATTGCTCGATGCGCCGGCCGAGCGCGAGCGCCTCGGCGCGGCGGGCGCGGCGAGCATCCGCGACCGCGGGATGACGGCGGAAAGGATGGCCTCGGAGTACGCCGCGCTCTATGAAAAACTGCTTTCGCCCCGCCGCTGATGCCCCGTCCTCAATTCGTCGTCGCCACGCCGTTTCGCACCGTTTGCGATGACAATGCAAGGGTGCTGGACCGCCGCGGCCGGCTCCGCCTTTACGCCGTCGGCACGCGGCGCGGCACCGAGGGAATCGCGCCGGAGCGCACGCGTCTGCTGCCGGCCTGGGGCGCGGCCGCCTATGCCGCGGCCCGCCTGCTCCCGCCCTACTGGGGCGAGGCGGCACGCATGGCGCTGCACCCGTGGTTCGATCGCTGGGTGACAAAGCAGCTTCGGCCCGGCGACCACATCATCTCGTCGTATGGTTACGCGAACGCCGCCTTTCGCCGCGTGCGCGAGCGCGGCGGGCTGACGTTCCTCGACGGCGGCAACTCGCATCCCGAGAACTTCTGGGCCATTCTCACCGAGGAACATCGGCGGTGGAAATATCCGTACCCGCCCGTCTCGCACCAACACCACCGGCGCAGCGTGGAGATGATGGCGGACGTCGATTACGTCCTCTCCCCGAGCGGATTTGTCACCCGCTCGTTCCTGGAGCGCGGCTTCCGGCCGGCGCAGTTGCTTCGCAACGTCTACCCCCTCGATCTCTCGCAATTCTCACCCGACCCCGCACCCCGCCCCGCCGACCGGCCGCTGACCGTCATCTCGACCGGCAGCCTGTCGCTGCGCAAGGGGACGCCCTATTTGCTGGAGGCGTTTCGCCTGCTCCTGAAGCGCGAGCCCTCCGCGCGACTGATGCTCACCAGCGTGATCGCGAGCGGCCTGGAGCCGGTCTTCGCGCGCTACCGCGATCTGCCGATCGACTGGTCGCCCGGCCTGCCGCACCCCTTGCTCGCCGAGCGGCTGCGGAGCGCGGACGTGTTCGTTCTCCCCTCGCTCGAAGACGGTTTCGCGCGCACCGTCACCGAGGCGCTCGCCTGCGGGCTGCCGGCCATCGTCACGCCGAACACCGGCGCGGCCGACCTGGTGCAGCCGGGCGTCAATGGCAGCATCGTGCCGATCCGCGATCCCGAGGCGCTGGCCGAGGCGATGCTGCACTGGGGCGAAATGATGCGCGCGCCGAGCCGGCGCACGCGCCTCGTCGATCCCGCGGCGGTGTCGGCCGAGGCATTCGAAGCGGAGTTCCTCGCGCAACTCTCGGCGATTCCGGGGCTGGCGGAGTGACGCGCTCATTGCCCCTGCGAACGAATCACCTTCATGCAATCGATCGCGAAGTCCCGCTGCGCTTTCGGCAGATCGGGATCCTCCATCGCTTTGCCAAACTCCTCCAGCGCCGGGTCGCGTTCGCCCGCGCTCGCGAGCGATTGCCCGAGATAAACGCGGTAGCCCGAGGCGGGCCGGTCGTTCTTTTCCGCCAGCGCGATGAGCTTGCGCAAGACCTTCGCTTCCTCGCCGAAAGCGCGCGCCTCGTGCGCGATCTTGGCGTGGTAAAAGAGCATCGCCGGGTCGTCCGGCAGGCGCTCGATGAGCTTCTTGGAAATCGCGTACGCCTCGCCGAAACGCTTGGTCGCGTAGAGCACCTGCGCCTTCGTTCCCATGGCCGCGAGATGCCCGTGCTCGAGTTCCAGCGCGCGGTCCGCCGCGGCTTCGCAGTCCTTCCATTCCCCGCGGCCGAGGTGATATTGCGCCTGCACGCTCCAGACCTCCGGCGTCCTGGCATCGAGCGCGCGCGCCCGCTCGAGCAGGGTGCGCGCGGCGGCCGCGTCGTGCAGCGCGACCAGCTTGCCGGCGGTGAGCGCGAGGAACGTCGCCCGGTCCCGCGCAGACGCTGCGCCGAGCTTCGCCATCACCGCCTCGACCTGGCCCACCTGCCATTTGCTTGCCGCACCGCGCTCGAAGACGAGGCTGGTGTGGTCGACGTACACGACGGCCCAATCCCGCGTCTCGTACAGATGCTCGAGCAGCGGCCGGTACTGGCTCGGGTCGCCGACGAGCAGCAGCTTGTCGAAGCGCTCCTGCCGGTCCAACTGGCGGAAGAGCTTCGGGTTCTGCACCGCCTGGGTGAAGCTGCGCACGCGCTCCGACCCCAGCGACAGCCCGCCCTCGCCCAGCAAATCCGGCCGCCGGGCGCGCAGCGCCGGCCAGGCTGGCCCGTTGTAATAGAGCGACCTGGCCTGCAACCCCTGCAACGCCAGCGCGGGCGTGGTCAGCAGCGGATTGGCGCGCCGCCCCAGCAGGCTGAAGCAAGCGGCGGCGACCACGAGCGCCAGCGCGCCGGCCTGGAGCGTGCGGGCGCGCCGCGATTGCGCCAGGAAGCGCGCCAGGAGGGCGCGCCGGCCGCGCGGCGGGGCGGGGGAATCAGTCGAGGCGGCGGAGGCGGGGCTGGGCATGCGGGGTGAAAATACCGCGCCTTCATTCTTGCGTCACGCCGGGGCTCGTAGTAATTACGCCCTCCCTCTGAAAAGAGGCGCCGGCCGTGACCGGTGCGCGGGTCGGTAGCTCAATGGTAGAGCAGTGCCCTTTTAAGGCATTGGTTGCGAGTTCGAGTCTCGCCCGACCCACTTCCATGTGGCCGAAAAGTGCTTGGCAATTCGGTTCGCGGTATCATGCTCAATTTCATGCCGCGCACCCCCCGCATCGTGGCCTCATCGCTGATCGCGTGTTGGGCCGTTTTGTTCTCCTGCAACCTCGCCGCCGCGGAGGAGAAACCGGCCGACGAGAAGACGCGCTTGAATACGGCGCTGGTTGACGCGGCTTCGCTGGGCAAGCTCGCGGCGGTCAAGGAGCTGCTCGCGCAAGGGGCGGATCTCAAGTTCTGCGATCCGGCTTCCAACGGCAAAACGGCGCTGACGAAATCCGTGGTGTTGGGAAAATTCGAGGTGGTGAAGTACCTGCTCGAAAACGGCGCGGACATTCATCAACCCGATGGCTCCGGGCGATACCCGATCTACTTTTGCTGCATCGGCAACAACGTCGAGATGCTCAAGTATCTGCTCGCGAAAGGAGGCGACAAGGATCTCAACCGCGGGCCGTTTCCGATGCTCGTTTCGTTGTGCGATCACGGGCAGGCGCTGCCGGAATTCATCCCGATCCTGATTCAGGCGGGCATCGACCCCAACGAAACCAAGGAGAACTACACACCCTTGATCGCGGCGATGCGACTCGATCCGAAAGTGCGCAAGCCGGAGGTGACGCGCGCGTATGTCAAGGCGCTGATCGAGAACAAGGCGGATGTGAACCTGCGGGACAAGAAGGAGAAACTGACGCCCCTGCAATGGGCCGCGAAACGCGGCGATCAGGAACTGACCGATCTGCTGGTGAAGGCCGGCGCCAAGGAGTAAGCGTTATGCGTCGCGGCCTTGCCATGTGGCTGCTCGCGCTCGCCGGTTTCGCACAGGCCGAGACCGATGCCACCTACGCGGAACGCGTCCGCCCGGTGCTCGAGCAGTACTGCTTCAAATGCCACGGGGAGAAGACGGCGAAAAGCGGGCTGCGCCTCGACACGCTCTCCACCGATTTTCTGACGGCGCGGGCCGCCACCACGTGGCACGAGGTGATGCGCCGGATCGAGGATCGCGGAGACGAGACGATGCCGCCCGACGGCAAGCCCCGGCCTTCCGATGAAGAAGTGCGGATGCTGCACGGGTGGATCGAATCCCGACTCACGGCCGTGGCCGACGCCGATGCCGCCGCGCAAAAGACAGAAGGCCGCGCCCAACTGCGCCGCCTCAACCGCGTGGAGTACAACAACACGCTGCGCGATCTCCTCGGCATCGACGTCGATCTGAAGCCGCTGTTGCCGGAGGACGACGCGGTAGCTGGCTTCGATAACGTCGGCACGGGTTTGCAGATCACGCGCATCCACCAGGAGCGCTACCTCGAAGGGGCCGAGATGGCGCTGAATGCCGCGATCGTCACCGGTCCGCGGCCGCCGTCGAAGACTCAGCGGTTCATCTTTCCCACCGACAAAAACAGCTACCCGCCGCGTCGCGTGCTGGAAAACGACACGGTCGTCTTCTTCACCTCCGCCCTGGCCGAGCTCCAGCGCTCGCGGAATTACCTGCCGGGCCGCTATCGGGTCCGCATCTCCACGCAGGCGTATCGCAACGAGGGCCGGCCGCTGGTCGTGTTCGTGAGGTGCGGCAATCCGAACCACCCGGATGACCGCTATCTCCCCGTCGCCGCCGAGCATGCGCCGGTGCTCGAGTTCGAGGCGTACATGGGGGCAGGGGACACCGTTCGTCTCGCCCCCTGCGGCTTCGGCACGAAATACATCCGCGACCTCGCCGCCTATGAAGGGCCGGGCCTGGCGATCGACTGGGTCGAAGTGGAAGGCCCGCTCATCGACACGTGGCCGCCGGCCAGCCACCAGCGCCTGCTCGGTGCCGTCGACCTGAAGAAGGCCACGCCCGCGGACGCCGAGCAAGTGCTGCGCGCGTTCATCCCGCGAGCCTTTCGCGGACCGGTGCCCGAGCCGAAGTTGCAGAAGTATCTGACCTTCCTGCACACGAAGATCGACACCGAGCATTGCACCGTCGAGGACGCCCTGCGGCAGTCGCTCACCGCCGTGCTCTGCGCACCGGATTTCCTGCTGCTGCGCGAAGCGCCCGGCCCGCTCGACAACCACGCCCTGGCCGCGCGGCTCTCCTATTTCCTCTGGCGATCGATGCCGGACGAGACGCTGCTCGACCTCGCCGGCCGGCGGCAGTTGCGCGCGCCCGGCGAGTTGCGGCGTCAGGCCGAGCGCATGCTGCAGGACCCGCGGGCCGCGGCCTTCGCCGCGCAGTTCCTCGGCCAGTGGCTCGGTTTGCGGCAGATCGATGCGACGACGCCCGACAACGTGCTCTATCCCGAGTTCGACGATTACCTCCGCTACTCCATGCCCCTGGAGCCGGTGCGTTTCTTCGAGGAGATGCTGCGGCAGGACCTGCCGATCCAGAACCTGATCGCCTCCGATTTCTCGATGCTCAACGATCGCCTCGCCCAGCACTACGGCATTCCCGGGATCGACGGCCCGGAATTCCGCGCGGTGAAGCTGCCGCCCGAGAGCCATCGCGGCGGCGTACTAACCATGGCCGCCGTGCTCAAGGTGACCGCCAACGGCACCGTCACTTCGCCCGTGCTGCGCGGCGCCTGGATTCAGGATAAGATCCTAGGGCAGCCGCTGCAATTGCCTTCCGGCCTCACCGTGCCGGCCGTCGAGCCGGACATCCGCGGGGCGCTGAATATCCGCGATCAACTGGCCAAACATCGGACGAACGATCAGTGCGCCTCCTGCCATCAAAAGATGGACCCGTTCGGCTTCGCGCTCGAAAACTTCGACCCCATCGGCGGCTACCGCACGAACTACCGCGCCCTGGGAAAATTCCCGAAAGCGCCCGCCGTGATCGACGGCCGGCCGGTCCAGTATTCCCCCGGCCTGCCCGTGCAGGCGGGCGACGTGATGCCCAACGGCAAGCCGTTCGCGGACAGTGACGCCTTCAAGCGACTCCTCCTGGACGACCCCACCCTGATCGTGCGCACGCTCGCCGGGAAGCTGCTCGTCTACGCCACCGGCAACCCGATGCGCCCCGCCGATCGCGCGGCCTTCGAGGGCCTCCTGCACCGCGTGCATGAAAAGCACGACGGCCTGCGGACCCTGGTTCACGAAGTGATCCAAAGTGAGTTATTCCTCAACAAGTGAAGGAAGGGCGAATGACGAATGACGAATGGGCCGGCGCCCGCTTGGACGCGCTGGGACTGTGTGAAAAACCGGCGCAGCCGGTGCAGGGGCCTCGGGTAGGGCGCGGCGTCCCGTCCGCCGTGGAGGGCATCCTGCCCGACAGCGGGCGAAGGCGGGGCGGAGCAGCCTCCGAAAATTCCCCGCGCCCCGCCTACTGCTCGCTGACGCTTTGCCTCCCGGCGGGCAAGATGCCCGCCGGGGCGGGCGGGACGCCGGCGGGACGCCCACCCTACCCGGGGCTCCTGCGGCAATCGGCTCAGCGCCATCGGGAAGCGGCAGTATTCGCACCGGCCGGCCGCGCGCCGCACCGCGTTTTCCACTTGCGCGCGGGTGGGGCGTGGCATCGTCAGTTCGTGGGCAGCGACTTCAGGCTGAGCCGGGCGCGAGACTGCATCAGTTCCAGCGTCGTGCCCACATGCCGATAGTTCTCCAGTTCACGGGCCTCGTCCTCGGAAAGCTCTCCACCCTTCGCACGCTCCAGCAACTCAACCATGCGCTCCTGGTCGCCTTCCTGAAAATCGAGTTGCAGAATCGCCTCCGCCCCGGCGCGCGTCCACCCAGCCGTCTCAGGCCGGATAACTCTGCGCCAAATGGCCGTCTCCCTGGAATCAGTCGTCGTGCTCATGATGCGTGTACGTCTCACAATGATCGCCTCCGCTCAATGGGAATCGGTCGGAATGACGAATGACGAAATTGGCCGGTCCCTTCGTCATTCGTCATTATTAGGTTACTCGGCAGCGGGGGGCGCATCCCAAACGGTCGAATCCCACGCGGAATCGTCCCAGCTCATGGCCCCCACGCCCTGGCGCGGCGCCGGGCCGACGGGGAGCATTTTTCCCCAGCGCGGGAGCTCCCACGCTCGCCATGGTATGCATACCGGACGAAATGGTACGCCCCATCCGCGCCGTGGGATCGTTCATCCGCCCCGGCGGAGCAATCCCGGACGCCATGGCACCTCGCCCGCGCCGCGCGGTACGAACCCCGCCGCCAATGGTATTTCTTGCCGCGCCGTCCGGTATGAATCCCGCCGGCCGGGCTCGCGATCCCGCGCGCTCCGGCAGGAATACCGCGCCAAATGGTATCGCTCCCGCCGCGCTCGGTACCGATCCCGCCGCGTCCGGTATAAACCTAGAAGCGTGAATGAAAAGCTCTCGTCCTGCGCGTAAAGAGCTGCTGTGGTGAGGGATGCCGCCTTTGGAAAGCGCCGTCACCGTTCACCCAGAGGGTGAGTCCCCTTTGGAGCAGTTTTCGTGGCCGGTCGACACGCC
>DASYIS010000506.1:0-6369 GCA_035997375.1 Chthoniobacteraceae bacterium
GCGCCCCGCTCGCGGATTGCCAAAGGTGATCGGGAAGGGGAGCGTCGGCTGCATTCCTCATGTAATGCAGGCTTCATGCCACTGCCCTTCCCCCGAGTTTCTACGCCGCCCGCTCGATCCTGCGATTCTGGTGGATCGTAGAGGCGCGGCTGACCGCAAAGAACTTCTAAGAAAACGCCGATTTCTCTTCCGCATCCCCCCACATCTTGATATAATACATGTCCACCACCACCACGTGTAGTGGCGTTCCTCCCAAAGCCGCCGCTTCTTCTACCCTTCGCGCACCTGACCTATGAAGCTCAAGTCTGCCCGCCGTTCCCGCCGCTCCGCCGTCGCTCGCGTGCCTGCCTCGCCGGCGCGCGGGCTGCGCTTTGAGCCGGTTTTCAGCACGCCTGGCGTGTCGCCGTTCGACGAGGTCGAGTGGGAGATGCGCACCGCGGAGATCAACGACGACACCGGCAAGGCGTTCTTCAAGCAGGAGAACGTCGAGGTGCCGAAAAAGTGGAGCGCGCTCGCGACGAAGATCGCCGTCTCGAAGTACTTCTACGGCGACATCGCGAAGGGCGACGATCCGTTCAAGGGCGGGCGCGAACGGTCGGTCCGGCAGCTCATCCACCGCGTCACGCGCACCATTACCGACTGGGGGCTGGCCGACGGCTATTTCGCGGACGCGGCGACCGCCGAGACCTTCTACGGCGAGCTGACGTGGCTCTGCCTCCACCAGCACGGCGCCTTCAACTCGCCGGTCTGGTTCAATGTCGGCCTCTGGCACCAGTATAAGACCGGTGCGGATCGCGGCGAGGGGAACTGGTTCTACGATCGCGAGCTCGGCCGCGCCGGCCGCGCGCCGACGCAGTACGAGTACCCGCAGGGGAGCGCCTGCTTTATCCAGGCGGTCGACGACACGATGGAGGACATCATGCGGCTCGCCGCGTCGGAGGCGATGCTCTTCAAGTACGGCTCCGGGTCGGGAACCGATCTCTCCTCGCTCCGCTCCACGCGCGAAAAGCTGAGCGGCGGCGGCACGCCGAGCGGGCCGCTTTCGTTTCTCCGCGTCTACGACCAAGTCGCGAACGTGGTGAAGTCCGGCGGCAAGACGCGGCGCGCCGCGAAGATGAATACGCTCAAGGACTGGCATCCGGACATCGAGGAATTCATCGAGGCCAAGACGAAGGAGGAGCGCAAGGCGTGGGCTCTCATCGAGCAGGGATACGACGGCTCCTATAATGGCGAGGCGTATGGCTCGATCATGTATCAGAATGAAAACCTTTCCGTGCGGGCGAGCGAGGAATTCATGGAAGCCGCGCTGGAGGGGCGCGACTGGTGGACAAAGCGCGTGGTCGACGGCACGCCGTGCGAAAAGAAAAATGCGCGCAGGTTGTTGGACAAAATCGCCGAGGGGACCTGGACTTGCGGCGACCCGGGCATGCAGTTCGATACCACGATTCATCAGTGGCATACTTGCAAAGGGACAGGCCGGCAAAATTCGACCAACCCGTGCTCGGAATATCTCTTTCTCGACAATACGGCGTGCAATTTGGCTTCGCTGAATTTGCTGAAGTTCAAGCGCAAGGACGGCGTCTTCGATGTCGAGCGCTTCAAAGCCGCGGTGCGCATCTTCATCACCGCGCAGGAGATCATCGTCGACAACGCCTCTTATCCAATCGCGGCCATCGCGGAAAATTCGCATATCTTCCGCACGCTCGGCTTGGGTTATGCAAATCTCGGCGCGCTCATCATGAGCTACGGGCTTGGTTATGATAGCGACGAAGGCCGCGCGCTCGCCGGCTCCATTACTTCCATCATGACCGGCCATGCCTATCGGCAGTCGGCCGAAATGGCGAAGCAGATGGGGCCGTTCCCCGGCTATCATGATGCGCGCTGCACCGGGGTGGCCAAGCCGGTGGCGCCGTCGAATGTCGACTCGATGCTGGAGGTAATGGAATTGCACCGCTCGCACGTGACCAAGATCGGCGTGAGTCCGCGCTTTGCCGCCTTGAAAGAAGAGGCGAAACGCTGCTGGGACGGCGCGCTGGAACTCGGGCGCGAGCACGGCTATCGCAATGCCCAGGTCACCGTGCTGGCGCCGACGGGGACGATCGGTTTCCTGATGGATTGCGACACGACGGGCGTCGAGCCGGACATCGCGCTGGTGAAGTACAAGCTGCTCGCCGGCGGCGGCGTGCTGAAGATCGTCAACCAGACGGTGAAGCCGGCGCTGGAGAATCTCGGCTACAGCGCGGCGGAGATCGCCGGCATCGTCGCGCACGTGGACAAGCACGACACGATCGAGGACGTGCTCGATGAGCAAACCGGCGCGACGATTTGCTCCGGCCTGCAAGCGGCGCATACGCCGGTGTTCGATTGCGCCTTCCGCGCGCACAAGGGCCGGCGATCGCTGCATTACCGCGCGCATATTCGCATGATGGCGGCGGTGCAGCCATTTCTCTCCGGCGCGATTTCCAAGACCGTCAACCTGCCGCACGACGCGACGCCCGAGGATATTGCCAATACCTATATCGAAGGGTGGCAGTTGGGCTTGAAAGCCATCGCGATTTATCGCGACGGCTCCAAGCGTTCCGCCCCACTCTCGACGGACTCGAAGAAGCACTCCGCGGCCACCAGCGTCGCCGACGTCGAGGCCGTCCTGGCGCACAAGGAAGAGCTGCAGGCGCGCATCCTGGCGCTGGAAGGCGAGGTCGCCGTCCTGCGGGCGAAGTGCGACGAGCCGGTCCGCCGGCGCATGCCGGAGACGCGCCTGGCGATTAATCATAAATTCGAAATCGCGGGTCACAAAGGTTATCTAAACGTCGGCCTGTTTGAGAGCGGCGAGCCGGGTGAGATTTTCATCCAGATGAACAAGGAAGGGAGCACCATCGGCGGGCTCATGGATACTGTCGCCACGCTCACTTCCATTGCGTTGCAATATGGCGTGCCGCTCGAGTCGTTGGTTAAGAAATTTGCCTTCCAGCGGTTCGAGCCCTCGGGCTTCACCAAGAACCCCGATATTAGGCAAGCGACCTCCATCACCGACTATCTCTTCCGCTGGATGGCGTGCCAGTTCATCCGCGGCTACAAGGAGGCGACGAGCCCGCACAAAGGCCAGCAGGACCTCCCGCTGCGCGAGCTGACCGAGATCGACAAACGCGCGATCAACCGCCCCGTCTCCGACCTCGACCGCTCGCCCGAGCAGGATGTCCTGGACCTCATCACGCACGGCGGCAACTCCGAGGGCACCCCCGCCGGCTCGTCGACGCACGCCGAGCGTGTGAAAGTCGCCCTGGGCAACATGTTCATGGAGACCCCGTGCTCGCACTGCGGCAGCAGCAAAGTCATCCGCGCCGGCGCGTGTGGCGTTTGCACCGATTGCGGGACGAGCCAGGGTTGCTCGTAGCGGCGGCGCAGGCTGCGCGAAGCGCCCCAAAATCCTGTGTAGAGCGCGGCTCTCTGTGAGCCTAAGCGAACAGGTGCCGCCTCCAACTTTGTTTGGCAGCGCCGGCAGCAAGGGACGCTCAAGAAATTGGAGGCGGCACCCCGTTCGCTTAGGCTCAGGGAGAGCCGCCTCTACACACGAGGGGACGCCTGCGGCGTGAGGTCGCCGGCGGTGCTCATCGTTTTTCGCCTCGGTCATTCCCATCTTTCACATTCCTCCCTCTGAGCTAAGATGGAAGCGATGACAAGCATGGGTATCATGAAGATCCACGCCCGCCCTTTGGCGGCGCTGTTCTTTGTTTCCCTGGTCATTGCGTCCCGTGGCGGCGTGCCCGGCACCGGCGTCGTCATTGACGCGATCTCGGATGAGTTCGAGCCGCCTTGGACCTTTGACTATCAGAACAACCTCTCCTCGAATGGGTTCTGGTACGGCTCGTTTCGCGGCGCCCCGGAGATCCTGGAACTGGTCACGCCACCCGGCGGCGGCGATTCCACGAGCACGACGGCGCTGCGCCTCCGATCCGTCGATACGGCGGATGTCGACTATCCGGGCGCGGAGGATCTGGTGTCGCAATTCTATAACACGACGCTGTTCGGTCGCGCCGTCACCTTTGCGGAAGAGCCGAGTTATGTGACCTGGGCCTGGTTTCCGCCGATCTCCACCTGGCCGCAGACGGTGGATGGATCGAACTGCTTTGGCTTCCGCCTCGCGGCGCGGGATCACACGCTCGTCGGTCCCGATAACGCCAACGGTGAATACTATCCCAGCATCTGGGCCTATCGCGGGAGCGACGGGCAGGGCTATCTCGTGGCGCGGGTCGGCGATGGCTACGTGGAGGATGTGCCGATCGCG
Organism: Chthoniobacteraceae bacterium; assembly: GCA_035997375.1. Taxonomy (GTDB): domain Bacteria; phylum Verrucomicrobiota; class Verrucomicrobiia; order Chthoniobacterales; family Chthoniobacteraceae; genus DASYIS01. The sequence continues at coordinate 4,286 of DASYIS010000506.1, forward strand.
AGCCTCCCCGCCGGCGGGTGGTACACCCTCGGCATGAGCTGGAACGCGCAAGGCCGGACGGAGTACTACGCCGCGTCCGGCCGGGTCGCCCTCCAGGCCGGCCATCTCCTTTACACCGATACGCTGAGCGCGCGGAAGATGGAGACGGTCCCGTATCACTTTTACAGCCTGCGCTTTCCCGCGACCAGCAGTCCGTCGCCGGATTTTCTTGCCGACCGCTGCCGCGTCTTCACGCGCGCCCTCCCGAGGCTGCCCACGCTCACTTCGCTCGGCCTCACCGGGTCCACCTTTCGCATGAACATCGCCGGCACCACGGCGGGGTTCCTGTACCGGGTGGAGAAGCGGACGAGCTTCAGCCTGGGCGCCTGGCAGGAGGTGGAACGCTTCCTCAGCGACGGGCTGCCCCGCACCTTCACGACGACGGCCACCGGGTCGCAGACCTACTACCGGGTGGCTCGCGGCACCGAGACTCCGCCGGCGGCGCCGTCCCTGGTGGTCGTCAGCGCCCGCCGCGTGCCGCTCAAATCCCCCGAACCGACCGAGGCCAAGCCGCTCCGGCGTACGGCTGCGGCGCCGATCCCGCCGCCGGCGGCCGCTTTCCGGCCGCGGACCGCGCCGACGTGGTAGCGTTCGCTTCATGGGCGCGCTCCCGCTTCGTGCCCGTCGATCGCCCGCAGCCACGCGCTGCTGAAGGGCTTGAGGTCCGGGCCGTCGTGCGACTGCAGGTAAAAGAACCACGGCCCGAAGCTCCGGCAAAACAGGCGCTCGCCTTCCCCGGACTCGAACTCGACCCAGGTCGGCTTTTTCCACTCGCTGCTCCCCTTCCGGATCTCGATGAAGTGGTGCTCGTTCGGATCTTTGCGGGCGTCTTCCTCGAGCTTGGCTTTCGCGGAGACCCGCGCGAATAAGGCGTCGCGCTCCAGCTCGGTGACGAGGATGGCCTTGGCCTCGATCCGCGCCGCGCCGCGCCGGTAGGTGGCGCCGTAACCGTTGCGTCGCAGGTTCAACTCGGGCACCTCGGTAAAGGGCACGCCGATCTCGAGTTTCCAGCCGTCGAGGTTGTCGGGAAACCAGTGCGCATCAGGCTGCGGCGTCGGCGGTCGCCAGGCGGCCTCGGTCTTCGCCGCCTCCGCCATGAAGGCTTCCCCGCTCGCGTTCTCCGCCTTCCAGTTCCCGATCACGCTGCCGATATTTGCGTTTACTTTCGGCCAGAGAACGCAAACCGCGACCGCGAACAGCACGGCGAGCACGGCCAGGACCTTCAGGCACCCTTTCATCGACTTATTTCGGCTTGGCTTCCTCGACCGACGCCTCGGGCGCCGGCGGCGGCGGCTGTTGGTCGATCGCGTGCATCCAGCTCTCGGCGAAGGGCTTGATCTCCGCGTTGTCGAGCGTGTGCATGAAGAAGACCCAGTCCCGCAACGAACGCACGTAGACCCGCTCGCGACCGCCGAAGGTCATTTCCAGCCGGTTGCCGCTCTGGAAGCTGCTGGTGCCGCCGCGGTTTTCCGGAGCCGGCGTGAAGCCATGGGCGCGCGCCATCATCCCTTCCCGTTCCAACCCGCTCGCGACGATCACCTTCACCTCGATGCGGTGGCCGTTGAGCTGATAGACCGCGCCATAGCCGTCCTTCGCCAGGCCCGGCCCTTGGTCGGCCGGGGCGGCGGGATCGGCCCCGGGTGTCGCGTCCTCCTTCGGCGGCCGCAGCTCCGGGATCTCGTGAAACGGCGCGGCGCTCGCGCGCTTCCAGCCGGCGACCTCCTCGGGGAACCACTGCTCGCTCGGCTCGGGCGTCGGCGGCTGCCACGCCGCCTCAAAGCGTGCGTTGTCCATGGACTCCTTGATCGCGCTTTGCATGAAGCCGGTGGCGCTCTTGAAGATCTTCGGGGCCGCGATGACGAGCCCCGCGATGAGCGCGGCGAGCAGCACGAGGACGACGCCGCAGCCGATGGCGAGTTTTTTCATGGGAGAGAAGAGGAACTGTAATTACTCAAGACGCGCGCCGCCTCACGATGGGTAGCACAGGCGTCCCGCCTGTTCGGCTCGGCGTCCCGCCGAGTCGTCGACGCGGCGCGTAGCATTCA
>DASYIS010000507.1:0-2279 GCA_035997375.1 Chthoniobacteraceae bacterium
AGGAGCTTGGTCGCGAGGTTGCGCGCGAGCTGGTCCGGTTCGGCCAGGAGGAGTTGTTTCAGTTCTTCGATGTCCCGGAAAGGCCGGCCCTTGACGGTTTCGCCGCTGGCATCCACCGGCGGCCCTTTTCGATTCAGGCGGACGCCATCCAGCACGCGGTAAAGCTCGCGCCAGCCACCGACGACGTCGTAGCTCTCCAACGCGAAGCCGGGCGGGTCCATTTTGGCGTGGCAGGTGGCGCAGGACTCAAGGCTGCGATGTTTGGCGAGTTGCTCGCGGATCGTGGTCGCGCCACGCACATCGGGGTCGATGGCCGGGGTGTTCGGCGGCGGCGGTGGGATCGGCCGGCCGAGCAGCCGGGTGGTGACCCAGACGCCGCGCGTCACCGGCGACGTGGTCGTGCCATTGGCGGCGGTTTTCAAAATGGAAGCCTGCGTGAGGATGCCGCCGCGGTGGCTGCCGGGAGAGAGTTTCACCGGCCGCAAAGCCGCTCCCGCCACGCCCTCGATGCCATAGATTTTTGCCAGCGGCTCATTGAGCATGGCGAAGTCCGAGTCGATCACGTTCGTCACACTCAGGTCATCGCGGAGCATGGCCGCGAAGAAGAGGCGCGTCTCCTCGACCATCGAATCGACGGCGTAGGCCGCGACGTCGGATTCAAATTCGAGTTCGGGATAGAGCTGGCGGTCGGGTTGCGTGGCGTTGATGTCCCGCAGTTTGAGCCACTGGCCGGTGAAGTTCTCGACGAAGCGGCGCGCTTTTGGATCCGCGAGCAGGCGTTCGGTCTGCGAGCGCAGCACGGCGGGCCGGCGCAGCGAGCCGCCGGCGGCCAGGCGCAGCAGTTCCTCGTCGGGGGTGGAGCTCCATAGGAAATACGAGAGCCGCGCCGCGAGCGCGTAGTTGTCGGGCGGGCCGGGCTCGCTATGCAGGAAGAGGAAATCGGGCGAACAGAGGATGGCTCGGTACGCGGAGCGCATGGCTTCCTCGAAGGAGGCGTGTGCGTCGATCCTGGCCCGCGCAACGGCCAGATACCGCTGGATTTCCTCCTCGACCGCCGGGCGGCGGAAGGCGCGCCGCGCAAAATCGCGCAACAGGCGCTCGGCGTCCGCGAGCGGCTCGTGCGAGACGACGGTGTATACCTTTCCGCCTTGCTTGCGCGCCGGCCGATCAGTTCCCCACTCCTTTTGCCACTCTTCCAACGGCAGGTCGCCGAACAGCCGCTGATGCCCAGCGGGCGGCCATTGCGCGTTCAGCGGCCCCTCGATTTCCGCCCATTCGAAGGCCACGCCGGGCCTCGTGATGTCCGCCGCGCCATTTCGCAGCCCCGCTCCATGCACGAGCGAGACGGGGTTGAAGTTGACGCTTTCGTTGACGTTGAGCCACGTCGTGACCGTGGCGACCGCCGGCTGGTCCGCCGGTGCATCGAAGAAGCCAAGCGACTTGGTGGCCGTCGTGAGCTGGTATGGCCGGCCCGCTTTCGCCGGGAGCACCGCGCCTTTGTCCCAGTCGAAGGCATAAGCGGAGACGCTGAAGCGATAGACGCCGGCGGTGCGGATGCGCAGCTTGCCGGACTCCATGCTCAGCGGGCTCGCCGGATCGGCATGAAAAAAGATGCCCAGCGCCTTGATGGGCGCCAGCGTCTTCACGTCGAGGCCGGCCTGGAGCTTGCCGGTGGATTTGTCCCAGATCGGGTCCGGGCCGTTTTCGGCGAGCGGAACGCCGGCGCCGATCCCGGCCCGCGCCCACCACCAGCCCATGTTCTGCGGCCAATCCCGGGCGACCTTCGACTCCGGCTTTTCCGGCGAAGTGGCGATGGCCTGGTCGAGCGCCACGTCGGCGGCTTCGAGGTAGCGGGCCATTTGCACATACGAGATGTCGAGCGCCTCGGCCACCGTGTCGAATCCCTGGCTTTCGGCGTCAGGCGGCAGGAGTTCCTTCACGTCGAGCCACGGCAGAGCGAACAGGTCGCGCAGCGTGTTCTCGTACTCGATGCGGTTCAGCCGGCGGATGACCGAGGGCCGGGTGGCGTTCGACCGAATCTGCTCCGCGAGCCAGCGCAACACGGCGTCCCTCTCCGCGGCTTCCGGCTGCGGCTTTTTCTTCGGCGGCATCTCGCCGTCGCGCATCCGGTCATAGACATGCATCCAAACCTCCGCGGCCTTGCGGTCGCGAAAGTCGGCCGCGAGCGAGTCGAGCCGGAGGTCGCCCTTCGCCATCCCTTGATCGTGGCAATCGACACAGTGCTTCTCGAGAAAGGGGCGGATGACTTTCTCGTAGTC
>DASYIS010000508.1:0-3437 GCA_035997375.1 Chthoniobacteraceae bacterium
TACCAAAGAGCAGCAGGACCTCGTGCGGCAGATCTTTGAGTCCCTGCATTCGCTGGAATATCGCGAAAAGATGAACTGGCAGGTGGAGAAGGACCTGATGGGCAATCTCAAGAACACGCCCTCGGTCGGGTTCTTCGGCACGCCGGCGGACAAGGAATTCGAGTTCATCTACACCGGGCACCACGTCACGCGACGTTGCAATGCGCATACGGACCAGGGCCTCGGCTTTGGCGGCGCGCCCATCTTCTACGGAAATTTCGCCAAGGCTTTCCGCGAAACGAAGGATCACGAGGGCAATCCGTTCTGGTACCAAGGCCTCCTCTTCAACGAATTCTACAGCGCGCTGGACGGCAAGCAGCAGGAGAAGGTGCTCGTCGGTCGCGAGCCGCGGGATGAAAAGCCGGCGACGGTCATCGAGAAGCGCAAGACGGATCTGCCCGGCCTCAGCGGCGCGGACCTCAGCAAGGATCAGCAAGCGAAATTGCTGGAAACGATGCGGCGCATGATGGCGTGTTTCCGGCCCGATGACGTCGCCGCCACCATGAAGACCATCGAGGAGAAGAAGATGATCGAGCGGCTCTTCGTCTCGTGCTACGGCGGCGCCTACGACATCGGCGACGACAAGGTCTGGGACACCTGGCAAATCGAAGGACCGGAGATGGTGTGGTACTTCCGCGGCGTCCCGCACATCCACGGGTATTTCCACCTGGCGGCGTAAGTCGCGCGCCCGGGCGACCGGCTCAGCCCGGCCGGTGAAGGGAGACGCTCATATCCACCCGCTCTCCTCGAAACGACACCCCTTCCCGACGCAGCCGGGCTCGTTGCTCCTTGGCCGAGGCTCCTGAGGTCTTGATGGCGCCATCCGCCCCCACCACCCGGTGCCATGGGAGACGATTGGAATGTTCTCCGCGCAGAAAGCGCACGACGGCACGGTGGTAGCGCGGATAGCCGGCGGCTTCGGCAATCTTTCCATACGTGCTCACTTGGCCGGCCGGGATCGCGAGGATGGCTCTTTGGAAGGCGTCGTCTCGCTCCAAAGCTTCGTCCCAGCGGCGATGAGAAGTGATCAGTTTCGGCATGAGCGCGAACTCGGACACTGATTACTGTACTCACTGATTACTGATTGATTACTCGCCATCACGCCAGGTCGAAGCCGGGAATCGTCCCGGTGCTGGAACCGAAGGCATTCACGTCGGCTCCCAGGCGCCGGAGGAATTGCATGTAGAGATTGGCCAGCGGCGGATTCTTCATCGGGTCGAAGGCGAGGTGCTGGCCGTGCCGGAAGCCGCCGCCGGCCACGACGATGGGCATGTTCTTGTTGTCGTGGCTGCTGGCGTTGCCGAGGTTGCTGCCAAACATCACGATGGTGCGGTCGAGCAACGTGCCGCCTTCCTCGCGCGTCCCCTTGAGCTTGGCGAGCAGCTCGCCGAAGAGCTCCATTTGCTGGAGCTCCACGACCTTGAGCTCGGCGAGCTTCGCCGGATCCTGGCCGTGATGCGAGAGGTTGTGCCAGTCGCTGCTCACGCCGGGAATGATCGGCACGGCGTTGAGGCCGTTCAGGGCGAAGGTGATGTAGCGCGTCGAATCGGTCTGCAGCGCGAGCTGCATCAGGTCGATCATCAGCCGCACGCGCGCCGGCACCTCCACCACGCTGGCGATGTCCACCGGCGGCTTCGCGTCCACGTGCGGTTTCGGACGGTGCGTCCAGTCCTGCGCCTTCACCATGCGCACCTCGACCTCGCGGACGGAGGTGAAGTATTCGTCGAGCTTCTCACGATCGTTTTTCCCGAGACCGCGTTGGAAGTCCTTCGCCTCCTCCAGCACGGTGTCCATGATGCTCTCGCCCTGCTTGAGCCGCTGAACCTGCGCGTTGATCTCCGTCGCGGTGCCGTCCACGAACATGCTCTTGAACACCCGCGACGGCCGCTCCTCCGGCGGAATTGGCACGCCGCCGCGGGTGAAGGACATCCCGCGGCTCGACGACGAAGAAAGCGTGAGCGAGCCGAAGCGCGTATCCGGCACCAGCTTCTCGATCGCGAATTGATCGAGCGAAATGCTGTTCTTGAAATTGTCGGCCCGCGGGTGCAAGGCGGCGGTGAGGAAAACCTTCTCCGCCGAGTGCCCGCCATCCACCTCGGGATGCGAGAGCCCGGAGAAGATCGTGAAGTCGTTGCGGTAATCCTTGATCGCCTCCAGGTAAGGCGTCAGCGCGTAGTCCTTGCCGGCCAGCTCCGGGAAGAGGTTTGGCGTGTGCAACCCGAGCGTCGTATTGATGCAAATCATCCGCCGCGGCGGCTCCGCGGCGGCCGCGCGCGCGCGCGGGGTCATCGCTTCCAGCATCGGCAGGGCGAGCGTAACGCCGGCCCCGCGGAGGAAGGCGCGCCGGGAGAGGCGGTGGCGGGCAGAGGGAGTGATGGAGTCGTGGAGTGATGGAGTCATGGCTGGCTCAGTTGCGGACGTTCTGGGGTGGGCTGAACTTTCGAGGCGTTCGGTTTGCCAATCATAGCCCCAATCCTCCAATACTCCAGCACTCCAGTTATTTGGCCTGGAAATGTCTGCGGACTTGTTGCCACTCCGGCCATCTCCTAAGTTCCCTCCATGACCCGAGAAGAGATCATCCGCGACATCCACGGTCTGGAAACGGAGCTCGCCGCGCTCGAGGATCAATATGGGCTGCTCTCGGCGGACTTTTACCACTGCTTCCGCGCCGGCGAGCTCGAGCAGTCGCGCGATTTCGTCCGCTGGGTCGGCTACTACGAAGCGAAGCTCGAGCGCGAAGCCCAATACCGCGACCTGGCGTACGCCCATCTGCGCGAATTGCGCCGGCAGTCGGGCCTCGGCGCCCTCGCCCTCACCCCGGCTGCGGCATGAGCGGGTGCCCGCCTCTTCTCAAAAGCTTCGCACGAGCGCGAGCAGCTCGCGCAATTTCTCCGCCGGGTCGCGCGCGCTCAGGCGCGGGAATTTCGAGCCGAGCAGGACGTAGTCGTTGTTGCGCTGGAGCATGACTTTCTCGTCCTTCACTTCCACGCTGGTGAACTTGCGCGCCGCGGCGCTGAGCTTGATCTCGGTCATCGTGACGAGGTTCTCGACCGGCGGGGAGAGCGGGCCGAAGCGGTCGCGCCAGGTCTTGCGGAGCTGATCGAGTTGTTCCTGCGTGATGACTTCATTCAGCCGGCGATAGGCCTGGATGCGGCTCGGGCTGTCGGCGATGTAGCTCGCGGGGAGAAAGGCGGGGGCGCGCGGGGGGCCGGCGGGAGCGGGGGCCGGCGCCGGCTTGCCGTGGCGCGCCGTCACGGGCGCATGCGCGGGCTCGGGGGCGGCTTCGCTTTCGCGCGTGGTCACGAACTCGAGGCGCAAGGCGACTTCGAGCCGCGGTTTCACCTTCTCCCCTTTCAACGTGCTCACGGCCTGGCGCAGCAGGCTGCAATACAGATCGA
>DASYIS010000509.1:0-12966 GCA_035997375.1 Chthoniobacteraceae bacterium
GCTGCGCGGGAGGAGACGCCTCTCCACGCCTGTCCTCAAATCGACCCGTCGAAAAGAGGTGACGCCCATGTGCTGTCACTTCAATTTCCCACTTCCAAAGTGACGCCCATGTCCTGTCACCTGTCCCGTCATTCGTCATTCTCCCGCCGTGTCATCCCCCGCGTTGGGCCTTGTCGTACCGCCGCTCCGCCGCGTAAAGTGGCGCGACTATGAGTGACACCGAACCGCGCTACGTCCATCCCGAGGTGCTCGTCGGCACCGAATGGCTCGCCGAACATCTGCAGGACCCCGAGCTCCGCATCGTCGAGAGCAACGAAGACGTGCTGCTGTACGACACCGGCCACATCCCCGGCGCCGTCCATATCGACTGGCGCGAGGATCTGCAGGATCATCTGGTGCGCGACTACATCTCCACCGCCGCCTTTGCGAAGCTCTGCGCGCGCCACGGCATCAAGCCCGGCACGACCGTCCTTTTCTACGGCGACAAATCGAACTGGTGGGCCTGCTACGCCCTCTGGGCCTTCCGCCTGTTCGGCCATGACAAGGTGAAGATCCTCAACGGCGGCCGCGACAAGTGGGTCGCCGAGAAGCGCCCGCTGACCAAGGAAAAGCCGGCGTATCCTGCGGTCGATTACCCCGAGCCGCTCGGGCGCAAGGACGCCGTCATCCGCGCCTTCGCCGACGACACCCTCGCGCACATGAAAGCCGGCAAGCCGATGATCGACGTCCGCTCGCCCGGCGAGTTCAAGGGCGAGATCACGCACATGCCCGAGTACCCGCAGGAGGGCGTCTTGCGCGGCGGTCACATCCCCGGCGCGAAGAGCGTCCCGTGGAAGACCGCGGTCAAGGAGGACGGCACCTTCAAGTCCGCCGCCGAGCTCAAGCAAATCTACACCGAGCAGTGTGCGCTGAAGCCGACCGACGACATCATCGCGTATTGCCGCATCGGCGAGCGGTCGAGCCACACTTGGTTCGTGCTGAACTACCTGCTCGGCTACCCGAACGTCCGCAATTACGACGGCTCCTGGACCGAGTGGGGCAACAAAGTGCGCGCCCCCATCGAGCGCAGCAGCTAGCCGGCGCGCATGCGAACGAAGTGCAACGAGCCCGACGAGAACGCCCCCGTGTCCGTCTACCCGCCCAAGCTGCAGGCGATCGTCGACCTCTTCCAGATGCTGCCGGAGGAGGAGAAGCGCGAGAACCTGATCGCCTACGCCGAGCAGGCGAAGAACCAGGGCCCGCGGGAAGGCGAGACCTTCGACCTCGAGGACGTGCGGAAGGATGAGGAATGCACCGACACCGTCGGCGTCTTCCTGCGGGTCGACCCGGATAACCACGCGCACTTCCGCGTCACCCTCGGCCCGCAAGTGCAGACGCTGACCAAGGCGATGACCTCCATCCTCTGCAAAGGGCTGGAGGGGGTGCCGCCCGAGGAGATCATGGAGATCCCCGCGGACTTCGTGCCGAAGATCGTCGGCGGCCAGCTCGTGCGCATCCGTTCGCAGACGGTCTACTACATCCTGACGCGGATGAAGAGCACCTGCCGGGTGTTCCTGAACCGGCGCCGCGCGGCGCTGTAGGATCCGCGCCGTCTCGGCCGCGGACCGCCAAATATCCTTGAGCAGTTTCCTCCTTGCGGCACTGCGCCATTGGCGTACAATGCTTCGTGCATGACGTTCTATGAAACCGACATTTTCACAGAGCAGATTGTGGAAGCCATCGACGACGATTCGTACCGGGAATTGCAGGATGTGCTTATTCACGATCCAGAGTCCGGCGATCTCATTCCCCGTACTCGAGGCCTTCGCAAGATCCGCTGGCGGGTCGCCGGTCGCGGGAAGCGCGGCGGCATTCGAGTCATCTACTACCTTGTCACCCGCTCCGAGATTTTCATGCTCTACGCCTACGCGAAAAACGAACAGGAAAACCTGACTCAGGAACAACTCCAGCGACTACGCAAACTCGTCGATCAACACCTCGCCAATGAAGAACTCTGATTTTGAGCGCCTGTGCGAAAGCATCCAGCAGGCCGGAGAGATTCGCCGCGGCATCCGCCAACCCTCCAGGGTTTTTCAGCGCACCGCGCCCGACGTGAAGGGCATTCGGGAGCGCCTCGGCCTGACGCAGACGCGTTTCGCCAGCTTGATGGGCGTCAGCAGTCGCACGCTCCAGAACTGGGAGCAGGGACGCCGCCAACCCGATGGACCCGCGAAGGCGTTGTTGCGCGTCGTCGAGCGTGAGCCGCAAGCGGTCTTGCAGGCGCTCCATACGTGAGACCGGCAGCCCCTCCATCTCACGTCGCCACGATCACTTCTCGCCCTTCAGGAACGCCAGCAAATCCGCCAGGTCCTGCTTGGAGAGCGCGGCGTCGAGTCCCGTCGGCATGAGCGAGTTCGGGAGCGCGGTGAGCTTGGCGAGATTGCTGCGCAGGATCGTTTCCTCCTGCGCGAGCGGCATGCGGAGGGTGATGCTGGTGGTGGTCTCGCTGGCGAGCAGGCCGGCGAGCGTGCGGCCGTCTTTCGTCTCGGCCAGGTAGGCGGTGAAGACCGGCGCGATCTCGGCGTCGGGGATGATGATGTGAAAGAGGATGCTCTCCTTCGGCTGGTTGCGCATGTCGAAGAGGTCGGGCCCGACGGCGCTCCCTTCCTGGTTGAGCCGGTGGCAAGTGGCGCAGATTTGCGTGAACAGCTGGTGCCCGTGCTCCGGTGCCGGCGTGAGCGTGAGGCAGGCTTTCGCTTCGTCGAAGACCTTCTGCCGGTCGCCGGTGGCGGCGGTGAAAAGCTTCGCCGCGCGGTCGCGGATCGCCGCCTCCTTGCTCTTGGCAAAGGCGGCGCGCCGCACGCTGGCGATCGCGCTCGCGGGGATGTCCTTGCGTTCGATCGCATCGAGGATGCCGGCCAGGTGCTGCGGCCGGCCGATGAGCGCGCCGATCACCGCTTCGCGCTCCGCGGGCGTGGCGGCGTCCCAGCGCTCGCGCGTCAGGAGCGTGGCCGTGACCTCCGGCGCGTCCTCGGACGCCAGCGCACGCAATGCGACCTCGGCGACTTTCGGCTCGTCGCGGTTGAACGCAGCGCCGAAGAGCGGCGCGCGGGCGACCTCCCACGGCGCGTAGCTGAGCAGCGCGACGGCGCCCGGGTCGGGCTTCGCGCCAGCGGTGCCGAGCGCCTTGACGGCGCGCTTGAGGAGCGCGGCGGTCGTTGCATCTTCCATCGTGAGCAACGGCGCGGCGCCCGTTTTCCGCGCACCGCAAAAGCCGGCCGTCACGGCGAACGCCTCGGGTGCGCCGGGGGTGATCTCCGTGATCAAATCGGCGGGTGTCAACTCCTTGCGCTCGACCGCGATGAGCCGGCCGGCCTGACTGTAAAAATCGAGCGACGGCCGCGGACCGGGCCGGCGGCGGATCGCCTGCACGAGCTCCAGCGCCTTGCCGGGGCAGGCGCTGAGGATGGCCGCCTCCTGCCATCGGTCGCCTTCGCCTTGCACCAGGATTTCCGCGCACCGGTTGAAATCCCCCTGCGCCTCGAAGCGGCCGGCGAGCAGCGTCCGCTGGAAGGCCACCGAGGGCGCGGCGGTCGCGGGCAGGCGGAACTCGAGCGCCGCCCACCGGTTCGCCTGGTTGCCAGCCGCCACCCGGTAAGCGACGGCCTGCACGCCCGGGTCTTCGTCGCGCAACGCCCGCTCCAGATCCTGAAACGGGAAGCCGTAATTCGTGGACGCCGCGTCTGGCGGGAAGAGGAGATGCAGCAGCGCGGCGCGACCGGCGGGCGAAGCTTTGGCCCATTGCTCACGCGCGTCGGTGCTCCGCGCGACGACATTCAGCGGGATGCCCTGGTCCTCGTTCAGCAATCGAAACGCGGTCGCCGAGGTCCAGCCGTCACCTTTGGCGACCGCGGCGATCAGCTTGCCGGCGGTCCCTTCGAGTGCGGGCGACGTTTTGTAGACCGTCCCTTTTTTGGTGATGCGCCAGATGCGCCCGAGCTCTTTGCCGCCCTCGAAGTTCGTGTGCTTCCGAATCTCCGCCGGCAGGTAATCCGGGTGCTCGATGACGCGCCGGTACATGTCGCAGACATACAGCGCGCCATCCGGTCCGCTTTCCAAAAAGACCGGTCGCGTCCAATCGTCGCGCGAGGCGAGCAGCTCCGTTTTGTCGAGCAGCGGGACGGCGGCGAAGGTCGCGCCTTTCGGCTCCAGCTTGTCGACGTGGACCAGGTTGCCGGTCGGCTCGCAAGAAATCGCGCAGCCGCGGTATTGCTCCGGCAGCGCGCCGCCCCGCCAGATCGTGATCGCGCACGCCGCGCTGAAGGTGCCGACATGCGAGTCGGCGGTGGTGATGTTCGACGAGATGGGATAGATGCGCGCCGCGCCGCCGGTCGAGTGCATGAGCAAATTCGGGATCAGCTCGGGGCAATTCTGGACGGTGTCGGAGAAGGCGAGGTTCGGGTTGCGCTGGAGGTCGAAAGAGGAGAGGACGACGTGCTGCACCTGGATGCGATTCATGCAAATGAAGCGGCGTCCGAAGTCGTCGAACGACATGCCGTACTGCGACTTGCCGTCGACGTTTCGATACTCACCGGTGCGCGGATTCCAGCGGAGGTCGCCGGTCATCTTGAGCGGCGCCATGTCGGGATGCTCGGGCGAGGTGATGGTGCCGCCGGCCAGCCCCGCCGCGAAGTAGATCCAGCCATCCGGCCCGAGTGTCGGTTTGTTCACGCGGAGCTGCGTGCTCTTCGTCGTCTCGAAGCCGGTCAGGAGCACGCGGCGCACATCGGCCTTGCCGTCGCCGTTCCGGTCCTGGAGGAAGAGAACATCCGGCGCGCAGGTGACGATGAGGCCGCCCTGCCACGGCATGACGCCATTGGGAAACGTGAGGCCATCGGCGAAGGTCGTGCGTTTGTCGAAGCGCCCGTCGCCGTGCGTGTCCTCCAGCATCGCGATCGTCCCGACCGGCGGCTGGCCTTCCGCCGGCCCGATGGGGTAGCCACGATTTTCCGCGACGAAGAGCCGTCCGCGCTCGTCGAAAGCCATCGCGCATGGCGACTGCACGAGCGGCTCCGCGGCGACGAGCTCGACCTGAAGGCCGTCCGCAGCCTGAAAGGCCTTGAGCTCGTCTTCGGCCGAGCGGGGTTGGGAATCGGTGGTGTTGGCGGCGAAGGCGTGGGCCGCGAGAAAGCAAAGCGCCGCGAGCGAAACGAGGAGGCGCGGAGCAGGCCGCGTGGCACGGGCATCCTGCCCGTGGGGCCGGCGGGCGTCCCGCCCGTCGAATGCGGAACCGAGCGTTTTGCGAATATCGTAATCGGCCGGCAGGATGCCCGCCGGCCCCACGGGCGGGACGCCCGTGCCACGATCGGCTGCGCCGACGATTGCATTATTATGTTTCATTTCAATTGCGGGGGGATGTTGCCGTACGTCCAGCCGGTCCCCTTGAAGGGCGCGGCCAGGGGCGGCTTGGGCAGGGCGTCGGGCTTGAGTTGTTTTACCAATTCCAGGCCGGTGTCGCGGAACTGGTTGCCGGCGGTGATGTCGAGGTTCGAGTAGCTCGTGAGGCGCGTCTCGTAGCCGCCGCCGTGCGGACCGAAGGCTTCGTCGTTCGGCACGTAACCGACGCAGCCGTTCGCCAGCTCGACGGGGAAGGTCATCGGGAAACCGCTCCCCTTTTTCAACTCGAGACCGTACGAGCAGAAGTACTCCGCGGGATTCGAAATGCAGGCGACCGGCCCGACCTGGATGACCTGCACCTCGGCGTCGACGACCGGCGTTTTTTGGATCATCCACTCCAGCATCAGCGTCTCCTTGGCCCAGGTCCAGTTGGGGTCCTTGGGGTCCTGCTGGATCAGCGCGCGCGCCTCCGCCACGCGCTCGGGCGAGGGTGGCCGGCGCGGGATCTTCAGCACCTTCTGCCGCACCGCGAGCGTCGCCTCCGCCACCCGCGTGCGCGACAGGCCGAGCAACACTTTGAGCGCCTCCGCGCCGACACGGCCGCCCACGAATTGCGACCACGCATCGCTCTCCGGATTCACCGTCGGGTCCAGGTTGTCGACCTGCGTCACGTCGCCGCACGCGCCTTGCAGGAAGACGACTTTCGCCTCCGCGCCGTAGTAGCCCTGGATGACTTTTTCCATGTAATACGGCCAGTTCGCGGTGATCCACGGGCCGTTCGCCGTGGCGTGGCAGGAGAAGTTCACGACCGTGCCGATGAGTTGCCCGTCGACGTTCCAGACGCCGATGACGCCGACCTGCGGATCGGTCGGCCCCGCGTACCCGATGATCCCCGGATTCCCCTTGCCGGGATGCGACGCCGCGATGCCGTTCGTCATGTTGAGCCGGCGATTGAAGGCAACCGTCGGCTCGGTGCCTGTACCGTAGCCGATCGTCACCGGCGCGCGCTGCGCATCGGCGGTGACCACGCCGTCGACGATGGCGTCGCGCAGCTTCGCCATGTAGCCGGAGTCGGCCAGGGAAGACTTCTTATAGGCGAGCTCCTGCACGAGCTCCGGGGCGCCGTCGAATTCCCCCGGCTGCACCATGCCGACCGGTCCCGAGGAATGCGAATGCGAGGCGCCGATCATGACCGCCTCGCCCGGCAGCCCGCATTTCCGCTGAATCTCCGCGCGCGCCTCCACGATAAGCGTGCGCGGCAGCGCGAGCGCATCGACCCCGATGAGCGCGACGCGCAACGTCCCGTCGCCGAAGACCGCGATACGGACCTTGCACGGATCGTGGATGCGTTTCGAGAAGCTCTTGCCATAACCGCCGGGAACTTCCATGCCGACGTCCGGGGTGATATCGCGCTCGGCGAACGCGGCGGTGAGGGCGGCCTGGGCCAGCGACGGGAGCACGAGGCAGAGCGCGAGAAGGCACTGTTTCATGGGAGGGGGTTCTAGGAGAGACGGATGGGGCGGGCGCTGCAATGCTGAACACGCGGCGGTTCGGAGGTAAGCGAGTTGGGATTGGCGGCGGCGCGGAGCCTGCGCGAAGCGCTCAAAAAACATGTGTAGAGGCGGTTTTTTGTGAGCTTTAAGCGAATAGGTGTTGTCTTATTTTTCTTGCGCGCCGCCCACGCGAGAGACGCTGAAGGAATTGGAGGCGGCACCCCTTCGCCTATGCTCAGGGAGAGCCGCGCTCTACACACTCGAACGAAAACTGGCGTACGTTCCAAGACCCACTTGCTGCGTGCCGCTCGTTTGGTCCGACCTCAACGAGGCTTTTCACAGAATCCCATTGCGAAAAACCACCGCACTGCTTCTCTCCCACCGCGCAATGGCCTTCCGACTTTTCGATCTCAACCCCGAGCAGGAGAAAGCCGTGCGCACGACCGAGGGGCCGCTCCTCATCCTCGCCGGCGCGGGCTCGGGGAAGACGCGCGTGATCACGATGCGCGTGGCGTTTCTCATCTCGCAGGGGGTGAGCCCCGACGCGATCCTCGCGGTCACATTTACCAACAAGGCGGCGAACGAAATGCGCGAGCGGCTGGCGGGGTTGATCGAGAAGGACAAAGCGAAGAAAGTGACGATGTGCACCTTTCACGCGCTCTGCGTCCGCATCCTGCGGGCCGGGATCGACAAGCTCGGCTACAAGCGCAATTTTTCCATCTACGACGAGGGCGACCAGATGGGGCTGATCAAAAAGATCATCACGCGCACCGCGGCGAAGGATGAAAAGCTCGAGCCGTCGGCCGCGAAGAATCTCATCTCGAAAGCGAAGAACAACGGCTGGAGCGCGCCGACGGATGAGAAGACGCTCATCGGCACGGTTTTCGCGCGGTACCAGGTGGAGCTGAAGCAACTCAACGCCGTCGACTTCGACGATCTGCTGCTGCTCGCGGTGAAGCTTCTCAACGAGCACGACTCCGAGCGCGACAAATGGCGCGCGCGCTTCAAGTACCTGATGGTCGACGAGTTCCAGGATACCAACCGGCTCCAGCTCGACCTCGTCTCGCTCCTTGGCAAGCGGCCGGACGCGCGGCCGAACGTCTGCGTGGTCGGCGACGACGACCAGTCGATCTACGGCTGGCGCGGGGCGGAGGCGTCGAACATCCTCGAGTTCGAAACGCACTTCCCGGAGCCGGCGGTGATCAAGCTCGAGCAGAATTATCGCTCGACCGGCGCCATCCTTTCCACCGCGAACGCGCTGATCAAAAACAACCCGCGCCGCCGCCCGAAGAAGCTCTGGAGCGCGAACGGCGACGGCGAAAAGGTGCAGGTGGTGCAGATGCCGGACGACCGCGAGGAGGCGCAATACATCGCGGAGGACATCCAGCGGCGGCAGATGGAATTGAGCCTGCCGGGCGAGGAATTCGCGGTGCTCTTCCGCATGAATGCGCAGTCGCGCCTGCTCGAGACGAACCTGCGCGCGCTGAAAATCCCGTACCGCATCATCGGCGGGAAGAGCTTCTTCGACCGGCGCGAGGTGAAGGACCTGCTGGCCTACGCGAGCTGTCTGTTGAACACCGACGACGACGTCTCGCTGCTACGCATCATCAACACGCCCGCGCGCGGCATCTCGCCGGCCACGGTGGAAAAGGCGCTGGAACAAAGCTCGCGCGCCAACTGCAGCGTCTTCGCTTCGCTCTCGTCGCCGGCCTTTCGCGCCGGCCTCACCGCGCGCACTTGCAACGCGATCCAGGCGTTCGCGGATTTCCTCGACGGCTTCGAGACGCGCCTCAACGAGCCGCTCTCCGACCACCTCGCCATCCTGCGGGAGCTCATCGGTCAGAGCGGCTACATGGAGGAGCTGCGCCGCACCTGCAAGACGCCCGAGGAGGCGCTGCAGCGCGAGAACAACGTGGTCGAGCTGATGAAGTCGTTCGAGGAATTCGGCAAGCGCTCGTCCGACGGGCTGCGTGGTTTTCTCGATGAAATGATGCTCCGCCAGGAGCGCCTCGAAGACAGCGACGAGGCGAAAGGCACGGGCGTCACGCTCATCACCTTGCACGCCGCGAAGGGCCTGGAATTCCCGCACGTCTATCTCATCGGGCTCGAGGAAGGGCTGCTCCCGCACGACCGCTCGAAAGTCGAGGGGACGGTCGACGAAGAGCGCCGGCTGTTGTATGTCGGCATCACCCGCGCGCGGCAGACGCTGGTGCTGACGTGGTGCAATTCGCGCATCAAATACGGCAGCGCCTCGCCCTGTACGCTGAGCTCGTTTGCGAGGGAGTTCGACCCCGCGTGGGTCGTGCACCGCAACCTGAAACAAATCATGAACGCGCCGGTCTCGGCGGCGACGGTGCAGAGCCGGTTCGAGCAGCTGAAGGCGCTGCTGTCGAAGTAGGGAGGCCGTAGCTTGAAGAAGCGAGGGATTCTGCTTTGCTTAAGGAATGACCGAGCTCGCGCGAATCGAAGAGACGCTTTCCAAACTCACAGCCGGCGAGTTGGCCGAGGTGCAGGCGATGCTCGACCGGCTGCAGATGCCGGCGAAATCTGCGGCCGCTCGACCCCATCTTACGGACAAACCAGTGCCGCGGGACCGGCCGAATCGTCCTACGTTTGAAGAGATCAAGCCGCTCCTGGAGAAGGCGGAACTCACGGAAGAGGAACTGGAGAAAATCGAGCAGTACAACGGTTTCTACGGGTTGCGCAAAAGGGGGCCAGGCCCACTCGTCACAGTGGAAGAGGTGCAGCGGCTGATTGAAGAGGAAGGGATCTGATGCGTTCGCTTTTGGACGTCAATCTGCTGATTGCACTAATCGACCGCGCTCACGCGGCGCACGACTTGGCTCATCGCTGGTTTAGCATTCACCGATCGAATGGCTGGTCTACTTGCCCGATCGCCGAGAATGGGTGTCTGCGCATCCTGACGAATCCCAAGTACTCGAATCCATACTCTGCGGAAGAGGTGCTGCGGTGGTTGGATAACGCGAAGTCAGACGGTTTTCACGAATTTTGGCCGGATGACCTGAGCGTCACCGGTCCGAACTTTCAGCGCTCTGCCTTAACCGGTCATCAACAGGTAACCGACATTTACCTGCTCGCCTTGGCCGTCAGCCGCAGTGGACGCTTGGTGACCTTCGACACGGGGATTTCGCTGAACGCCGTGGCCGGGGCGACCGCGGAGAATCTTTTCGTTCTCCCGTCACGCTAGCCGATTCTAACGCGCAGCAGGAAAACGACAATAGCGCGCCGAAGGCAGCTCGCCGCCTACCTCCCCGGCACCCCACGCTGCGGCCCGTCGGCCAGCAGCTTTTTCATCTTCGCCAGCTTCTCCGCCGCCGCCGGATCGTCGGCGAGGTTCACGTATTCATGCGGGTCGCGACTCAGGTCATAGAGCTCCGCGCGGCCGTCGGGCCAGGTGGTGTAGCGCCAGTCATCGGTCCGCACACTGCGGGCCAGGTAGCCGGCGTCGAGGTGGGGATTCTCGCTGTTCTTGCCGTCCTTCGAGCGCGCGACGACCGTGAAGACTGCTTCTTTCCAGGCGCGCTGCGGGTCGTCGAGCAGCGGCACGAAGCTGGTCCCTTCGAGGTCGCCCGGCGGCTTCAGCCCGCACAGATCGGCGAGGGTGGGATAGAGGTCGACCAGTTCGACGAGGCGCGGTGAGACGGCCGGCATCCGGCCCGGCGCGGCGATGATGAGCGGCACGCGCGTGCATTCCTCGAAGAGCGTCAGTTTGTGCCAGAGCCCGCCGTGCTCGCCGAGATGGTAGCCGTGATCGCTTTGGAACACGACGATCGTGTTGTCCCAAAGCTTCAGCCGATCCATCGCCTCCAGCAGCACGCCGACCTGCGCGTCCATGAAGCTGACGCTGGCGTAGTAGGCGCACATCACGTCGGCTCGCTTATCCTCCGGCAGAGCCGGGTGGCCGACCGGGTAGGTCAGCGCGAGGGGCGGAATGCCCGCGAGATGCGCGGCGGGCTCGGCGAGGGGCGGCATCTTTTCCGGCGCGTAGAGATCGAAATATTTCTGCGGCGAGATGTAAGGCGTGTGCGGCCGGCGGAATCCGGCGGCGATGTAAAAGGGCTTGCCGTCGCGCGCCGCGGCCTCGAGCAACTCGACCGCCTTGCGCGCCACCTTGCCATCCCAGGTGTCGGCGTCCGCGGCGTTGAGGATCACCCCGCCCCCTTTGGAGACGAAGGCGAGCTGCTCTTTCGGCGGTTTCTTGGCTTCGTTCGTCTCCCGCATGTCGAAGTCCCAGGAGATCTTGTCTTCGAACTCGTCCCCGCCGGTGTGGAAGATCTTGCCCACTTTCTGCGAGAGCCACCCTTGCTGCCGGAAGAACTGTGGCAGCATCACCGTATCCGGCAGATGCGAGCGCGTCGGCATGAAGTTATCGACCACGCCTGTCGTGTCCGGGCGCTTGCCGCTAAGGAACGACGTGCGCGACGGATTGCAGACCGGGTAGTTGCAATACGCGCGATCGAAACGCACGCCGCGCGCGGCGAGCCGATCGATGTTCGGCGACTTTACGATCGCGCTGCCGCAGCAGCCGAGATCGTTGTTGAGATCGTCGGCGACGATGTGGAGCACGTTGAGCTTGCGGGGCTCTGCGGTGGCGGCCATCTGCAATGCGGCGACCGCGAGTGCGGCGAGAAGGAATCGGTTCATAGGAGTGCGCGCAATGCGTCGTCAGTGGCCTGGAGGGTGAGATCGATGTCGGCCTCGCTGTGCGCGAAGCTGATGCTTCCCTGCTTCACGATCACAGGGAAGTGGTAAATGCCGCGCTCGATCAGCGCGCGGCGATAGCGGGTGTCGAAGGCGGCATCGTGATGCTCCAGGATGTCCCACCAGTCGCGCGGCTCGTGATCGGTGAAGTAGACGCAGCTTGCGCTGCCGACCCGCGCGACGACCGCTTTCACGCCGTGGCGCGCGAACAACTCGCGCTGACCGTCGGCCAGGCGCTGCGCGAGACTCTCGAGCTTTTCATACACGCCCTGCCGAGGGTCCATGAGCTTTTTCAGGCAAGCGATGGCGGCGGAGACCGGGATGGGATGGCAGTTGTAAGTGCCGGCGATCAGCACGCGCTTGAGCGGGTCGGTGGAGGCGGCGAGATCGAGGTACTGCGTCCGGCCGGCGAGCGCGGCGATGGGGAAGCCGTTGGCGAAAGCCTTGCCGTAGGTCGAGAGATCGGCCGTCACGCCGGCGAGCGGCTGGTAACCGCCGAGGCTCGCGCGGAAGCCGGTTTTCACTTCATCGAAAACGAGCAGAAAGCCGTGGCGATCCGCGAGCTCGCGCAGGCCGGCGAGGTAGCCGGGCTGCGGCTTGACCACGCCGATGTTCTGCAACACCGGTTCGGTGATGAGTGCGGCGATCTGGTATTTTTTCGCGACGTGCTCGACCGCGTCGAGGTCGTTGAATGGCACCGCGTGTGTCAGCGCGCTTTCCTCCGGCGGAATGCCCGCGGTGAAGGGGACACACGGATACTCGTCGCCATGAATCGCGACGCCGCCCAACTGCTCGCGCGTCGACATGAGGTTCGTCGCCACCGCGTTGTGGTGGCCGTTGTACCCGCCCTGCATCTTGATGATGTGCGACCGGCCGGTCCACGCGCGCGCGACGCGGAGCGCGTGCGAGGTCGCCTCGGAGCCGGTATTGAAAAACTGCACTTTCTCCGCATGCGGCACCGCTTGCAGAAAGAGTCGCGCGAGCTCGCCCTCCTCGGACGTCGGGCCGCTGCCATAGTTGGAGACTTCGCTGTGCAGTGTGCCAGAGACCGCGGCGATGAGGTCCTCGTCGCCATGCCCGAGAATGTACGGCGCGAAGCCGGCGTGATAGTCGATGTACTCGTGGCCGTCGATGTCCCACATGCGCGAACCCTTCGCGCGCACGAAGGCGATCACGGGATCGGCCTTGCGATTCAGCGAGGCGAGGCCGCCGGGGATGAGGCGGCTGTTTTCGGCGAGGAGCTGCTGGGATTTGGGCCAGGTCATGGGAGGGGAGGGTAATGACGAATGACGAATGACGAATGACGAATGACGAATGACGAATGACGAATCACAAGCATCCCATAGCGTGAGTAAAAGAAGGGACTGACGCGGGC
>DASYIS010000510.1:0-7433 GCA_035997375.1 Chthoniobacteraceae bacterium
TCATTCCGCGATCCGCATTCGTCATTCGTCATTCGTCATTCGTCATTCGTCATTCGTCATTCGTCATTCGTCATTCGTCATTCGTCATTCTTCATTCGTCATTCGTCCTGTTACCCTCCCACCCATGACCGCCCTCGTCACCGACCCCCGCTGCCTCGACCACGACCCCGGCGCCGGCCACCCGGAGTCGCCGCGCCGCTACGCCGCCGCGCTCGAGGCCCTCAAGAAATCCGGCCTGTACGCGCGCCTCAAAGTGCTCGAGCCGCGCGCGCTCACGACCGAGGATCTGCTCCTCGCGCACGACGCAGCCTACGTGAAGCTCGCCGAGGCGGAGATCCACGCGGGGGCGGATCAGCTCTCCACGGGCGACACTTCGGTGTGCCCGAAGAGCTGGCAGGCGGCGCTCGGCGCGGCGGGGTGCGCGCTCGCCGCGGTGGATGCCGTGATGGAGGGGAAAGTCGCCAACGCCTTTTCCCTGCACCGCCCGCCGGGACACCACGCGACGCCGGCGCGCGGGATGGGCTTCTGCATCCTCAACCACGTCGCGCTCGCCGCCCGCCACGCGCAGAAACGCCACGGTATCGAGCGCGTGCTGATCGCCGACTGGGACGTGCATCACGGCAACGGCACGCAGGACTGCTTTTACGAAGACGGCAGCGTCTTCTTTTTCTCCACGCACCAGTCGCCGTGGTATCCCGGTACCGGCGCGGCCGCCGAGACGGGGCGCGGCGCGGGGAAAGGGACCACGCTCAACTGCCCGCTCCCCGCCGGCTCCGGACGCGCGGAGATTTTCGCCGCCTTCGAGAAGAAACTCGCGCCCGCGATGGACGCGTTCCGACCGGAGCTCGTGCTCATCTCCGCCGGCTTCGATTCGCGGAAAGACGATCCGCTGGGGCAGTTCACGCTCGTCGATGAGGACTTCGCCGATCTCACGAAAATGCTCATGCACATCGCGGATCATTACGCGCATGGCCGCGTCGTTTCGGTGCTCGAAGGCGGCTACAACCTCAGCGGGCTCGCGTCGGCGCTCGTCGCGCACGTGGGCGCGCTGCTGGGGTGAGCCTCGAGCGCGGAGCGCGACCGGCCCGGGGAGCGCGCGCGCCCTCGCGTGCCGGATTCGGCGCCCTCGCCGAATCCCGTTGTGCGCGGCAAACGGTATGGTGGGTATGCACGCGCAGTTGGTTGAACACCCCCTGGCCGGCGAGGGCGCCGGCCAGAACACGCGGGGCGCGTGTGCTCCCCGGGCCGGCGCTGCGCGCCCACTGCATCGAGCCTTCCCTTTTCCAGCGCGTGTTCATGGCCGTTTCGTCTCCTCCACGAACCGCTTGGCCGCCTCGCGGATCTCTTCCGCGACGCGCCCGTGCCACTTCACGTGCCGCGGCGTGAACCACGGAAAGAACCCGAACAAATCGTGCGAAACGATCACCTGGCCGTCGCAGCCGGAGCCCGCGGCAATCCCGATCGTCGGAATCTCCAGCGCCGCGGAAATGCGCTCGGCGACCGCCGGCTTCACCAGTTCCAACACCACGGAAAACGCGCCGGCGCGCTGCACCGCCGCCGCGTCGTCCTCGATCCGCGCGGCTTCTTCGTCCGTCTTCCCCTTGAGGTGGTAGCCGCCTTCGTTGCGCACGTTTTGCGGCGACATCCCGATGTGCCCCATGAACGGAATCCCCGCGCCGGTGATGGCCGCGATCTGCGGCTCGACCGCGACCCCGCCCTCCAGCTTCACCGCATCCGCGCCTGCCTCGACGAGCCGGCGCGCATTGGCCAGCGCGGACTCGGGCGTTTCATACGAGGCGAACGGGAGATCGGAAACGACCAGCGCGCGCTGCGTCCCGCGGCGCACCGCGCGCGTGTGGTGGAGCATCTCCTCCATCGTCACGGAAGTCGTGTCCTCGTACCCGAGCACGACCATGCCGAGCGAATCGCCGACGAGCAGGATGTCGAGCCCGGCCTCGTCGAGCAGGCGCGCGGTCGGGTAGTCGTAAGCCGTCAGCACCGCGAGCGGCTCGCGGCGGCGTTTCATCTCGCGGAAACGCTGGAGGTCAGGCGTGCTCATGATTTCCGCGCCTACTCACACAGCGTCTCCGGGCCGAATGCACACAGTGGTCACGGTCGATGACGCGCCGCTGTGGGCAATCCCAACGGGATTTCATCATGCAGCCCAGGGTTGCGAGGCACGAGCTACCCTGGGAACTCCGCCCACGATTTTGCCAACCCTGAAAGGGTTGAAGCCGCGGGCTCGCTGCAACCCTTTCAGGGTTGGCACCGTCCCTGGCAATAACCCAGGGTAGCTCGTTCCTCGCAACCCTGGGCTGTATGATGAAACCTCTTCGAGGTTGCCGAAGGCCGCGGAACAAAATCGTCGGGAACATGTTCGTTGTTTGTCGTAATGATCTCACGGTTCCGGCAGCGTCTCCGGCCGCAACTTTACCTGCGCGTCGTCGCCGACGGCCGCCAGCAATTCCGCCACGGTCCGGTGTTGCCCCGGCAGCACCAGCTCCGGCCGCAGATCGCACAACGGCTGCAGCACAAAGCGCCGCACGTGCAGCCGCGGATGCGGGATGACGATCTCGTCGTTGCTCAGCGCGAGGTTGCCGACGTAGAGCACGTCGAGGTCGATCGTCCGCGAGGCGTTGCGCGGGCGCTTGGAGGGCCGGCCGAGGCACGCCTCGATCGCCTGCAACTCGTCGAGCAGCGTGAGCGGATGCCCCTCGAATTCCACCTCCGCCACCGCGTTCAGAAACGCGCCGGCGTCGCTCGCGGTGCCGACCGGCTCGGTCTCGTAAATGCGCGACCAGCGCATCGGCTCGCCGAGCGCCGGCGACGCGCGCAGGAGCGCGCACGCCGTGCGGAGATGCGCGAGGCGATCGCCGAGATTCGACCCGAGTGCGATGCCCGCCCTCACGTCAACTGCAGGACATCCTGCATGTCATACAAGCCCGCCGGCTTGGTGCGCAGCCAGAGCGCCGCCCGCAACGCGCCGCCCGCAAACGTGTCGCGGCTGGAGGCCTTGTGCGTGAGCTCCACCCGCTCGCCCTGCGCCGCGAAAATGACAGTGTGATCGCCGACCACGTCGCCGCCGCGAATCGCGTGGACGCCGATCTCGCCGGCCGTCCGCTCGCCGACGATGCCGCTGCGGCCGTGGCGGGTGTCCTTATTGTAGGAAAGGCCGCGCGCCTCGGCGAGGATCTCCGCCAGCCGTTTCGCGGTGCCGCTCGGCGCATCCTTCTTCAGCCGGTGATGCATCTCCACGACCTCCAGGTCAAACCCCGGCCCGAGGATTTCCGCCGCCTTGCGCGTCAGCCAGAAGAGCGTGTTCACGCCGACGCTGAAGTTCGGCGCGTGGACGATCGGGATTTGCCGGGCCGCGTGCCGGATGGCCGCGATCTGCGCGTCCGTGTGCCCCGTGGTGCCGATGACGAGCGACTTCTGCTTCTCGATGCAACGCGCGAGCACGAACTCGATCGTCGAGTGGTGGGAGAAATCGATCACCGTCTGGCAGCGCGGCAGCACCGCCGCGAAGTCGTCGCCGAGGTCGACCGTCGCGCCGATTTCGAACGAGGGATTTTGTTCGGCCAGCGCCATGACGGCCTGCCCCATGCGGCCTTTGCAGCCATTGATGAGAATGCGAAGCGGTTCCATAAATCAGGCGGCGAGTTGCAGGCTGCGGAGCGTGGCCTCGAGCTTGCGTTGGTTGGCTTCCGACATGCCGCAGAGTGGCAGGCGCACATCCGGCAGCATCTGGCCGGCGAGCGCGAGCGCGACTTTCACCGGCACGGGATTCGGCTCGATGAAGAGATCCTTAAAGAGCGGGTAGAGATGCTGATGCAGGGCGAGCGCCTGCGCGTAATCGCCGGCCAGCGCATGGCGCACGAGGTCGCCAACCTGCCGGGGAATGAGATTCGACGCCACGCTGATGACCCCGCACGCGCCCGCCGCGATGAACGGCAGCGTGAGCGAATCGTCGCCCGAGAGGATCTCGAACTTCGCCGGCACGGCCACGCGCAACGCGCTCACGCGCTCGACCGAGCCGCCGGCTTCCTTGATCGCCACGATGTTCGCGCAATCGCGCGCCAGCCGCACGACCGTCTCGACGCCGATCTCGACGCCGCAGCGGCCGGGGATCGAGTAGAGAATGATGGGGAGCTTGGTCGACTCGGCGATCTTCCGGAAGTGGAGGTAGAGTCCTTCCTGTGAAGGCTTGTTGTAATAGGGCGCGACGAGCAGCGCGGCATCCGCGCCGACGTTCTCGGCGTCCTTCGTCAGCGCGATCGCCTCGGAGGTCGCGTTGGAGCCCGTCCCGGCGATGACCGGGACGCGGCCCGCCGCGGCTTTCACCGCGAGCTCGATGACCTGGGTGTGCTCCGCGTGATCGAGCGTGGGAGATTCCCCCGTCGTGCCGACTGGAACGAGGCCCGTGATGCCGCCCGCGATCTGCGCCTCGACGAGCCGCGTAAACGCGTCTTCGTCGAAACGATCATTGCGGAACGGCGAAACGAGCGCCGTGAAGGTGCCTTCAAACATAATAAGTGGGGCAGAGTGTCTAGGGCAGGAGCGGGCACGGGACAACAGCGGATTTTTGCAGGGGTGGGAACGAGCTGCGGCCGGCCGGGCGAATTCCCTCGGCCTGCGATTTTTCGAATTGCCGCAGGCGGCTTCAACGAGTTCGCTTGGAGCCCTCGACCCGAGTCTCCCCATGGAAACCCCCGACTCCCCGCGCCGGCCGGAACCGCTTCCACCCGTCCACGACCCGACAGCCGCGATCACGCTGGAGATCATGAAGGGTCTGACGCGGACGGTGAAGCCGCTCGCCCGGCCGGAGGGCGAGCAGATGGTCGTGGCGTACGGGTGGCCGATCAAAGGCTTCGCCCTGGTGGGCGAGGTTTTTTTCCTCGGCCTCATGCTGTGGGTCGCGCTCTCAGAGGCGGACCCGGGCAGGCGCGAGCGAGGTCTCGTGTGTTTCGCGTGCTTTCTGGTGCTGCCGCTGATCCTGCACCTGGAGTTTTTCCATACCTCGATCCGCTTCGACGTGCATGGATTGCAAACGAAGTCGCCGTGGCGGCGGAACCGGACGATCCCGTGGGAGGACATCACCGGCATCACCTTTGACAAGAAGATGCAGTGGTACGCGATCTCCACGACGCGGTACGGGACGGTCCGCGTCTACATGTGGCTCTCCGGAATCCAGTCGCTGTTGCAGGAACTCGCGCGGCGCGGGTTCACGATCCCGGAGGCCGAGCTCGCCTTTATGAAGTGGTGACGCAGGCGCTGCGCGCTACACCTCGATTGTCCCCTCGAACACGAAGTCCGCCGGCCCGGTGAGCGTCACGGCGTTGTATTCTCCGCCGGCGCGCTCGAAGCCGACCTCCAGCACGTCGCCGCCGCGGACACGCACGCCGACGGGCGCCGAGACGCCGAGGACCTGGTTGGCGATCAGCGCGGCGGCGACGACGCCGGTGCCGCAGGCGAGGGTTTCGCCTTCCACGCCGCGCTCGTAGGTGCGGATGGCGAGGGAGCCGTCCTTCGCCTGTTGGATGAAGTTGGCGTTCGTCCCCTTCGGCGCGAAGCGCTCGTGCCAGCGGATGGCGGAGCCGAGCTTGTGCACGTCGAGCTCCTTGAGGTTGTCGACGATGACCACGGCATGCGGGACGCCGGTGTTCATGAAATGGGCGGTCACGGTCTTGCCGTCGACCGGGAGCTCGAGGCCGAGGGCGAGATCCTTCGGCCGGCTCATTTGCAAACGGACGCGCTCCCCGATGAGTTGCGCGGTGATGACGCCGGCGATCGTCTCGAAGCTGACGGCATCCGTGCGGCCGGCGAGCTTGCCGGCGAAGCGGGCGAAACAGCGGGCGCCGTTGCCGCACATCTCGGCCTCGCCGCCGTCGGCGTTGTAGTAGCGCATCCGGAAGTCGGCGCCATTCACGGCGGGCTCGACCGCGAGCAAGCCGTCGCCGCCGATCCCGCGATGGCGATCGCACAGGCGCTCGATGGCCTGGCGGCCGAGCGCGGCCTGGCCCTCGCGGTTGTCGATGACGACGAAGTCGTTCCCGGCACCGTTCATCTTGGCAAAACGCAAATTCATGGAAGAGAAAGGTTGGTCGCGCCGGCGAAAAGCGCAAGCCGGTTTGCGGCGGGCGCGCGGAGGTCAGAGCGGGACCGAGAAGCCCTCGAGCTCGGCGACGCGGCGCTGTAATTTGTCGAAGGTGAGGAACTCCGTGCAGCCGAGGACCTTGGCGGCGGCGATGTGAAGCAAATCCATGGAGCGGATCCCTTCGCGCACGGTGTGTATGTCAGTGAGTCGAAATGCTTCGTTCAGAAGTTCGTCCAATCTCACCGGTGCGATCTCTAACACATCCGATTCGAGGTGGATTTCGAAGGCGGCTAATCCGGCATGCGCCGTTGTGCGGTCGATGGCCTTTCGTTCGCCGTGCTCGCGGCGAAAAACATCGAGCCACACCGCCTGATGAAACTCATACTCGACGAGCCTCGATACGATGAGGGGCTCGGCTGATTGCTCCACATATTCGGGAGCCCCCACGGAATCCTCGTTCGGGAAGTAGAGCGCGAAGAGGAAACTGCTTTCGGCAAAACTACTCACCTCTCGGGGATCGTTCGCGCCGCAGTTCGTCGAAGATATCGGCGGTCGTGCGCGTGCTCTTGTACGCATCCGGTCCGTGGGTCTTCAGGAACCACGCGCGATGCTTTGCGGCATCGAAGCGCACACGCGGCTTCTTTTGGACCGGCTGTTCTAGCCGCGGGGTCAACTGTCCCAGGCGCTCCCCCTTTTGCATTACCTCCACCGGCTCTCCCGCCAACAGCGGGTCGAGCACATGCGGGTCGGCGTAAATATCCTCGAGCGTGATCGTCTTCACTTCACGCTGACCATGCCAGATTCTCGACGGCTGCGCAAGACTCACTCACCTTGGGAGTTCGGCTCCTCTGGAGCCGCATCGCTGATTTCTTCGACCGATCGGGTGTTCGCAGGCTCCAGGATCCACACGCGATCCCCCTTGCAAACAATCTCCGCCGGCTCGCCCGCCGCCAGCAGCGCGCCAATGACATGCGGGTCGGCATAAATCTCCTCGATGGTGATCCTCTTCCCGCTCTAAGCCTCCCAGCTTCTGCCCACTTTCGCAAGGCTCACCCCCGCTTCACATGCGCTTCCGCCGGCTTTGCTGCATCGCTCACGACGTTGAACGGCACCACGTTTTGCGGCGGGTGAATGGCGTCGGCGACGGCGCGGCGGAGTTGTAGCGGCGGGACGGGTTTGTTGATGATGAGGTCGACGCCGGGCGGGGTGTCGCCGCTTTGCAGACCTTCGTGGCCGAAGCCGGTCAGCATCAGGACCGGCATGTTGGGCCGCAGGCGGCGCGCGCATTTCACCAGTTCCAGGCCGCTCATGCCGGGCATGCCGTGGTCGGTCAGCAGAA
>DASYIS010000511.1:0-2867 GCA_035997375.1 Chthoniobacteraceae bacterium
GAAATCCTCCGTGGTTTTCACGAGGCCGCGCCCAACGAGAATCGCCCACTGGCGGTTCACCGTCACGCGCGCCGTGAGCGGATTTTCCGGCGCGACCAGCCAGCGCGCGAAAGCCAGGCGGTCTGGTTCGGTACCGGCCGGAAGCGGCGGCAGGATGGACGGCACGGCCGGCTGGACCTGCTCGGCAGCTTGCAGATATTCGCCCCGCTTGTGCAGGAACGTCGGACGCGGATTCTCCGGCGGACGCTCGTGCATGACCAACGTCGTCGGAAAGGCTTCGAGCGAATTGCGGAGCTTGTCGATCTCCGCGCGCGCCTCGGCCAGTTCCGGCGTGGTCATGAGGAAGTACTCGAAGAGCAACTGTTTCTGCGCGGCCGTCCGCTCGGCCGCCGGCTCCTGCAGGATGAGCTGAAGATACGGCGTGTACGGCGGGGTCTTCGTGGCGGGGAGGCCGCGCGGATCTTCGGTCACCGAGATGCAGAAGCGCCCAAGGTCGGCGGCGTAGTGGCGGGCGAACTGCATGGTCAACTTCAGCTCGGCGGCACCTTCGACTGGGGTCGCGAACTGGAAGACCGCGTGGTGCGCTTTCCCCTGTCCACCCGCGACCGACCAACCGGTCTGCAGATTGTCGTCGATCGCCTGCGCGGCGGTGAATTTGCCGGAGGCGAAACTCTCCGTCGCGCTCGCGAACGGGCGCGGCCGGCCGTCCGCTGCCGCCGTGAAATTGGTCAGCGTGAAGTCGCCGGCCGGCCCTTCGTAGTACGCGCGGCCCGGCCCGTGGTTTGGCAGCGAGTCGTCCGGCAGCGCTTCGATCCGCACCGCGGTGATGCGGGCGAGCGTCACGGGATACTCCAGCTCGTACGTGTCCATCTTCGTCTGGTCACCACTCGCCAGCACCGAGTCGTCGGGCAGCACGGTGAGCAGCGGCAGATTCGCCATCGCCGAGCTGGGCGTCAGTCTGGTCCAGCGCACCAGGTTCGCCGATTCGCGCGCGGCCCATTCGGCGAACGCCTGCTCGAGCGTCGGTCCGCCGGGCTTCACTGGAAAGCGTCCGGGCAGCGCCGCCGTCGCCGCCGCGATCTTCGCCTCCACTTCCGTTTTCGTCGCCGCAAAGTTCGCCGGCTTCACGCGGTATTCAGGTTCGTCGGCGTTATCGAGAAACGCCATCAGCTGGTAATACTCGCGATGCAGGATCGGATCGTACTTGTGCGAATGGCATTGCGCGCAGCCGATGGTCAAGCCGAGCCAAGTGGTGCCGGTTGTCGCCATGCGATCGGTCATCGCGAGGAAGCGGTACTCCAGCGGATCAATGCCGCCTTCCTCGTTCAGCATGGTGTTCCGATGAAAGCCCGTCGCAATAATCTGCGAAGGGGTCGCGTTCGGCAGCCTGTCGCCTGCGAGTTGCTCGATCGTGAACTGGTCGAACGGCATGTCCGCGTTCAGCGCCGCGATGACCCAGTCGCGCCACGGCCAGATGCTCCGCGTGCGGTCCTTCTCGTAGCCGTTCGTATCGGCGTACCGCGCGAGATCCAGCCATGGCCGCGCCCAGCGCTCGCCGTATTGCGGCGAAGCGAGCAGGCGATCGGCGAGTTGCTCCACCGCCTGCTGCATACTCACCCGCGCCGCCTCGGCGAAACGATCCGCTTCCTCCGGCGTCGGCGGGAGGCCGATCAAATCAAGGGAAAGTCGGCGGCACAGCGCGTAAGGGTCGGCCTCGGGTGAAGGCGCCAGGCCCTCGTGCTCCAGCCGCGCGCGGATAAAGGAGTCGATGGGATTTCCGGTCGGCGCGCTCTTCGTTACGGGCGGCGTTGGCTGCCGCACCGGCTCGAACGACCAGTGTTTCGCGTACGGCGCGCCCTGCTCGATCCAGCGATCGAGCACGGCCTTTTGGCGCTCGGTCAGCTTCTTGCCGGTCTTGCTCGGCGGCATCGCCTCATCCTTGTCGGTGGAGTGAATCCGCACGTGCAACTCGCTCTCCGCGAGCTTGCCGGGCACGATCGCGCGCACGCCTTCCGACTCCGCCAGCGCCCCCTCGACCGTGTCGAGCCGGCGGCCGGCTTTGCGCGCCTTGTCATCGAAGCCGTGGCACTTGAAACAGAGGTCCGAGAGAATCGGCCGCACGTCGCGGTTGAAGTCGATCTTCTCCGGCACCGGCGCCTCGGCGGCGAAGAGCGACGCGCCGAATAAAGCGAACGGGAGGAGCGGGAGCAGCAACTTCATGGGGAGACAAGGCGACCTCTAAAGACTCATGAGGAGCGATCCGCGGCAACCATGATTGTTAGACCCACCGCAGCTCACGCTCGGATCGCCACGATTTCGAGCTGCTTCTCGCCCGAGGGAAACTTGAACGCGACGCGCTGCCCGACTCGAGCCCCAGTGAGCGCCCGCGCGATTGGTGAAATCCAGCTCACCCATCCGCGGTCGAAATCCGCTTCGTCGACGCCGACGATCCGGTACTCGTGCTCCGTGCCATCGGGTTCGCGAACAGCAACGGTGGAGCCGAAACAAACCTCGTCCGGTTCGCACGCGTTGGCGCTCACGATTTCCGCGGTGGCGAGCATGTCCTCCAGGTCGAGGGCGCGCTGGTCGAGCGCGCGGAGCCGGCGTTTCACGGCCGGATCGCCGGCGGATTCCGCGAGCGAGGAGCGTTGTTCCGCCAGCTCGCGGAGCTCCGCGCGAAACCGTTCCGCGCCGTCCGCGGTGAGGTAGTTCTTCGCGCCGAAGGGCAAAGTCGACAGCGGCCGCGCGACGAGCGGCTCCTCCGGTGCATCGTCGTCTTCCTTGGTGAAGGCCTTGCTCATGGTCCGCTGAGCGTGGCCGCGGAAGCCGAAGGCCTTGGACTGCGGCAGCCTGCTGCCGCTTTGTGG